>QYQK01000013.1 GCA_007280935.1 Opitutales bacterium
CCGGCGGGCACGTAAAGGGAAAGAAGCCGATCGACGCGCTGATCGGTCTGGTCGCCTGCAGTAAATGTGACGGCCAAGCCTGCCGTGCTGGTTTGAGCGGAGAGGCCCAATGATACGCTCAGCGTAAAGAGAGAAAATAAACGACGGAGAAACATGATGTCTGGTCGGGTCTGATTGCGTCAGTTTACGGGTCTTTGGCAAGCGTCCAACAAAAAGGCCCGGATAATCCGGGCCTTTTATCGATAGGGTTTAAACCTTATTTGGCGAAGCTCTTGTAGTCGGTGCCCTGTTTTTCGGCTACCACGTTGATGGTGTGGGCGACTTCGTCGGGAACCCGCGAACCGTCGACGGCCTTTAGGTTCATCTTGATGCGCATTTGCTCGACGGGTTTCAGGCCTGGCACTTCAAGGAAGACGGTCATACCATCGTCGGAGACCTTGACGGATTTAATCGCCACCGGGTCCGTGCCTTTTTCGCTCGGCGTGCTGACCTTATAGTTATCTGAGCCGTAGGCGCTCGACCAGAGGTAGTTGTATTGCTCGATGGAATAGTTCTGTAGATCGCCAGCGACTTTTTTATCGAGCGCGCCCGTGAAGCCGATGGTGATGCCTTCTTTTGTGACGTGCAGGCGGTCTTGCATGGTTACGGATTTACCTGTGTAGCGCACGCGATGGATTGCGCCATCTTTCACCCCGTTGGTCTGCCAGCCTTTGAGGCCAGAGCAATAGAGCTGGCCGTCGAGCGGACTGAAGCGGCCGCGCATGATGCCCGTCGTGAACTTTAAAGGGAACTTGACCACGCCGCCTTGGGCGATGTCGCCGACCCGCTCTTGCAATACGCCGAAGAGCGAAGATTTGCCGTAGGAAAGGTAAAGCATGCGGCCTTCGAAGGGACCCCACTTCTTGCTGGTGACCCAAGTCTGCCCGCCGTTGGAATTGTCGATATCGTAGGGAATCCAGCAAAGGTGCGGGCTGTATTTCGTCGGCGCGGGGTCGCGATGGGAGAGATCGGGTACTTCGATGAAATCGCCGGGCTTGGAGAAATGGATGTAGTCCGCAGGCACCCAGGTGCCTTGGTTGTCGCCATTCGAGATTTCATCGTTCGGTCCGACGCCCATGCCGTTCGGGGCCCGGATACCCGTGGCGTGGACTTCAAATTTCTTCCCATCAGCCGACACTTTAAAGATGGAGCCGTGGTGCGCGCTGAGAGGGCCCCAGCCGCGACCTCCTGGATTCACCGGTCCGCCTTTGAGGAAGTAGAAATTGCCCTGACTGTCGCGCTGTAAGTCGAAGGTGAATTCGTGGAAGTTCGAGGTGACTTGGACGTCATTATTAAAGTTTTCGTAGAAGTCCGCTTCGCCGTCGCCATTTAGATCGCGCAACCGGGTGATCTGATCGCGTCCGAGGACGTAGATGACGTCGTTAACGATGGTGATGCCCAAGCCGTGGAAGATGCCGGTGGCGTAGCGGCGCCAGGTGACTTTGCTCAGCTTATCATCGGAGAATTTTCCGACCCAGACGTCGCCGCTCCAGGTAGAGAAGGCGATGCGACCGTCCTTGAAGAAGTCGATGGCGCCGACGCGAATCCAGGATTTGTAAGGATTTTCTGCGGGGACGTTAAGGTTGTCGACGAGGTATGGGGCGTTAAGGATTTCAGCGAGCTTGTCGGTCAAGGCTTGTTTGGCTGTGGCGTCGGCTTCGCCCTCGATTTGGCTTTTGATGGCTTCAGCTTGTTTGGCTTGGTCGATTTCTCCGAGGGTGCCTTCGGTCTCAACGGTCTGGGTCCAGTGGGCGGGGCCACCCTTGGTGAACTCACGCAGATCTTTCGCAGAGCTGACACTATTAGCGGCCTTGGTCAGGGCGGCGACGTTTTGCGGTGCGCCATGGGCGAAGGAAATCTTGAATGAAGTACCGGCCGCGACTTTTAATTTCAACGAGAGGAAGCCGTTGTTATCATGAAGCGTACCATGGCTTGCGCGGACCACGGTGAATTCATCGGCTGGCTTGATGGGGGCGACAGGAGTAGCAGGCGGAGTGGGTTTATCACTCGCTTTTTTCTTCGCGACTTTCGGCGCCGGTGGCGCCGGTGGCAGGGGCTGCTCGAGGGTCACTTTAGCGTTTTGACCATCGAGGGAGGTTTTTCCGCCATAGGGAAGGTCGAGTACGTGCACGGAGGCGTCGAGTTCGCCGCTGATGACGGTGAAGCTACGGCTCAAGACTTGCTGGTCGCCGACTTTCTCCAGTTCAGCGCTTTCTAAGATATTAGCTCCGCCTACCGAATAAGCGAAGACGACGCGATCGCCGTGAAGGTAGAGGCCTTGATATTTGGCATGGTCAAGCGGGAGCGGGCCGAGGTGAATCTTGGACATGACGCCATCCGGGCCTTTGGGTAGGGTGCGCGTTTCGGCAAAGCTGCCGTTCTTGCTCCAACCTGGTCCGGGATTGGTCTCGAAATAAATCTTCGCACCCACGGCGGGTCCGGGGTTCGGGCCATGCTTGCCGTCAAAGGCGACGCCTTTTAATTTCATCCAGCCGCCGAGCCATGCGCCGGCTCCCCGTAAAGTTTCGGTGTCGAAGGCGTAACCCGCTTCGCGATCTCCCAGATTGACGAGGATGGCCTTGTTGGCGGCACAGCCTTTTTGCTCAAACGGGCTCTTGCCTTCGGTATTGTCGATGGAGGCTGTCAGGAAGCGGCCGTAGTCCATGCCTTCATATTTTTCGGCGGGGGTCGGAACCTTGACGGTCTTATTCGGATTTTCGGCACCCAGGAGGGCGAAGGATCCGAGCAAGAGCAAGAAGCTGGTGCGAGTCAGTGAGTTCATGGGATGGGAAATAGGGGGGTAATCGGGGGGAGGTGTGAGAATTGATTATCCCTCCCCTCGCTGTCCATCGTATAGGAGCGATATCCGGGCAGGAGGTTCCCTCTGAAGATGAAAGAGGTCGGATGGGCGATAAAGGCTGCCGTCGCAGGGCGGCCAACGGGTGGGGCTTAATAGCCGGAACTTTATGCGGGTAGGGGCGCCACTGCGTGGCGTCCGTGGGCGAAAATATGTCAGCATGTCGGATAACCTTGCCTCGCTCGCTGAATGTGCCTCGCCGAACGGACGCCACGCAGTGGCGCCCCTACCTTGCCCCATACTCTATTTGATGGCTTTCCAGCACCCCGGGAGGTGTTCGTCGAGGACGCCGACGGCCTGCAGGTAAGCCTGAATGATGGTGGGTCCGACGAATTTCATGCCGCGACGTTTAAGTTCTTTCGAAATGGTAACAGAGAGCAAGGTCATGGTCAGGAGTTTTCGCGAGCGGCGCACGATGGGTTTGCCGTCAACGTGCGCCCAGAGCCATTGCGAAAAACTTCCATGCTCCTTGGCCATGGCCAAGCAAACGCGGGCATTAAGTACGACGGATTCCAGTTTACCGCGATGGCGGATGATCCCCGCATTCTTCATCAGGGCATCAATCTTCTTGCTATTGTATTTGGCGATTTTCTTGGCGTCGAAGTTCGCAAAGGCTTTCCGGTAAGCTTCCCGTTTCTTCAGCACGGTGTGCCAAGATAATCCGGCTTGGGCGCCTTCGAGGATCAGTTGCTCGAAAAGCCGGCGGTCGTCGCGAACGGGTACGCCCCATTCTTTATCGTGGTAGGCGACGTAGAGCGGATCGTCACCACACCAGAAACACCGTGGCTTGGGCTTGGCCACTTCAGGCCTTGGTGGAAAGTCCGCGGAGCCAGGCGATCCAGCCAGCGGGTAGGCCGCGAGCGAGGGCACCACGCACGATTTTTTCGTGATAAAGTTTGGAGGGCAGGTGCGGGCCAGTGGGGTCGACGACTTTGAATGCTTCGCACTCGAGCGGGCAATCTTCGACGCCAGCTTCGAGGACCGTGACCTTGATCCTTTTGTAAGGTTTGCCTTCGGCTTCGTTGAGCCGGTCCCAATCACTGGCGCTCATTTCATACACGCCGCCCCAGACTCCGGGTGAGGTTTCATCTTCGACGATATCCGCCGAGCCTCCGCCCCAAGTCGAACTCGGGTGCGTGAAGGCCAGCCGATGTTTAGTCAAAAGAGCCTTGCTGCGGTATTGGGCATCGGGGCAACGCCGCTCCATCTGCGAGGAGTCTAAATTGGAGGCGTAAGCGAAGTAGTACCGGCTCATACGAAGGGAAACCGACTTTGCCCAAAAGGGAATGGTTGGCAAATGGATTGGTTCGCCCAGTCAGCCGTGGGCATAAAGATGTCCAGTTAAGGCTTAGGCTTGCCTGTGACAGGGTAGGCTAACCTGGTGGCGGCTTCAGAATTTCTGCGTAAACCCTAAATAAACTGAACGGGGCTGAGCGCCATACCCGAGGGCTTTAGGCGGGGCGGTTTCACCAAAGATGTTTTCGATGCGTAGCGACACTTCGCTGGCCTCGCCGAGGGCGCGTCGGACCCAAGCTCTATAATAAATCGCATTGGGTAGGTCGGCGCGCGAAAAGGCGGTCCAATCAAAGTCCGTCCGGCTCCTGAGGTAATTAAAGGAGGCGCCAAAGGTCCAATTTTCGTTGGGTAATATTTCAACGCCGGCCGAAAGGTTCACGCGTGGGCGGGCCAGCAGGCTTTCACCGGTCTGGACCGGGCGTCCGTCTAGGCTAGTGTAAGTCAAAAGGGCTTCGGTCTCGAGGTAGGTGGCCGAGCCAAAGCAGCGCAGGCCTTTGGCGGGGCGAGCTTCGAGGCCGAGTTCCACCCCGCGCGTGCGCGCTTGGGCGATGTTGTAGGCTTCGTAGGTGCTGGTGAAGTCGATCAAGTCCGTGAGGCGATTTTCAAAAGCGACCAAGGTCCATGAGAGCGCGTTCGGGAGCGCGTCCTCGTGGCGGAGGCCAATTTCGATGCCTCGATTGGATTCGGGTCGTAGGGTGACTCCGCCGATGGTGCCGTAGACGAGCTCGCCGCCCGCGGGCGTCCGGTAGGCGGTGGCGTATTTCGCGTGCAAGGTGAGTTCTTTATTTAACTTATGCGCGACCGAGAATTCGCCGGTAGTCTTGCTGGCAAAATCGGTGAACGTATCGTGCCGTAAGGCGGCCTTGAATCGGTCGGAGGGAGTGGCTTGCCAGTCCGCATGCGTCCAGAGGCCAAGGCTTTCATGGGTGTCAGCCCAGGCTTTGGCGTAAGGGTACGGGGTCGTATTCAATTCCAAGACGCGCTGGTCGTAGCGCGAGCATTCGTAGGTCGTGCCTACGCCCAAGATGAGATCGGCGCGCGTCTTCCAGTCGGCAAAGGCCGTGATTTCATCATGGGTGAGTTCATAACCTTGGTGGGTGGCGCCAAAGGTGAAGCTTTTCATCGACATGACCCCGTGCGACCAGAAGGCGGCGGCTTGGACGTCCTTGTCTTCATAGCGGAACCCTGGTGAAAGCATCCAGCCGTCATCGTTTTGAAAGTCCTTCAAGGTGGGTGCGGTCTCTGATCCGGGAAGGCGGGCTTTGCTGAGATCCGCAGAGCCGATGAGGTCAAAGGTAAGATGCGGGCTCAGTTTCCATTCCGATTTGATGAGCGCCGTCGAAGCGTCGAGCTTCCCGTTGGGTCGCCAGCCATCGTCGTGCGAAGTAGTGAGTGTGACGGCGGTGCCTTGGGTCGCTGCGCCTGCGCCCTGGGCGTTATTCGTGACGTAATTAAAACCCAACGAAGCTCGCCCGTAGGAGCCGCCTTCGATCGCCAGCTCGGCATGAGGTTTGTCGATGAGGGGTTGGGGAAGACGCAGGTCGATGACGCCGCCGATCGCGTTGGCGCCATAAAGCGAAGACGAGGGACCCCGCAGGACTTGCACCGAGGATAAACCGAAGATGCGGTAGCGCTCGGTCTCGTAGCCATTCAGAAAGCCTTGCGGTAAGCGACGTCCGTCAAGGAGCACCGCGGATTGGCTGGAGTTTGTCCCACGCAAGAAGAGGGAGGATTGTGACCCTTCGCCGGTTTGCTCGGCGGCGAAGATGCCTGGTACCGTCGAGAGCAAGCGGCTGATGCTATTAATGCCGGCTTCCGTGGCCTCGCTGACGTTGATTCGGCTGACGGAAGGGGAGGCGTCCGCGATGGGCGCGGCTTGTCGCGTTTCGACCACGACGGTTTCGGGCAACTGTGTCGGAGTCTGGGCGATAAATAGGGCGAAAAGGCTGAGCACGGGGCGAGGTTTCGGGGTTTATTAATTGAATCAATCTAAATGCGCTGGAGAAAGCGGACGGAAGTGTCATAGTGTTTTTCGATGGGCATCGAAACCAGCAATCAACCTGACCTCGGCGCAGTCCGCCAGTTCTCCATCTTTGTTGAAAATAAGGTCGGACGGCTAAACGAACTCGTGCAATCCCTCGGCGACGCTGATGTTCACATCATGGCGCTTTGTCTGATAGACACGACGGATTCGACAATCATCCGCATCGTGGTCGATTATCCGGAACGCGCGGAAGCCGTATTAAACGAACATAATTTTGCGCATGATGATGTGCCCGTTGTGGCGATTGAATTGCAGTCCGAAGCCCAGTTGAAGGATGTCACCTCCGTGCTGCTGAAAGCGGAGATTAATATTTATTACGTGTACCCGTTCCTATTCCGCCCTAACGGTCGCCATGGTCTGGTGGTGCGCACGGAAGCGCAAGAGTTGGCGGCCTCGGTCTTGTCCCGGCACGGTATCACCGTACTTGGTCGGAACGATATCGCCCGGTAGATGCGGGTAGGGGCGTGGCTTTGCCGCGCCCTCCTAGGGCGGAGTGCACGATAAATCGTGCCCCCCTGGGTTTGCCCTGCGGCGAACGCATCTAACCGATCAACTCGCATGCTGGCGCCTTAATCTTCCGTTAATCTTCGCTTAACCTTTGGTTCATCGAAAGGTTACAATTGATGGCTTAACATTATTAATAAGCGGGATTAGATTATCTGTACGGAAGCGCAAAGGGCCCGTAACCCAAAACCAAAAACCCCAACAAAATATGATCAATCCTCGTCTGATCGTGTCACTCTCGCTTCTCCTCGCCGCCTCGACGGTGCGCGGGGCAGACGCTCTCCCCGCTGGTTCGAATCACCCCGCGCAAGTTCCCGCCAGTCGTCCGCACGCACCTCGGCACACGCCGATGCCCCGCGTGACTTTCCTGAAGCCTGAATTCGGCGATCCGCTTCCCGGTCTGAACAGCACGTTGCTCGGTCTTTTCATCGATGGGAAAGAAGATTTCGAAAAGGTGGAAGATATCGCCGGCGGTCTCGGCCCAATCTTCAACGAGTCTTCGTGCGTCGCCTGTCACTCGGCACCGGTCACGGGCGGAGGAAGCACGCGAAACGTCACGCGCTTCGGCCGCGCGATTCACGGCAATTTTGATCCGCTCGATACGCAAGGCGGATCTTTACTCCAAGATAACGCGATTTCGCCCGATGCCCAGGAGGTCGTGCCTAATGATGCCAATATCATTATCCATCGTAATTCTCCACCGGTCTTCGGACTCGGCCTAATCGATGCGATCCCTGCTGCGGAAATCCTCCGCAACGTCCGCCGTATTCCCGTCGAAGGGGTGAAGGGTAAAGCGTCGATGGTGACCGATGTGGTGAGCGGTAAGGTGATGCTGGGCCGTGTCGGTTGGAAGGCGCAGCAGACCTCGGTTTATGCTTTCGCTGCCGATGCTTATGCGAATGAGATGGGCGTGACGAATCGCTTCTTCCCCACCGAAAATGCGCCGAACGGTCAGGCCGATGTCTTAGCTCGGACGGATCTGGTGGCCGATCCTGAAGACGCACCTGCGGTCGGACTCGCCGATTTCGAGAAAGTCGCGAACTTCATGACCTATCTCGGAGCGCCTCCTCAATTGAAGCTCTCGCCCAGCGCGGCGGCAGGCCGGATGGTCTTTGAAGTCGCCGCCTGTTCTCTCTGTCACGTCCCCGCGATGTATACCGGACCTAATAAAGTTCCAGTTTTGGCGAACAAAGAAGTGCCGCTCTTCTCGGATTTGCTGCTGCATGACATGGGTACGCTCGGTGACGGCATCGCGCAGGGTGCGGCCACGGGTAAGGAAATGCGTACGCCTCCCCTCTGGGGCCTTCGGATGAGTGCGCCTTATCTACACGATGGTCGCGCCAGCACGGTCGATGACGCCATCCGCGCTCACGACGGCGAAGCCAAGGCGTCGCGTGATCGCTATCTGCGTCTGAATAAGACCCAACAGAAGCAACTCGCCGATTTCTTGCTCTCGATCTGAACGGCGTAATTTAAGAAGCAAAGGGGCGGCCTGCAGGCCGCCTTTTTTTGTGGGTTGGGGTAGGGGCGCCACTGCGTGGCGTCCGTCTTTCAGGCCGCCGTCGGGCTACCTCGGGTAGGGTCGGGACCGCGTCACGACAGTGTCTGCCTGTCTCGAGGTCGGGACCGCACCACGTGCTGTCCTCTGTCTTCCCAGCCGCCAGCCGCTAACCGCCGTTACCTTAGGTCCCCCCTAGATTGTTCCCATGACTTCTTCCTTGCGGTCGGCATCCGGCCATCCATTTTCAATCTCAGGTGTGTAGGCGGCTAAGACCCGCCGAGATTCCTATCAAGAGGGCGCGCAAGCGCCCTCTCTCGTTTTATCGGGATCGTGCAACCCGTTCCCTGAAGAGCGCTTCGCAGCATTAAATGCATTCCCTCGATTGACCGAACCTGCGCCAGCTTATCAAAGCAG
>QYQK01000102.1 GCA_007280935.1 Opitutales bacterium
GAAACCACCTCGCGATGGATCGCTTCCGTCAAGGGGAACTGGAGATGTCCCAGCTGTTTAAAGTAAGCCTCCTGCCGATGCGGCGGGATGGGATAATGCACGGCCGTATGGATTCCCTGATCCGCCAGTTGTTTTTGGAAGGTATCCCGATTCGGCACGCGTACCACAAACAGATGCCAGACGTGCGACGCTTCGCCATCTCGCACCGCGGGCAGCTTGATGGCGGGGTGCTTGATTTCTTCGCGGTATCGCCGAGCGATTGCCTGACGCCGACCGTTATCTGCATCCATATGGCGCAGCTTCACCCGCAGGAAAGCCGCCTGCATCTCATCGAGCCGATCGTTCGGCCCCTGAACGAGGTTCTTATACTTCTCGTGCGAGCCGTAGTTACGCAAAGCGCAGACCATCTGGGCGAGCTTGGCGTCCTTACAGGTCAAAGCCCCAGCATCTCCAAGGGCGCCGAGGTTCTTGCCCGGATAAAAACTGAAAGCCGCGGCGTCACCCCAAGCCCCAGCCTTGATACCATCGACCTGAGCACCGTGCGACTGGGCGGCGTCTTCGAGCAGGAGTAATCCACGTTCACGGCAAAGTTTGGCGATTGCCGGCATGTCGGCCAACTGACCGTAAAGATGGACTGCCAAGACGGCTTTAACCTCGGGGGTCAGTGCGGCAGCCAATTTTTGCGCTCCTAAATTAAACGTATCTTCATCGGGTTCGACCAAGACTGGCCGCAACCGGTTCTCCGTAATAGCGAGAATTGACGCGATGTAAGTATTGGCCGGCACCGCCACGGCATCGCCGTCCTTTAGTAGGCCGAGTTCTTTCCAGCCGCGCAGCGCGAGGATGAGGGCCGATAAACCGTCGGAGGTGCCGACACAGTGAGGCGAGCCGACCCAGGCGGCGAATTCGGCCTCAAAGGCTTTCACCTCCTCCCCAAGAATATACCAGCCCGAGTCGATGACGCGGGACGCAGCGGCCTTCAGCTCTTCGGCGTGCCGAGCGTTGATGGCCTTAAGATCAAGAAATGGAATGTTCATTGGCTGAGAAGCTGATGCAATTGGGGGGTTTTTTCGCGGTCGCAATAATCGAGCACCGTCAGCCCATCCTGATCTTTGGCCGCAGTGTCGGCCCCAGCCTTGAGCAAGGCTTCAACTATCTGCAGGTTGCCGGAAATTTCCGCATGGGACTTCGCGTACATGAGCGCCGTCTTGCCACGACGATTCTGGTGGCCAAGCATCGCACCAGCCGAGATCAGCCATGACGCAACCTCGGTGCTACCGTGGTAGGCGGCGACCATCAGAGGTGTCCAGCCATTCACGTCTTCCAAGTTGAGCGGCGGCAAAGTTGCTGGAAAATCGACCGGGCGAGGGCCGCCTTTAGCCCAATCAATCAGGGCATCAAGGAAGCAGTATTCCAAAAATAAGTCGGTCGTACCCGTTCCAACCCTGGCGTGCCAATTGTCTTCGGCTTTTACGGCTCCGGGCGCGAGTCCTGATTTATCTGCCAGTATTTTGGCGGACCATATCCTGCGTCCCGCCACCAACGGAAGCTGGTATTGCCAAAAGGTGAAGGCTCGCAGCCGGGCCTGAATCACTTCGGCTGGGTTGTCGAAAGCAAGGCCGGCGTCGCCATAATTGATCATCGCCCGAGAATAATAGGTGGCGGCCGCCTCGTCCTGGGCGACGCCGGTCGGAGCCTCTTCAAGTAATCTTCCTACTTCTTCTTTGAAAAGCTCTTCGCCTTGGCGGGTATATTCAGCGTACAGCTCCCCCGCCGTCATCCCCTCGGTCAGCGCAAACGTTTGCTGCGCAATGATGGTACCCGTGTCGATACCTTCATCGATACGGTGTAAGGTCACGGCCGACTCCTTCTCCCGATTGATTAGGGGCCATACCGAGGTGGAAACGCCTCGATAGGCGGGCAGTTTTGAGAAGTGCAGGTTATACAGATGCGGAGTGGCAAATGCCTTGGGCCGGAGAATCCGGTCATGCTCCAGGGAGAAGAATCTTATCTCCGGAAGCTTTTTGACTTCCTCGACCGGCCAGACCGCAACCCCGTTCTGCCGAGCCGTCGCAATCAAGGATCGCTGCCAAGTATGTCGGCCAGTGTCGCAACGGTTGGCCACGACGCAAAGCCCGGCCGGAGGCACCCCGGCTTGGAGTAAATAACGCAGGCAATTGGCCGCGATATCGTTCTTGCCCGCGATGCAGATGCGGGGCGTCTCCGGAGACTCCGGAATACTTTGGGCGAATATTTCGAGTTTTTTAAACTTCGAAAAGTCTGGTTCTCGGCTTTGCATAATTATTGCTCGATGAGTTCAACCAAGAGCAGGTTGGGGAGCATGACGAAGGAGATATTCCGGCCTCCAAAGGCCGCCGCCGGCACCGGGGCGACGACAATCCGAGCGCCTTGGCTTTTCAAAAAAGCCAGCGCGGTCGGCAGATTTTTGACGATATAGGCCATATGATACATCTTGATGCCAGACTTTAGCCAAGGCGCCAAAGGGCCGGGCTCGCCGTCGCTACGCACGAGTTCCATCCGGGGTCCGCCGCCGACCAGGAAGCGGACATGTACCCGCTGCACGGGGTCGTGCACATCCGGCGACTCCTGCCGATAGCCGAGTGCCGCAAACTTACTTTGCTCTTGGTCGAAGGATTTGCACGCCACTCCGATGTGATGAAATTCAGCGTCCGGGAGCATCGCGGTTAATTCGTTGAGAGATTTTCTGGCTTTTGGCCGCTAAGGCCGGCCGGAGGGCGGCCCATTCGCTCGCCGCACACTCATGCTTTACGGCATCGATGGCTCGCCCCTCCATGTTAAATCGGGCAACTTGTACCCCTGCCCGGCGGAAACCGCAGCCGTCATGAAAGGAGTTGGTCGCATTATTTTCCGCGACCGTATAGGAATAGACTTTCTGCAGGTGCATTTTATTGAAGGCAAAATCCATCAACAAGACCACGCTTTCGATAGCCGACAGAGAGGCCGGCGCGACGATCCAGCGGCCCCACTCGGCCGAGCCGTCATGGGTGGATACATCATAGAGCGAAATCAGGCCTTCGGGCCGCTCGCCCACGATGCGTTCAATCACGAAGTAGTAATCTCCTTCGCGCTTGAAATAGTCCGCGAGCCATTTCAGCTGATTGTCGATGCTGGGGCTGATTGGGTTGAGGTATTGGGACCGTCCGGCCATCGAACGCAACGCGACCACGAACTCGGCATCCCGCTCCGCGATGGGCCTGAGCCGAAACGCTTCACCTGCGATGACATGCGGGTGCCTCATGCCTGCTTCATCGCCCGTTCGGCCAAGCCTTTAACCGAACTCAGGGCCGCCATTTCGGCTTCATCAAGCCGAACTCCATAGGCCTCCTCGAAGGCGAAGATGATCTCCATGTGCTTCAAGGAATCCCATCCGGCGACCGTGAGCCTCGATGCATCAGACCCCACGGTTTCGCCGAGGATTTCGGAGACTAGCTTGGCTACTTCTATTTCGAGATTCTTAGGATCTTTCATTTGGGTGAATGGTGAGGTTAATCGGCAGGTCGGCAATCGCCGGAAGGGTTGAAAGCGTGATCGAGGCACTTCCCTCATGCTCGAGCGCGCCTCCCGATGACTTGGCCAACCAATCTAGCCCAGGTGAATTACGGGGACCAGACTTATAGCGGAAAGTGGCCGCCTTGGCTTCGGGAGCGAGCGCCCGCAGGGCGCTGGCCGTCATCAGGCCTTCAAGCTCGCGGCCGAGCGCCCGGCAACTGATTAACCACTCTTCAACGGTGATTTCGTTATCTTTGATGCTCCCGAACATGGCCCCGACGATTCCGCTGTCCGTCAGCCGGTCGCTCAGCCCCACGGCGACAGCGAATTTATCCGGATGATGGAGATAGGCATCGACCGTGACTTCATCGAGCCGGCTCAGGCTCAGGTTGAATTGGTTTGTTTTGTTGGAAAGTTCATGAAGCCGGTCGCGCAGCGCAACCGGTCGAATCCAGATTTCGAGCTTAGGCGCCAACTCGCGCAGATACGCCGTCTTATCTGCCGCCTGTAGGCCGATATTCCTCCTTTGGATTTCGGCATTAAGGTCGGCGACCCTGATCATATCGGTGTGCGAAACACCCCAAGTCCAAATACCTGGGAAAAATTCGAGATTTCGCCGGGTCTGCTCCGCATCCGGAGCGGCATGAATCAGGCCTACTTGAGGCAAGTGGGCGGCGACTTCCAGGAGTTCGCCAGGATTATCATCGATGAACACGACCGCCGAGGGGTCGATACGCAGCTGTTGGCAAGCCCGCTGAATCGCCTCTGACTTGCTTCCCCAGCCGATTTCAGTCGCCGAAAAATCGGCTAGCCGAAGCGGGAAATCGGGGCGGGCGGTAAAGAGCGCTTCGACGTCCTCGCGCGCATTTTTCGAAACCATACCCAGAAAGACACCAGAGTCCTTGAGCGCTTTCAAAGCTGACTGGAGCGCCGCATGCCCCGCACTCAGACGAACCTGGAAGCCATCTTCGCCAAGCACGCCTTCGTAAAGCGTCTGATCAAGGTCGACAATCACCGCCTTCAGCCGCGGGGCCAACATCGCGGGCAACCAGCGGCAGGCTAGCTCCTTCGCCAGCATAAGGTTGGCGGTTTCGCTTAATCGGGAGCCCGACAGCCGCCGAAGGCGTTCGTCAAAAGGGTTCGCCATCCCGGCCAGCACTTGGGAGGTCGGGGCAAGTCGCACACCTGGCACCGCGCTGATCAGTTTGCCAAGCGACTGCTCGGTGGCCTCACCAAGTCCGATGGTGATCATCAGAATAGGGGCGCTGGATAGCTTTCTCAGCGCCTGCGCTCGGGAGAGCAGCCAACCCGTTACTTCATCGCCGAGGGTGGCCTGCACGGCTTCGACGTCATACCAGATGACTTCCAAGTCAGGCTGTTCTCCGAGCCCCTGCATCGATAACGCGTCATCATAGGGAGCCTCCGCCCAGTTCATCTTGATGCCGGCGTAAGCGGCCCAGGCGCCGGCGGCCGAGATGACGTGTTCGAAACTGTGGTTACGATGGGCCCGGACGGTCACTTCACGGCAAGGCCAGGTTGGCTTCAGCCCAAGCATCGCCCTCCGAGAAGGGTTTGGAGCAAAAAGGCATTCCGCCCAGGCGCACCGCTCAAAAAAACCCTGGCTCTTTACTTCATGCGACATGAGTGCTTGCGATAAAAACTTCTTTACTGCGAATATAGTCGGCTTCGTCGTATTCGGCATCGGCAAAAACCATAAGTATACAGTCTGAAGAAAAATCGTGCATTTCCCGCCAGAGGCCGGGACCGATGAGCAAGCCTTTGGCGGACGAATTGAGCACGACGTTTTCCTCGCGTCGACCGTCGAAGAGGGTGAAACGCACCGAGCCAGCGACGCACACGCAGAGCTGGTGGAGTTGCTTGTGCGCGTGGAAACCCCGGCTCACGCCGGGCAGAGTACCAAACAGCCAGTAGACGCGACGGACCGGGAAAGGTAACGCCCCGCCGAGCTCGGCGACCGCTAGGCCTCCGCGGGCGTCGCCGCGCTGCGGGATATCAACTAACTGGATGAGCTTATCGGACATCAACGAGCGGCTGCGATTAGAGCCTTGAGGTATTCGCCATAACCGGACTTGGCGATGGGCTCGGCGAGCTTGAGCAGTTGGGCGTCGTCGATGTAGCCGCGACGCCAGGCAATCTCCTCGATGCACCCAATCTTGAAACCCTGCCGAGCCTCGACGATTTGCACGAACTGCGAGGCTTGCAGAAGCGAATCGAAAGTCCCCGTGTCGAGCCAGGCGGTGCCGCGCGGCAACACCTTCACGCTGAGCTTACCTTGGCGGAGATACTCGCGGTTGACGTCGGTGATCTCGTATTCGCCGCGGGCCGAGGGCTTCAAGGCCTTGGCGATGCCGACGACGGAGTTGTCGTAGAAGTAGAGGCCGGGCACAGCGAAGCTAGACTTGGGCGAGGCCGGCTTCTCCTCGATGGAGATGGCCTTGCCGGCGGCGTCAAATTCAACCACTCCGAAACGCTCGGGGTCCTTGACGTGGTAGGCGAAGACGGTGCCGCCTTGTGGGGTGTGGCACGACTTGAGGAGCTCGCCCAGGCCCGCAGCATAAAAAATGTTATCTCCTAAGACCAAGCAGACGTCGTCTCGCCCGATGAACTTCTCGCCGAGCACGAAGGCCTGGGCGAGGCCGTTGGGGACGGCCTGTTCGACGTAGTCGAACTTACAACCGATACGGGAGCCGTCGCCCAGCACTTCCCGGAACTTCGGTAGATCGTGGGGGGTCGAGATGATCAGAATCTCCCGAATACCGGCGAGTAGCAGCACGGAGAGCGGGTAATAGATCATCGGCTTATCATACACGGGCAGCAGTTGCTTGCTCATGACCTGAGTGAGGGGATGAAGTCGGGTGCCGGAACCGCCGGCGAGGATGATGCCTTTCATGTTTTTTTTGGGGTGGAAATTTGTCTGGCCGAGGCAAAATGCCTGAGCTTCAGCTGGAGGGGCAGGATGAACTTGACGCTCGAAATCAGGAGGTGGCGCCAAGCCCGCCAAGTGAATGAATGGCTACGAGCGAACGTCCAAGCCGCGGCCGACCAAGCGGCCAGCGACGCGGTGGGCGAGATTGTCAGGAAGCTTAAGCGGAGCGCCGCCCTATAC
>QYQK01000073.1 GCA_007280935.1 Opitutales bacterium
CCCGGAGTTTGATGCCAATGGCGGTCGCGGCCATCAAGGCACGGCTTTCTCGATGATCTTGGCCGGCGGTGGCCTGAAGCATTGTGGCGCTTACGGCACGACGGATGAAATTGCGAAAAAAGTGGTCGAAAATCCTGTAAGCCTGCCGGACTTCCACGCCACCATCCTCGCCGCGATGCAAGTCGACCTGACGCATGACTTGATGGCGGGCGCCCGACCGGTGCCAATCACCGACGGCGGCACGCCCATCGCGAAATTGTTTTGAGGTAGGGGCGCGACTGCGTCGCGTCCGTTCGCAGAGAAAGGCGTGGTGAGCCGGGCAAGTCACCCAAGCTCTTTATATCGGTCCGCCCACGGACGCCACGCAGTGGCGCCCCTACCCACATCCGAAAAGACTCCCAAGCCAATCATCCAGTCTCCGGTTTCCCTTTGAATTTTGTCTCGAGGTAGGGCTGACCACCCTTGGTCAGCCGTTCTTAGGGTAGGGACAGCACCACGTGCTGTCCTAAGATCCTTCAATCCAGGGGGAGGACGCGATAGAGATCACGCCCCTGCCTCGATGCACGGTTGAGCGGGGGCGCTCAACCCTACCCGCTACAACTAGGGCAGCACGCGGTGCTGCCCCTACCTCGATGCAACTATGTCGTGACGCGGTCCCGACCCTACCCAAAAAGGACAGCACGTGGTGCTGTCCCTACCTTCACGCTCAGCGATGATCCGGCTTCCAATGATTGACGCGATTCACGAGATACTTCACGTAGATATCGGAATCGTTGAGGCAAGGGATCTGCGCGAAGTGCTCGCCGCCGGCATGGATGAAGGTCTCCTTACCTTCTTCGCGGATTTCCTCGAGGGTCTCGAGGCAATCGGAAGTGAAGGCGGGACACATGACCAGGAGGTTCTTGGTGCCCTCGGCCGGCAGGGCTTCGAGACGCTTGTCGGTATAAGGTGAAACCCACGGTTCACCGGCCAGACGGGACTGGAAGGAGAGTTCGTACTGGGACTCCTTGAGGCCAGCGGCGGCCACGAAGAGACGCGTCATCTCGACGCACTGGTGACGGTAGCAAGTCGCCTGACAGGGGCTGTAATGAGAGCAGCAATCCTTCATCTTCATGCAATGCGCCTTCGAGGGGTCGCCCTTGCGCAGATGGCGCTCCGGCAGACCGTGGTAGGAGAAGAGCAACTTATCGAACGGCTTGCTCAGCCAAGGCTGGGCGGACTCGACCAAGGCGTCGATGTAAGCCGGGTCGTTATAGAACGGCTGCAGGACATGGTACTTCACACCAGGCGCGAGTCGCTTGAGTTCTTCCTGCACTTTGACGACGACGGTCTCGTAAGAGGACATCGCGTAGTGCGGGTACTGCGGCATCACGAACAGGTCATCGATACCAGCGGCGATCACCTTCTCCACGGCTTCGGCGCAGGACGGCGTGCCATAACGCATGCCCATGATCACCGGCAGGCCCGTGGCGGTCTCGAGCTTGGCACGCAGCTTATCGGTCGTGACCACCAGAGGCGAACCATCGGGAGTCCAGACACTCGCGTAGGCGGCAGCGCTCTTCTTCGGGCGGGTCCGGAGGATGATGCCCTCCAGCAAGAGCCAGCGCAGCGGGGCCGGATAATCGATGACGCGATCGTCGTTCAGGAACTCACGCAGGTAGTTGCGCACGTCGGGCACGGCAGTGCTCTTCGGCGAACCAAGATTCAACAGCAGGATACCTTTACGGGACATAGGGGCAAAAAGAGGCGGGACGGCGGACGATGTCAAACGCCAGAGGCAACCACGGCGTCGACGACGGCTTGGAAGGTCTCGATCCGGGCCTGCGGCGTGATACCGTGGCCGAGATTGAAGATATGTCCGGGGTCGCCGGCGTTGTCGGCCAGCACGGCTTTGGTCGCGGCGGAGGCCGCGGCGGCCTCGCCGGTCATGAACTCGGGATCAAGGTTACCCTGCAGGCAGATCGGACGGCCGGCCAGCTGGCGAACCTGCGAGAGCGGCATCGTCCAATCGACGCCGAGGCACGGCACACCGGTCTGGGCGAGCGCGGCGGCCTGCGGGGACTTGCCCTTAGCGTAAAGGATGACGGGGGCTCCGACAGGGAGGCGCTCCAGAACCGCACGAATATAACGGAGCGAAAACTCTTCATAATCAGTGCCGGTGAGCGCACCGGCCCAGCTATCGAAGATCTGGATCGCGTCGGCGCCGGCGGCGAACTGGCGGGTGAGATACTGCGCGACGGCGTCGGTCAAAATCTCGAGGATGCGGTGCATCATCTTCGGATCGGCCTTGATGAGCGCCTTGGTTTTCGGGAAATCTTCGGAGCCGCCGCCTTCGACGAGATAGCAGGCGAGCGTCCAGGGCGAACCAGCGAAACCGAGCAGGGTCTTATTCAGGCCGAGCTCTTTGCGAAGGATGGCGAGGGCGTCGTAGACGTATTGCAGACGATCAGCGGCGCCTTCGAGTTTCAGCGTAGCGACGTCGGCCGGAGACGACAGAGCGCGCTCCATGGCGATGCCACCTTCTTCACGAAAACGATAACCCACGCCCAGGGCTTCAGGGATGACCAGGATATCCGAAAACAAAATCGCGGCATCGAGCTGCGGGAAGCGACGGAGCGGCTGAAGGGTGACCTCGACCGCCAACTCAGGGGTGCGAACCATCGTGACGAAGTCTGACTTGGCCTTGAGGGCGCGGTATTCGGGCAGGTAGCGACCGGCCTGACGCATAATCCAGACGGGAGCCCGGTCATGGGGCTGTCGGTGGAGGGCGGCGAGAAAGCGATCGCGGGAGTTCATCAGGACCCCTTCAGCCAATCCTGCGGTTTTAGATAATGCGAGAGTAGACGTTCTTCCGGGGTACCGGCAGCGGGCTGGTGGCTATAGTGCCACTGCACGCGGGGCGGGAGGGACATCAGAATCGATTCGGTCCGGCCGCCGGACTGGAGGCCGAAGATCGTCCCACGGTCGAAGACGAGGTTGAATTCGACGTAACGACCGCGGCGGATCTCCTGCCAAGTGCGCTCGCGCTCGCCATAGGGGGTGTCCTTACGACGGCGCAGGATCTCAGCATAGGCCGGACCGAAAGCATCGCCCACCCTCTGCATCATCGCGAAGGCCGCCTCGAAGCCTCCTTCAGTGAAGTCATCGAAGAACACGCCGCCGACTCCGCGTTGTTCCTGGCGGTGCTTCAGCAGGAAGTAGTCATCGCACCAGCTCTTGAATTTCGGGAAGTGGGCGCCGGTGGCTTTCTCACCGGCACGGTGCCAAGAGACCGCGTCTTCGTCGAAGCCGTAGTAAGGCGTCAGGTCGAAGCCGCCACCGAACCACCAAACGGGATCAGGTCCGTCGGTGCAGAAGAAGCGCACATTCATGTGCGACGTCGGGCAATAAGGGTTGAGTGGATGCTGGACGACGGAGACACCCATCGCGCGGAAGCCTTTGCCGGCGAGATCTGGCCGGGCAATCGTGGCGGACGGAGGCAGCGCGTGCCCGCGGACATCCGAGAAGGCTACCCCACCCTTTTCGATGACCGACCCACCGGCGATGACGCGGGTACGGCCACCGCCGCCTTCGGCACGCTTCCACTCGTCGGTGATGAACTTGGCCTTGCCGTCCACTTCCTCGAGGGTCGCGCAGAGGCGATCCTGCAGGCTGGTCAGGTAATTTCTGACGAGGTCGGGGTTCATCTTTAAGATTTAATCGCACCATTCACCGAAGGTCAATGAAGCCTCCCCGCCCTTCGGATGAATCTACCGCCTCTAATCCCCCCTATGCGGAGACTAAATTAGGTAGTCCTTGATTAAGATTTAATCGCACCATTCACCGAAGGTCAATGAAGCCTCCCCGCCCTTCGGATGAATCTACCGCCTCTAATCCCCCCTATGCGGAGACTAAATTAGGTAGTCCTTGAAGGGAACCCTGAAACCCCCACGGTAAGGCCATGGATCCTCTCGACAAGGCCCTCATCGTCGTCTGCCTCTTCGGCGGATTTGCGTTGGCCTTGCCTTGGATGGCTTGGGTTCGCCTGAAAAAACTCGAAATAAAACACGGCAGCAAACTCCTTGTCCGCGGCATCACGGGAGCCCAAGCAGCCCGAATCATTTTGCTACGCGGTCAGATCGAAGAAGTCGGCGTGGATGAGACCTCGTTCGCCTTCACCGATTTTTATTCGGCCTACGAACCAGCGATTAAGCTCTCTCCGGCGGTCTATCAAGGCGGTCGGCTCTTTGATGTCGCCCGGGCGGCCCGACTCGCTGGGCACGCTCTACAACACCGCGATTGCAAGTTGGGTAGCCTCGCCGCTTGGGATTCTTTCATGATCCTCTGGGGCAACGCCTGGCCGATCTTATTCGTGATGACCTTGGCCGCCCGCGGCCGATTCCTTTTCGCCCTCGCCGGCTTCAGCCTGCTCGCCGGCAGCCTGACCGTCGCGCATCTCTTGAAGCATACCCACATCCAAGATGCCGCCCGGCGCGGACGCAAAGAACTGGAGGAAGCCAAGCTGCTTGACGGCCACCCCAAGGAAGAAATCGAAGCCGCCTTTCTCGCCGCCCGCATGGATCACCTCGCCCTCCCCTATTCTAAGACCTGGTGGGGCATGTTGTTTAACCCGAAGGCGTGAAAGGTGCCCCGCCCAGGCGGACAGGGCTCATGGAAATGAGCAAATTTTACGGAACTTCCCCCTGTGCAGCGGAGTTTAATCAGTTATATTAATCTTACCTCCATGCATTCCAACCGGACCTTCATCCTCCTTTGTTTCGCCCTCGTAGTGGGAGCCGGCTTCGTTGTGGCCCGCTTCGTCAGCCCAGAACCCATCGCCCCCAAGGAGCGAAAATCTAAGGCGGGCCCAACGGCGACGAACCACGTGACCGACCGGCCTTCCACCGTGCGCAGCGCGTCTGGCCTGCACCTTAATCCCAAAGAAAATATCAAGCCGGAGCTGAGCGCAACTGACCTCGTCAAAGACCTCAGTCCGCAGCAGGCCCTAGAATCAAAGTTCCAAAACTGGCGGAACGACGGCAAAAAACGTATCGAGGAAATGTTTGGCGGTGATCGCGAAAAAATCGGTGCGGCTTTCCGCGGAGCCCTTCAGAACCAAGCATTCAAAGATCTGTTCAGCCGCTCCCACGAACTGGAAGCCAAGTGGAAAGAAGCGGGTGACAATGAGAAGGAAGGTATTATGTCCGAACTGAGCGCCATCCGCGAAAAAGGCTTTGGTTTGCTCAAAGCCGAAATGAATAAAGTCGACACCCCTGCCCCTGGCGAAAATGCCGCCGGAGTCGTCATCATCGCTCCGCCTGCGGCCTCACCCGCAGCCCCAGTCGCACCAGGTGCACCTGCGGCGGAACCTGCGCCGCCGCCTTTCATTCAGTAAAATAACCTTTGTAGTTAAGTTCAGGCTTTGGGTACGGCGATCCACGCCACCAGTTTCTGGCGGAATTCGATCAAGGTGGCCTGCACCCGTTGAAACCCATCGTGCTTCTGGCCCGTCGCTTCATCCAGGTATAAATCGCGGCGCACCTCGACCATCAACGATTGGACGCG
>QYQK01000138.1 GCA_007280935.1 Opitutales bacterium
AACGAGATCCTCGCCAAGGCTTCGAAGCAGAAATTGGAAAAGGTCATCAAAGACACCGACCGCGACTTCTACATGACCGCCGAAGAAGCCATTGAATATGGCCTCGCCGACGGGATTGTGACGGAGCTCTAATCCGACCGCACACGCATGGGCATCGGCGACCGAGCCTATATGCGAACGCCGCCAGCGGCGCGCGAGCCCTTGTCCGCCACGGTCTGGACACTCGGTGTGCTGTTAGTTTTTTTTATTGCGGAACTCATCCAAGAATCGGCCGGCGCCCACTTCCTCAAGAGTTTTGAACTCGCCGAAGCGCAACCCCGCATTTGGCAATGGTTCACGCACGCGTTGCTCCATGACGGCTTCTGGCACCTCTTGGGCAACGCCCTCGTGCTCTGGTGGACCGGCGCGATGGTGGAAAATACTTACGGCCGGAAAGTCTTCTTCACCGTCCTGCTCTCCGGCGTCCTCGCCGGCGCGAGTCTCTGGTGGCTCACGGGCCTCGGCGGTGCCCGAGCCGGAAGCAGTCTCATCGGCATCTCCGCCGGCGTTTACGCCCTGATGCTCGTCGCCCTGCTCGATAAGCTCGAACACCAGATCACGGTTCTCTTATTTTTCTTCTTACCCGTGACGCTCAAGGTGCGCTGGGTCCTGGGAGTCACAGCCCTGCTCACGGCGCTCGGCTGGATTTTTTCGGAACTACCCTCCCGGCACGTCTGGAGCGGCTGGACTCCGGCATGGCAAGACACCATCGCCCACTCCGCTCACCTCGGCGGGCTGATCTTTGGCTGGTTCGCCTGGCGGCGATTAAATCGGACAAATGCAGGCCCGAGCTACGCTCACCTTCAAATGGAGACTTACACCCCGTCCCCCGACCTCGAAGCCAAACCCAGGCCGGAATCGCTTTCTTCCCCCAGCAAAGCCCAAGCCCGCGCCCAACTGGACGGCCTTTTGGACAAAATTTCCGCCGGGGGATTCGGCTCGCTCACCCCGGACGAGAAACGCAAACTCGAAGACCTCAGCGCCCGCCTCCGCTGAACCCCCCTTTATGCGCAGACTCTTCACCTTTTTTCTCGCCTGCAGCGCGGCCTTAGCCGCCGTCCCGGATGCCTTCACGACCAACGAGGCCATGCAGAAGGAAACGCGCGCCACCACGGTGCTGCTCGAGAAGCTCCACATCAGTAAGAAAGATATGTCATCGGTGGACATGAACAGCGTGCTCAAGACTTACTGCGAGAGCCTCGACCCGGCGAAAATGTATTTTACCGCCGAAGAGGTGGATGAATTCATCAACCGCTACGGCAAGACGCTGGATCTCTACCTCCAACGAGGTAACCTGACCCCCGCTTTTGAGATCTACGCCCTTTTCAAGAAGAAGGTCGGCGACCGCACCCAGGCCGCCCTCCTCGCCCTCGATAAGCCTATCGACCTCAATGAACCGGGGACCTTCGGCATCGAACGCAAGAAAGCCAATTGGCCCGATGACCAAGCTGCCGCCGACGCCTTGTGGTCGAAGCGGCTCCGCCTCGACATGCTCTCCGAGCTCTTAGGCGAAGATCGTCAGAATTCTCCGCGCGCCGACAGCACCAAGCCCAAGGCCGCCAAAGAAACGGGCATTCCCGAAATCACGCCCGAAAAGACTAAAGAAGCCGTCGCGCGTCTCAAGAAGCGCTACGATAAGACCCGCACCTACCTCAATTTTGACCAATACGAAGTCGAAGAGATTTTCCTCAATGCCTACTCCAGCCAGTACGACCCGCACTCGACGTTCTTCTCCCAGCAGTCTTTGGAAGAGTTCGAAATCGCCATGCGTAACTCGCTCTGCGGCATCGGCGCCACGCTCGCCGACGAAGACGGCATCTGCGTCGTGAAGGACATCTTGCCCGGCGGCCCGCTGGAAATCTCTGGCCAAGTGAAGCCTGGCGATAAGATCATCGCCGTCGGCCAAGGTGCAAAAGGCGAGATGGACGATATTGTCGGTATGCGCCTGAACAAGGCGATCTCCCGTATCCGCGGGACCCAAGGCACCATCGTCCGATTGCTCATCGACATGGCCGCCGGCGGTCGCAAGACGGTCGTCCTCAAACGCGACCAGATCAAGCTGGTCGGGCAGATGGCTTCCGCCCGTTGCTTCGACGTCCCCAATGGCGCCTCGACCATCACGCTCGGCGTCATCGACCTTCCGGCTTTCTACGGCAAAAATCCCGACGGCACTGGCTCCAGTCCTTCCAAGGACATCGAGCAGTTGATTGGCAAGCTCAAGAAGCTGGGCATGAAGGCCCTTATTATGGACCTCCGCAAAAATGGCGGCGGCCTGCTCACCGAGGCCGTCGATATTTCCGGGCTGTTCATCCCCAAGGGCTCCGTCCTCCAAGTCCGCGACAGTCAAGGCCGCTCCGAAGACTATCGCGATGAAGATGAAAAAGTCGCCTGGAATGGGCCCCTGGTGGTGCTGACTTCCAAACTCTCCGCTTCGGCTTCCGAGATTTTCGCCGGGGCGATGCATGACCACCGCCGCGCCATCATCGTCGGGGATGTGACGACGCACGGCAAGGGCTCCGTTCAGAACATCATCGAGTTGAGCCGCTTTGATAAGAATCTTAAATCCGCGGTGAAGGTGACGATTCAGAAGTGGTATGCGCCCAGCGGTTCTTCGATTCAACTCAAGGGCGTGCCGGCTGATATCGTGGTACCTTCCGTCTTCTCCGTGATGCCGGTGGCCGAATCTGACCTCGATCGCCCTCTGCCCTGGGATTCCGTGACGCCCACGCTCACCAAGCCCGACGAAGGCGAATGGCTCAAGGCCAAGCTCTCCGATGAGCTCATCAGCGAACTCAACACTTCCAGTGGCCGTCGCCAAGCGGAGCTTCCCGAATTCCTGACGCTCAACCGCTCCATCGATTGGACGAAGAATCGGCAAGGTCGCAAAGAGGTCTCTCTCTCGCTCGACCAACGCCGTCAAGAGCGCAAAGATGACTTGGAATTCCGCGAGCAAATCCGCAAAGACCTTACGACCTACGCGCTCAAGGATTTTAAGTCGCGCGATGTGAAGCTCGATGACGCCATCGAACAGGAAAAGAAGGAAGGCCCCGAGTGGACCAATAAATCCAAGCGCTCAAACCGGATGCGCGACACGCTGGAAGATGAAGATTGGCCCGAATACGATATCCAGCTCCACGAGGCCGTGCGCATCGCCGCCGACTGGTCACTCATTCTCGATACCAAAGCCGTCGCGACGGCCCACCCTTCCGCCGAGAAGGTAAAATAATCTTTTCAATAGGAAACGACCAACCCGCCCCTTTCGGCGGGTTTTTGTTGGCTTGGCGTAATCCTCCGAGCGAAGCATTTTGAATCTATGGGTCTGCTTGAAAATCCTTACTTCCTCGCCGCGCTGACGCTCGCCGCGGGATTCATCCTCGCACGCCGTCGCCGCCCCGCCGCCTGTCTTTACGTCCAACGTCATGATGGCGACGTCGGAGGGTGCCCCGTCCAACTCCACACGTTGACTAATCAACACGGCATGAGTGTAAGCCTGAGCGATTTTGGGGCGACGCTCACTTCTGTCCGCATTCCCGACGTCCGTGGGTTGATCGGCGAAATCACCCTGGGGCACGACCATCTCCGGGGCTACGTGGAGCAAAACAGCTTTCTCGGCAGTTCCGTCGGCCGCTACGCCAATCGAATCGCAAAAGGTAAATTCAGCATCGGCGGGCAAGCGTTCAGCCTGGCGGCCAATAACCACGGGCAGCATCTCCACGGCGGACTCGTCGGATTTGACCGTAAGGTTTGGCAGGCTAAAGCGAAACGGACGGACGAGGGCCAGCGCGTAGCGTTCACCTACGTCAGTCCCGCCGGCGAAGAAGGCTACCCGGGCAAGCTTGAGGCGACCATCACCTATACCCTACTCGACGAGCGTAACGAGCTACAGGTTCAGTTTGAGGCGAGCACCGATGCGCCGACGATCTGCAACCTCACCAACCACGCCTTTTTCAATCTCGCAGGCGAAGGTACCGCCCTACGCCACCGTATCCAGATTTTCTCTGAACGCTTTGCGGCGGTAAATCCTTCGCTGATCTCAACGGGCGAACTGCAAAACGTCGAAGGTACCCCTTTTGACTTCCGTTCGCCCCATGCAATCGGCGAACGCATCGGTGCCTCGCATATCCAGCTCCAACGCGCCCGCGGCTATGATCATTGCTATGACCTGGGTACCGGACGCCAACTCAAGCTCGCGGCGCGCGTGAGCGAGCCCAGCTCGGGACGCATCATGGAGTTGCTGACGGACGCGCCGGGATTGCAGTTTTATTCCGGCAACTTCCTGGACGGCACGATTCAAGGTCGCTGGCCAAGACCGTTTATGTTTCGCGACGGTTTCTGCCTCGAGCCCGGACTCTTTCCGGACTCCCCGAATCAGCCCGCCTTCCACCACCTCGGTTATCCGAGCGGAATCCTGCGCCCCGGCGAACAGTATTCCCAAAAACTCATCTTTCGTTTCGACGTTGTGACGTAGTCCTGCCCCTACCCTCGGCCACCCTGCGGCGGCCGGTAGGGCTGACCACCCTTGGTCAGCCTCGGTTGAGCGAGGGCGCTCAACCCTACCCAGTGGATCTTCAGGTAGGGGCGCGACTACGTCGCGTCCGTTCGCAGCGTAAGGCACGATGAGACGGGTAAAGTTATCCGATCATACAAAGTCTGTCCGCCCACGGACGCCACGCAGTGGCGCCCCTACCCAAAGACCCAACTAGGGCAGCACGCGGTGCTGCCCCTACCTCGCACAGGCGGATGCGATGTCATCACATCCCTACCCCCTTCCCGCCACCTGCCACCCGTAACGGATGCAGCAAGAGCAGCACGCGCCCCTACGCTCTACTCTTCGCCTCCTCTCGTTCCTGCGAAGCCGTGCTATCCGCCCAGAGCTGACGAGTGACCTTGAGGAGCACAGTGCCGCTCACCACCAAGACGACGGTGAGAATCCAGGCCATGCGCAACCGCGATGGATCGCCCGACGAATAGAGGAAGTTGCCGATGGCAAAGAGTGAACTCCAGATGACAGCACAACCCGCAATCCATCCAACAAAGGCCGCTCCGCTGCGGTTCTCGGTGGCGACTTCCGCCTCCGTGACTCCCGCCGCTGCCCGTATCGCCGTCCAACCCGGACCCGCGGGCTTCACTTTGCGGTAAAAGGAAATCAGGGTGGCCGGGTCAGTCTGGGGTCCGACATAAGCGGTGATGAGCCAAGCCAACGTGGTTAGCCCGACCTGTACCATTGTCACGGTCGCGAAATCCGCCTTAGGCATCATGAGCGGCACCACTAACGAAGTCACGAGCGACATCACCATGGCCACAATTTCGCACCAAGCCGAGACCCGCCACCAGAACCACCGCGCAATATAGATGAGCCCCGTCCCGGCCCCAATCGAGAGCAGGATCTGGAACGCTTGCTGGGCCGAGGAGAGCGTCAAGCTAAGCAAGGCGGCGACAACGTAGAGCAAGACCGTCGAGAGGCGACCCACATTGACATAGTGCCCTTCCGAACCGTCTTTCTTGATGAAGCGACGGTAAAAATCGTGCACCAAATAGGATGACCCCCAGTTAAGGTGCGTCAGAATCGTCGAAGAATTCGCCGCCAAGAGGCCGCCAATCATCAACCCGACAAATCCCACCGGCAGGAACATGAGCATCGCGGGGAACGCTGAGTCGTGTCCGATCATAGTGGCGTCCGCATTTGGGAAAGCTGATTTAATCGAAGCTAGGTCTGGGTAGATGATGATCGAACAAAGCGCGGTGATGATCCAAGGCCAAGGCCGCAAGACGTAGTGCGCGATGTTGAAGAAGAGCGTGCCGCCAAGGGAGTCCTTCTCTGATTTCGAGGCCAGCATCCGCTGGGCGATGTACGAACCGCCGCCAGGCTCGGCGCCAGGATACCAGTTAGCCCACCAGCTGATCGCGATCGGCAGGATAAAAATCATCAGCGCCAATTCCGGCATCGTGAAGTTAGGCAACAGATCGAGGATGGGCTGACCCTTGCCGTCCGACGTCGACATCACCGGCACGCCGGCCGTCGTCACGACCTGCTGCGCCTTGAGCTGGATCACCAACGCCTTCAAGCCGGCCCAACCGCTGGCCTCGCCCGTCAGACGTCGACCGACTTCCACGAGGGAGAACCAAGCGGCGGCGAAGACCGCGGTCATCTTGATGAAGAACTGGATCATATCGATGACCAGCACGCCCCAAAGCCCCGAGTGCGCCGCGAAGACCACGTTAAGAATGCCGCAGATCACGATCGTCTGCCACGATGGCATCCCGAAAAGAATATTGGCGATCTTACAGGCGGCGAGCGTCACCATCCCCATGATGAAACAGTTGAAGAATAACCCGAGGTAGATGGCCCGGAATCCGCGCACCACCGAAGCCTCCTTGCCGGAATAGCGGTGCTCATAAAATTCCAAATCCGTCATCACGCCCGAACGACGCCATAACCGCGCGAAGAAGAAAACCGTGGCGACCCCCGTCAGCACGAAGGCCCACCACTGCCAGTTGCCGGCGACACCATACTTACGTACCTGCTCCGTCACCCAATTCGGAGTATCGGAAGAGAACGTCGTTGCGACCATCGACAGGCCGGCGAGCCACCATGGCACCGAGCGACCCGAGGCGAAGAATTCGGACGTACTGCTACCCGATCGCTTGGCGAAGAACAACGCGGGGACGAAACAAATCAGAATCGTCGCCGCGACGATTATCCAATCAAGCAGCGTGATATTCATAAACGAATCGGGGTAACCATGTTCTCCTTCAGTCCCGCTCGGGTGGCAACCGACTTCCCCCGCCTTATATGAGCAGATAGGAGCATTAGCGGCGCGAGGGTGGGTCAACCCTGCGTGCTGCCCTAGTTATCTTTGGTAGGGCTGACCACCCTTGGTCAGCCGCGGTTGAGCGAGGGCGCTCAACCC
>QYQK01000053.1 GCA_007280935.1 Opitutales bacterium
CATTTGATATCCTCGCGGAGACTCTTCGACTCACGAACCTCGGAGATTTAGCCGCCGACTCCGTCGTCAATCTGGAGCCCAGTCTTCTTCCAACGGATCGCATGGGTGGACATTTCGTCACGGGTCATGTCGATGCGATGGCTGCGATAACTTTCTGGGGGCAAGTGGGTCCGGATTGGAGATTAGACTTAAGCATTCCAGAGGTGCATTTGGCATATATTGCCAAGAAAGGCTGCCTTTCTATCGATGGCATGTCCTTGACGGTCGCGGAAATAATTCCGGGCGGATGCAGCCTCTGGATCATTCCGCATACCCTGACGGTAACCCATTTAGCCCAGAAGAAAGTCGGAGATAAAATGAATATTGAGACTGACTTGCTCGCCAAATATTCTGCCCGCCTGCTTGGGCGGGCTTAGCTCACTCCCCCGACAAAGCGGTGAGGCGATGACTGATGCGTCGCGCAGCATCTTCATCGGTTTCTTCTCCCGGACTCACGCCGATGGTTTCCAGCGTGACTTCAACTTGGGAGAAGGGCCACGGAAGTGCGAAGGCATCCCAGCTTTTCAGATGCCATGCACGGGTGTAGTTAATACCCATGAGGGCGAAAGGCCGGCGGGTTAATTTGGCTAAAGCGATGGCGCCCAGTTTGAATTCTCGGCGCGGACCCTGCGGCCCATCAGGGGTGACGCCCGCATGATTCCCCTGCCTAATTTCATGGGTGAGCGCAATGAGGGCGGCGGCACCGCGGCGGTTGGAGGATCCGCGTACAGCCCGTAGCCCCATGAGCCGGTAAAATGCCACCAACCACGACCCGTCTTTACTGGTGCTGATCAAAGCGGTCACGGGTCGACTAAAGAATCGGTTCGCGATCAAAGCGGAAACGAAGAGGCGATCGTGCCACAAGATGATGATTGACGCGCCGTTGGAATCATCAAAACGAGGGATGTTGCAACGGATTCTTAAGGTCGATAGCCAGAGGCGCAGGAAGACGGCTAAGGGTCCCACCCATAGCCAATGGTACCATGGGACGGTTACAGGCTTATCGGCGGCGGCGGGAGTGGTCACGGGGCTTGAATCTTATCTTCCAGTATGGGGTCGAACTCAAACACTTATCCGCGAAGGGATAATTTATCTCGGATTGCTGGCCGCGCGAGCAGATGGACCAAAGGGGGTGCGAACCAGTCGGCAGCTGAATTAATCCATTCGTCGATTTCTTGCGGGTAACGCCACAAGATCGCATCGACCTCCGCCCTTGCCAAGGTAGTCGTGAAATCGCCCTCCATGAAATAGGAGCGGACGAACTCGTTGCCTAAAGCCGGATGACTGGGTGCATAGTCGATTTCATGAAGCGAGGATGCGGGTAAGATCACCCCGAGCTCTTCGCGTAATTCACGAACGGCGGCGCCCAGGTAGGTTTCGCCGGCATCGACATGTCCCGCACAGGATGAACTCAGCAAGCCGGGGCAATGATCTTTAGCGAAAGATCTGCGCTGCAAGCAGATGCGACCGTCCGTCCGGCGCCAAAAAATATGAATCGCCCGATGTCTTAGGCCAAGCCGATGAATTTCACCGCGATGATTCGAACTGATCACCCGATCCTCCGCATCGACGACGTCAAAAACCTCATCGAGCGATTGGCCAATCTCGTTACTCATGCGCGACCGAGATCCATGATGACATTCCACCGACGCGTGAGTGCTTGGTCGTGCTTTTCCCATTCGGGGTCCCACGCTGCCAACTGATTCCAAAAGCGAGGCGAATGGTCCATGTGCTTGCGGTGAGATAGTTCGTGCAAAATGACGTGATCGTGCAGCATCGGGGGAAGAAGGATCAGCCGCCAATTCAAGGAAAGCGTGCCGCTGGACGAGCAAGAGCCCCAACGGGTGGTTTGGTCACGAACGCTGACTTGGGAAACCGTGACACCCACCCGGGCACTCAGGCGGGCCACGGCGAGGCTTAAGCCGGTTTCGGCCAGGCGACGAAGGGCCCGGACGGCACCAGCTTCTTGATCACCATCGGGGACGATTAATTTGACGCTTTCCTCTTCCTTCGAGATTTTAAGCGCCGCACGTGTGCCCGTAGTAATCTCAACCGCGAGATGTCTCTCGTCCAAGGTTAACCACGAAAACTTCGTCAGGTGGTCAATCAATGAGGTTTGGACAGGGCGGGTCCGGGCGACGACTTTTTCAAGCCAGGATAGATTATCCTTTAGAAATGCTTTGGCTGAAGTCAGTGAACCCTGGGGCGGAAAAGAGAGGATAATCTTCGGACCCGGTTTAACGGCCAGTCGAACACGATTGGAGCGGGCCGAGACTTTGGGCCAAACTTCGATCACCTGACCGGCGACTTTTACTAAAATCGGCTCAAGTTCCATGAAATTGGCTCAGGACGAGCGGACATTGGTCTCGGCAGTCTCGACAACTTTAGCGGTGTGACGGCGAAGGGCGGAATCAGGGTCGATTCCCGCATCTCGACAAGCGGCGATAATCTCAAAGAGTTTCTGTCCGGCCAGGTCTTCCGTAAGATTTTCTTTAAGGGATGCGATGGTCGGTACATCGACCGTTTGTCCGGCATCGTAGCCCTTTTTTTGAATTTGCTTCCAAACTTCACGCGCGGTGAGGACGGTGTTGAGCGAAGGGGGAAGCTCTTTAAAGAGGGTCGTCTTCTTCAATCCTTTTTCCGTGAGCTTAATTTGCTCCCATTGCTTAATCACGGCTTCAGCGTCGCCTAACTTGACGCCTTCGCCAAACACATGCGGGTGTCGTCTGATCATCTTATCGTTTACTTCTTTCGCCACATCATCGAAATTAAAATGCCCTTCTTCGGCGGCCATCTGAGCGTGCATGACAATGTGAAAAAGCAAATCGCCTAGTTCCTCGCGCAGGTTCGCCAGGTCGTTCCGGTCGATGGCTTGGACAAGTTCGGCGACTTCTTCGATAAGGCAATCGCAGAGGGTCCGATGGTTTTGCTCTTTATCCCAAGGACAGCCATCTGGGGCACGTAATCGGGCAGTGGTTGCTATCAGGTAATCGATGCCGGGCATACACTCATCGAGACGACTTGACGTTCGGGAGTCAAAACGATTGCCAGCCGCTTATAGAGTCTTTCGTTATCCTTTGTGGATAAATTAACCGAAATCATGCAAGCGAAGCGAAAGGAAATCGCCCACATGCTGCGTCCCGTCGCTGACGCCGAGCTAATGGCTTTTGCCGGCATCCACACCACCCCTGGTTTTCGACAGTCTTTGGTGTCTCCTGGTCACTTGACTGTTATCGCCGAGGTCAAACGGGCTTCTCCGAGCGTCGGCACAATCCGCATGAATGTGGATGCCGTCGCGCAGGCCGAAACTTATGCCGAAGCGGGCGCCGACTGTCTCTCCGTTTTGACGGAAACGACTTATTTCAAAGGCGAGCTGAAAGACCTCACGGAGGTAACACTGGCACAAGCTCGCCGTCCCCGTCCCCTTCCCTGCCTTCGTAAGGATTTCCTGTTCCATCCCTATCAGGTGCTCGAAGCGGCACAGAATGGCGCTCGCTGCATATTGATCATCGTCCGGGCCCTCTCTGATGAGGAGATCCGTCCTTTGCATCGGGCGGCCAAGCTTGCCGGGTTAGATGTTCTCTTCGAGGTTCACGATGAGGATGAGCTTATCCGTGCCTTGTCGCATCAACCGGATATGGTCGGGGTCAATAATCGTAATCTTTCCACTTTCGCTATTGATCTCGCTTTTGCAGAACGCGTGATCCCCCACATGCCTTCGCACGTTCTCAAGGTCGCCGAAAGCGGCATCAAGAACTTAAATGATGCGGCCAGGATGCGAGCGGCCGGTGCTAACGCTTTGTTGGTTGGCGAGTCTCTGATGCGCGAAGCCAACCCCGCTGCGCTGCTTCGAGCCTTTAAAAGCGCATGAACGAGGGTCCGCTTTCGCTTTCGGAAACCCGCGATTTGCTGGCCAGGCTGGCGCATATGCCTCGTAAATGGCTGGGTCAGAATTTCTTGGTCGATGGTAATATTGTCCGTAAATCCCTAGAACTCGGTGAAATCGGCTCAGGCGAGGCGGTCGTTGAGGTCGGTCCGGGTCTCGGGACTTTGACGCGGACATTACTCGGGGCCGGGGTTGAGCTCTACGCCGTTGAAGCCGATCGGACGATGTTGTTTCATCTCGAAGAATCTCTCCTGCCGCAGTTTCCAAAGACCTTCCATTTGACCGAAGGGGATGCCGTCAAACTACCTCGGGCCGGATTGAAAGATCCACTCGACGGCTCCTTTAAGGTCATTGCTAATCTACCCTACGCGATCTCGACACCATGGATGGATGCGATTTGCGCGGGTCCGCACCCTTCGCTGATGGTCTTGATGCTGCAACGGGAAGCTGCGGAGCGATTGACCGCCGATGTCGGGACGAGCCATTGGTCCGCCGTCACCGCACAGGTGCACTTGGCCTTCGAAAAGATCAAAGTTCATCCGGTACCAGCCCAATCATTTAACCCGCCCCCTAAGGTCGACTCATGCCTGCTAGTGCTTCGTCGTCGTACCGATGCCAAACGTCTGAGTAAACGTGCCCGCGAGGTTGCGCGAAATTTCTTCACCCAACGCCGTAAGCAGGTGGGGTCCTCTGCTAAGAATCTATTTAAGGGCGATGCGGATGTGGCTGCTTGGCTCGCAGCCCTGCCTAACTTTGGCTTAACGCCGCTCTGCCGACCCGAAGATGTCCCGGCCGAGGCTTGGTTGACGTTGTAGGGCCGGAATTGTGACCCGGGGTTGCTTTTCGGCAAATTAGTGCTCCTATCCAACCCATGTCCGTAAAAGTAGGCCTCGTCTCCCTTGGTTGCGCCAAGAACCTGATTGATTCTGAAATCATGATTGGCCACCTCGCGAAGGCCGGCATGTCGATGACCGCTGACGCCTCCGAAGCCGATGTCGTCATTGTGAACACTTGTTCGTTCATCGACGCATCGAAGCACGAAGCCCTCGAGGCCATTTACGAGATGAGCGACGGCAAAGCGACGGCGCGTCGCAAGGGCCAGAAACTCATCGTGGCGGGCTGTATGGCTCAGCGCTACCAAGGCACCTTGCCCGTGGTCGAAGGAGCTAAAGGTCACGTCGAATTGCCGAAAGTGGACGCTTACATCGGTCTCGACCAAGTGACTAATATTGTCCCAGTCATCCTTAAGGTCATGGGCGGCGAGGCCGGAATGACGGAGTTCTTGGCCAAGACGACCACTTTCATCCCAGATTTTGACACCCCCCGCTTTCGTCTGACGCCCAAGCATTCGGCCTATATCAAGATCGCCGAAGGCTGTAATCACCCCTGCACGTTCTGCATCATTCCCCGAATCCGTGGCCGGCATCGTAGTCGCACGGTCGAGTCAGTCGTCAAGGAGGCCCGTCAATTGGTGGCCGAAGGCGTCAAAGAAATTAACCTCATTTCGCAGGACACCACTTATTTTGGAATGGATCGTTGGACGGACGCGCGTCCTAATCCCCGCAGCAAAGTCGATTCAACCAAAGGAGAATCACTGGCTTCGCTTTTACGTGAGCTGGATACGATCGAAGGAGATTTCTGGATTAGGCTCCTATACACGCACCCTGCCCATTGGAGTGACGAGTTGATCGAAACTATCGCCCAATCCAAGCATATCGCGCGGTATGTCGACATTCCGCTGCAGCACATTTCCGATCGGATGTTGAGCGCCATGCAACGCGAGACTGATGGCGCCTATATTCGCGACCTCATCAAACGTATGCGCGCCGGTATCCCGAATATCGTCATCCGCACGACCTTTATCGCCGGCTTCCCGGGTGAGACCGAAGCAGATTTCAGTGAGTTGCTCGATTTCCTTACGGATACCCGCTTTGATCGCGTCGGCGTCTTTAAGTATTCCAAAGAGGAAGGGACGCGCGGGGCTAAGATGGAAGGCCATCTCGACGCGGAAGTGAAAACCGAACGTTACGCCCGGGCGATGCTTCTCCTCCAAGGCCTTTCCAAGCAACGCGGGGAAGAATTCATTGGACGTAAATTACGAGTTTTGGTGGAACGTCCGGGTATCGCGCGAAGCCAAGGGGATGCCATGGATATCGACGGTATCGTCCAAGTCCCCAAGAAGTTGCCGGTCGGCGAATTTGCCGAAGTCACCGTCACGGGCGCTTCGGAGTACGATTTGATCGCGAAGTAGGTCAGCCTTCGTGCTCTCGTTCGGGCGCGATTTCAGCCGAGGCTGCGGCCGCCGGCGAATCGCTCAGCCGAATGAGGGCGTCTAATGAGGTGAAGTGTCGGGTCCAATCCGTCATGTCCGGAATATCGCCGACAACGGTCGAGAAGAGTTCACGTTTTTCTTGTTTCAATTCTTCGATCCGCTCTTCGACGGTGCCGGGGGCAATCATCCGATAAATCAGGACCGGATTTTTTTGACCAATGCGATGGACTCGATCGACGGCCTGAGCTTCCACCGCCGGATTCCACCAGGGATCCATTAAGAAGACATACTCTGCGGTATTCAAAGTGATACCCGTTCCGCCCGCTTTAAGCGAAGCCAAGAAAAGAGCTGACCCCTTGGTTTCTTTGAAATTTTCGACCGGGGCGGAGCGATCTTTGGTTTCACCGGTTAACTCAAAGATGGGAAGGTTAGGTAGGTCTCGAGCCAAGGCGGTTTTGACGCGCTCAATCAAGGAGACAAACTGTGAGAAGACGACGGCCTTAGATCCATTGGCGGCGATTTCAGTCAGCTTAGAGATGAGTAACGTAATCTTACCCGAATGCGCGCTCGGGCAACCCGAGTTGTCTGGCAAGAGTCCGGGGTCACAACAAACTTGGCGAAGACGCATCAATAAGGTGAGCACGGATGTCGCGTCCTTAGAGAGCAATCCGGCGAGTTCTCCGGAAAGGCCGCTTCCCTGGGTCAGGTGTTGATATAAGGCTCTTTGCTCGTGGGTCAGCGGACAAGGAAGTACGACTTCCATCTTAGGCGGAATATCAGACGCGACGTGACGTTTCAGACGTCGGAGGATGAAGGGAGAAACCTGTCGGCGCACCTTACCTAAGGCTACCGAGGGGTCGCGTAACATCATACGCTCGAAATTGGCACGCTTCCCGAGCAAGCCCGGCATGAGGAAGCGGAAGATAGTCCAAAGGTCTGTCGGACGATTTTCTAACGGCGTACCGGTGATAGCGATACGGTGATGAGCTTGAATCGCGATACAGGTCTGCGTCGTTTTTGATTCGGGATTCTTGATGGCTTGAGCTTCATCGAGCACCGCATAGCCGAAGGTTATTTTGGGTAATAAATCAGCGTGACGACGTAGTTGCGTGTAGCTTGAAATCCAAATCTTGGCGTGAGGATTCTTCTCGAAGTCATCGTCCGCGGTCAGGACTGAAGCAACAAGTTCGGGGTGAAAGCGTTTGATTTCCCCCAGCCAGACGGGAATGACGCTGGCCGGACAGACGATGAGCAACCGTTCGCCGATCGGCCGGGTAGATAGAAGGGCCAGTACTTGGACCGTTTTACCCAAGCCCATTTCATCGGCCAGCAATGGGTGGGAGCCTAGGTCGCAAAGTCGGCCGAGCCAGGCCACGCCCTTGGCTTGGTAAGGTCGCAGGTGTGCCGGAAGATTATCCGGCGGCGTCGGCTCCTGTAAGAGTTGGTCTTTCCAGACCTTTAAATCGTCGTTTAATTTTAGCGCTCCGACGGCGGCATGGTCGAAAAGCGAAAGTAACAGGTAGCGTGGCACTTCACCGTCCTTCGTTCGCCAATCTTCAGAAAAATCCGCTACGGCCGCATTATAGGCCACCACCCCTTTGCCTGGCAGGATTACGGGGCGCCCGCCGGCTTTGAGGAGGAGTTTCTGCTCGTCGGCCAAGAGACGGTGACTGCCGGCTTTAAGTCGCCAGTTTAGACGGAAAGATTTGCCGTCGCTGGTAGATTCCGCTTCCGCATCTACGGCGACTTGTAATTGCTCGTTTCGGAATATATTCAAAGCTTCCTCGCCCAAAAGTTTGAAGCGCTTGCGCCATTCGCTTAATTCTTCCCGGACGAACCTTTCGATTCGCCCGATATTATCCATCGCCCATGTGCCGGCTGTCTTGCTGTAACTGAAACCTGCGCGGTGTGCTACGGTGGAGAACCGGAAAAGGGTCTGGCGCTGTTCGTCCGAAAGCTCGTCGCCAGGGATGGCCCCGGGACCGAAGCAATTCCAGACGTGCCCACCC
>QYQK01000021.1 GCA_007280935.1 Opitutales bacterium
AAGAAGGTCTGGATCATCGAAGGGCTCAACCTCTCCAAGGCCAAGCCCGGCCGCTACGAGATGATCTGCCTGCCGATCCGTATCGCGAAGGGCGACGGCGCCCCTTGCCGCTGCATCCTGCGCCCGTTTTAAGGGCGGTCGAGGGACTTCTTGCCCCGGGCGAAGGCGCTCGGGGTCACGCCGGTATGCCGACGGAACTGCGCGGTGAAGCTGCTCTGATCGCAGAACCCGAGACGCACGGACAGCGCTCCGAGTTTCTCTTCGCCCTTGAGGATGCTTTCGCAAGCGGAACGGATGCGGCACTTCATCCAGTAGTCCCGAGGGGAAAGGCCGAGCGCCTCGGTGAAGCGACGCTGCAGCTGGCGCACGGAAAGATCGCACGCTTCCGCGAGAACCTCGGCCGTGGGATACTCGAGCAGGTTCTCCTGCAGCATCTTGGTCGCCGGACCGACCTTGGCGTTCTGCGAGGCGACCGGAGCCTGCCCCATGCACACGCGGGAGATGCCGAGGATGCCGATGATCTCACCCTTGCGATTGCGCACGGGGTACTTGCTCGTGACATGCCAATCGGGAAGCCCTACGGCATCCAAGCAGATCTCGATCCGATCCAGCACCGGCTGGCCGGTACGATAGACGATCGCATCGTCGGCCAGATAGGACTCCGCCATCGCGCCCGGCGTCAGGTCCTGGTCCGTCTTGAAGAGCATCTCCCACGCCTCGCGGAATCCGTGGCGCGTGGTCCATAGTCCGCTCGCATAGAGGTGCTCACCGGCTCGATTCTTGAGGAAACACAGAAAGCCGGGGAGCGAATCGAAGATCGCCATGGTCTCCACATCGATGACGACCTCGCGCAGGTACTCCTTCTGCTTTAGCAGGAGCTCGGCTTGGCTGGATGACGCTTTTGGCATAAAGACGGTATGGGGTGATAAAAAGTCGGTGCTGGCGATGCCTAATAGGTTAAACACCTGCCACTATTATCTAAAACCGATTTGCCCCGAAGGTTACGCTCGTTGATAAAGGACCACCCGCATGAAGCCCGTTGTCCAAATCTCCCTAGACCTCACGAACATCGACGAGGCCCTCGAAACAGCCGCGATGGCCATGCGGGCGGGCGTGGATTGGCTGGAAGCGGGCACTCCCTTGATTCTGGCCGAAGGACTCCACGGCGTCCGCGCCCTGCGTAAGGCTTTCCCAAACATCCCTATCGTGGCCGACCTGAAGACGATGGATGGCGGCTACCTTGAAGCAGAGATGATGGCGAAGTCCGGCGCTACGCATGTGGTGGTGATGGCCCGCGCCCATGAAGAAACCCTGAAGGTCATCGTGAAGGCTGGCCGCGACCATGGCGCCAAGGTCATGGGCGATAACCTCGGCTGCCCCGACATGGTCGCTGGCGCCAAGTTCTGCGAAGACCTGGGCTGCGATTTCGTCATTCACCACATCGGCTACGACGAACGTCGCGGTATCGCCGCCCGCGGTCTCCGCATGCCCAGCCCGATGGACCAGCTCCGCGAAGTGGTGCATGCGGTCAACGTCCCGGTCCAAGCCGTCGGCGGCCTCACCCTCGAGCAGGCCGTCCGTTGCCCGGAATACGGCGCCCCGCTCGTCGTCCTCGGCGCTCCACTGACCATCGACGCCGACGCCTTCAAGACCGCCTCGGGTGACTTAGAGTCGTCCCTCCGCCTCATCTGCCAGAAGGTCCACGCCTACGGTGACGTCAAAGTCGGCCGCTAAGCACTCCCCTATACTCCATACTCGATTCTCCATACTCTCTCATGAAAAACGCAGCCGTCGTTAACTTCGCCCCCGAAAAGGGCTCCGTCGAAATCCGTGAGATCGCCCGCCCCGTCATCGGTGAAGAAGACGTCCTGCTCGAAGTCGCCAACGTCGGCGTCTGCGGCAGCGACCTCCACCAATGGACGGCCGACCACTCCTGGCCGGTCAACTACCCAGTCGTCCTCGGCCATGAATTCGCCGGCCGCATCGTCGAACTGGGCAAGAAGGTCGAAGGCTGGAAGGAGGGCGACCGCGTGGTCAGCGAGACCGCCGCAATCATTTCGGCGAACAACCCGATGAGCCGCCGCGGGCTCTACAACCTCGACCCGACCCGCAAGGGCTTCGGCTACGGCGTCAACGGCGCGATGACCAAATACGTCCGCGTCCCTCAGCGCATCCTCCACGCGGTACCCGACGCCCTGCCCTTCGAACAGGCCTGCCTCACCGAGCCTTGCTGCGTCGCCTATAACGCCGTCGTGAAGAACGCCCGCATCGAACCCGGTGACCGCGTGGTCGTCCTCGGGCCCGGCACGATCGGTATCCTCTGCGCGGCGATGGCCAAGCAGTGCGGCGCCGAAGTCGCCATCGTCGGCCTACCGCAGGACGCCCACCGTCTCGCGATCGCCAAACAGTATGGCTGCGAAGTCATCATCGGCGACGCCAAGCCCTGGGCCCAGCAGCGCGACGGCCTCGGCTGCGACGGCGTCATCGACGCCGCCGGTGCCTCCGCGACCTTGAAGATCGCCCTCGATATCGTGCGCCCCGCCGGCTGGGTCAGCAAGGTCGGGTGGGGGCCTCAGCCGCTCGGCTTCAACCTCGACCCGCTCGTGCAGAAGAACATCACGCTCCAGGGCAGCTTCAGCCATAACTGGCCGATCTGGGAACGCGTCATCGCCCTCATGGCCAGCGGCCAGTTCGACGTCCGTCCGATCATCGGCGGCGTCTGGCCCATCACCGACTGGCACACGGCCTTCGAGAAGATGCACAAGGGCGAAGTCGTGAAATCCGTCCTCAAGCCCGTCTGACCATGCGCCTTCAAGATAAAGTCATCCTCGTCACCGGCAGCACGACCGGTATCGGTAAGGCCATCGCCAAGCGCTGCGTGCGCGAAGGCGCCAAGGTGATCATCCACGGACTCGAGAAAGACCTCGCCGCAGAGACCCTCGCAGAGATTGGGGCCGCCAACGGCGTGATCCACATCGAAGACCTGACTTCGCCGGGTTGCCCGCAGCGACTGGTCGATCTCGCGGTGAAGACTTACGGTAAAATCGACGGCGTGGTGAACAACGCGGCGATGGTCTCGCAGGGTAATATCCAGACCACCGACGCGGCCTTCTTCCACAAGATGCTGGCGGTGAACACGGTCATCCCGTTCCTGCTCATCCAGGCCGCCCTGCCCCAGCTGACGAAGAACCGCGGCGCGGTGCTCAATATCGGCAGCGTCAACGCCTACTCCGGCGAACCGAACCTTCTTCCGTATAGCGTCTCGAAGGGCGCCCTCACGACTCTGACCCGCAATCTTGGCGACACGCTCCACCGCCTCAACGGCGTGCGCGTCAACCAGATCAACCCCGGCTGGGTGCTCACGGAGAACGAATCCAAGCGCAAGAAGGAGCACGGCCTTAAGGACGACTGGTATGCCGACCTGCCCCGTGTCTACGCACCCTCGGGCCGCCTGATCTCCCCTGACGAGATCGCCGCCGCCGCCATCTATTGGCTCGCCGACGAAGCCGGCCCGATCAGCGGCTCGGTCGTCGAACTGGAACAGCACCCCTTCATCGGCCGTAATCCGCCAAAGGACCCCGAGAACCTCCCGGGACAGAAAGCCTGACCATGCCGAAGATCGCCGCCTTCCCCAAGGCCTACATGCATGCCCTCTGCAAGGACGGCACGATGCAGCTCTCCGAGTGGTTCGCGCTCGCCGCGACCCTCGACGTCCAAGGCCTGGAGTTCTACGCCGGCTTCCTCGAGATGGCCGACGAATCCAAATGGCCGCTCTTCCGCCGCCAGGTCGCCGACCTCGGAATGTCCATCCCGATGATGTGCTGCTCGCCCGACTTCACGCATCCCGACAAGGCCTTCCGCGACGCCGAGATCGCCAAGCAGCAGCGGTGGATCGACATGACCCACGCGCTCGGCGGCTCCTACTGCCGCGTGCTCAGCGGGCAGCGTCGCCCCGAACTCTCCGACGCTGAAGGCGTTCGCCTCGCGGCCGACAGCATCATCGCCTGCATCCCTTACGCCAAGGAACGTGGCGTGACGCTCATCCTCGAGAACCACTACAAGGACGACTTCTGGCTCTACCCCGAGTTCGCCCAGAAGATGGACGTCTTCTGCGCCCTGGTGGACGCCCTGCCCTCCGATGGGTTCGGCGTGAATTACGACCCCAGCAACGCCTATATCGCCGGCGACGACCCCATCGCACTGCTCAAGCGCGTCTCGCATCGTGTCGTGACGATGCACGCCTCGGATCGTTACCTCATCGAAGGCACGTTGGAAGACCTCCGGAAGGAAGAAGGCGGCGCCGCTGGTTATGCCAAGCGCCTCCGCCACGGCGAGATCGGCAAGGGCCTCAACGACTACGACGCCATCTTCACCGAACTCAAGCGCGTCGGCTTCGACGGCTGGATCAGCATCGAAGACGGCGTCGACGGCATCGACCAGCTCCGCCGCAGCGCCGATTTCCTCAAGCGCAAGACCGCCCAATACTGGGGCTAAGCCATGGGCAATCGTCGCAACTTCCTCAAATCCGCCCTGGTCGCCTCCGCTTTGCCATTGGGCGCTGCGGCGGCGGTCAACCGCAAGACCGACCGCAAGGTCATCCATGCCGACGTCCTTGTGGTCGGCGGAGGCTGCGCCGGCAGCGCGGCAGCCCTCGCGGCCTCCCGGGCCGGCGCCAAGACGCTTCTGGTCGAGAAAGCCCCTTTCGCCGGCGGCATCGTCACCAGCGTCGGGCTACCGTACTTCGACGGCATCGCCCATATCACGACGAAACGCGTCGTCGTCCGCGGCATCGCCCTCGAACTGCTGGCCAAGTCCGGCGTCTGCGCGCCCGACGCCCAGAAGATTGTCAGCCACAACCCCACGATTCCGAACACCTTCGAGTTCAAGCTCCTGCTTGACCGCTTATTTAAGGAGCAAGCCGGCCGACTCGACGTGCTCTTCAATTCCTTCGTCTGCGATACGACGTCGTCAGACGGCCGCATCACCGAAGTCACCTTAGCCAACAAGGACGGCTTGGTGACGGTGAAACCGAAGGTGGTCATCGATTGCTCGGGCGATGCCGACGTGGCCGCGTGGGCGGGCGCGCCGTTCGAACAGAACAGCGAAGTTCAACCGCTGACCCTCCACTTTCGCATCGGCAACGTGGAGCGCACGCCCGACATCACCAAACTCTGCCGGGAAGCCCTCAAGCAGGCCCAGGCCGCCGGCGAACTGCCCTATTACTACGGCCCGGGCGTGATGTTCATGTTCGCGAAGAACGAGGTCTACATCCACGGCATTCGGGTCCCGGCCAATCCGACCGACGCCGCCGACCTTTCGCGCGCCGAAATCCAAGGACGCGCCGACGCCCATGCGATGTTCCGTGCCTGGAAGCAGCATGTGCCCGCCTTCAAGGATGCCTACTTCATCGAGTCTTATCCGTGGATCGGCGTCCGCGAGTCGCGCCGCATCATCGGGCAGCATGTGCTGAGCGAGGATGATCTCATGAAGTCGCGTCGCTTCGACGACGCCATCGCGACGGGCTGCTGGTATCTCGACATCCATCCGAACAAGACCACTACCGGCGGAGCTAATGATTTCGATCCCCGCAAGGTGCAGCCAGAACCGTACGACATCCCCTATCGTTCCCTGCTCCCGCAGAAGCTAACCAATCTCCTCGTCGCCGGCCGTTGCCATAGTGCTACCCGGGGCGCCCACGCCTCGACCCGCGTGACCGTCACCGCCATGGCCATGGGCGAAGCTGCTGGCGTCGCCGCTGCCATGTCGACCGCCACGAAGACCGAGCCAAGTCAACTCAACGGACAGAAAGTGCGTGAAGCGCTCGCCAAAGTCGGCGGCGGTCCGTTTACTGAATAAGATGAATCCGGAAATCGTCCGCCCCAACATCGTCGGCCTCGGCGAAGTGCTGTGGGATGTCTTTCCGGACGCGGCCCACTTCGGCGGCGCACCAGCCAACTTCGCCTGCCATGCCGCCGGCCTCGGTGGTGACGCCTGGGTCGTAAGCGCAGTAGGCCGGGATAAACTAGGGGACGACGCCCTGGCCTCCCTTTCGACCAAAAACGTCCACACCCTCCTCCTCCAGCGCAACGAACACCCGACCGGCACGGTCACGGTAACCCTCGATGCCGCCAAACAAGCGAGCTACGTTTTCGCGGCCGATCCGGCTTGGGATCATATCGCTTGGAGCGAGACCGTCGCGACTCTCGCACGCAAATGCCAGGCGGTCTGTTTCGGCTCGCTCGCCCAACGCGCCCCGGTCAGCCGACGCACCGTCCGCGAGTTCCTCGAGAATACCTCGGCGGATTGCCTGCGCATCTTTGACGTCAACCTGCGCCAAAAGTTCTACAGCCGTGAGGTCATCGAGACCTCGCTACAACTCGCCAACGTCTTCAAACTGAACAACGACGAAGTCCCCGTCGTCGCCGACCTGCTCGGACTCCCCAAGGACGAGAAAGCCTTCGTACTCGCCGTCGCCCAACGCTTCGACCTGCACACCGTCGCCTTGACCCGCGGAGCAGCCGGATCGCTGGTCTGGCATAAGGGACAATACGATGAGAAGACCGCACCGAAGGTCGCCGTCGTCGATACCGTGGGCGCGGGGGATTCGTTTACCGCCGCCCTCGTCATCGGCCTGCTCCGTGGCGAAGACCTTTCGCGCATGCATCAGCGCGCCGTCGACGTCGCCGCCTACGTCTGCACGAAAGCCGGTGCGACCCCAGAATTATTGCCAGAGTTTCGGAGGTAGGGGCGAGCGGCCCTGCTCGCCCGCGGCTGACCGGGCCGGTCAGCCCTACCCGATGCATTTAGGTAGGGTTCGCCGAATGGTGAACGCCATGGTAGGGACGTTGCTACGCCGCGCCCGCTCACGACGTAGTCGTGAGCCTACCCTCGGCCACCATGCGGCGGCCGGAGACAACTAGGTCGGCACGCAGTACCGACCCTACCTTCGCCCTTACCACCTATACCGAACGGTATAAGTCACCGTCTTCTCTTCGTCAGGCTGGAGCGGAACGCGAAATTCAAACGTACTCGCATCCTTCTTTTCATGCGGCTGGCTCTGGGCGGTGAGCGTCCAATTGCCGCCATTCATCGCATGCTCGACCACGCGGATCTCGACGGACTCTTTCTTGCGATTGCGCACCTTGATTTCAAAGCTCTGCGTGGCGACGGCATTGGATCCGTCTTGGGTCGAGTTCGTCATGCGATGCTCCCCGACGAGATCGAAGCTATTACCGGTCAGCACGCGGATGGTTTCATCCTTGGGCGTATGATCGATCTGGTTCTCGCCCACGAACTCGAGCTGGCGATCACCGTCTTGGGAATAGAAGCGCACCTTGCCCTTAGGTAAGGCCATCCCAAGTCGATTAGCCTCGGAATTCTTGAATTCACGATAGACCTGCACCTTACCGGGAGCGGAAACACCCCGCGGATAATACCCAGCTCCCTCAAAGACATAGATGCGCTCGGCCTTCACACCCGTCGCCCGCACGAACTCCACCTGCTTGGTCTCCTTGTCCCGCAAGGTAGCCGGATTGGCCAAGGTATAAAGGTGAAACTCATCAAAGGATTTTTCGGTGACAGGACTAGCGGCAAGCATCGCCTGGGCTCGCTCGCCTTTCATGCGGACGAAATCACGCTGGGTTTCGACGCGATTCACATCTCCAGCCATGAGTTTAATCTTAGCGTCACTAAAGGTGGTACCGCTATTGTTGTTCATCGTCACCCAACCGACGACGTCCAAGAAGTCACCCTTCTCCGGAGCGACAAGATTGTAACTGGCTTCCCAAGTGAAGCCGCGGCTGAGGTAAGCGACCTCGGCGGCAATTTTGCCCGACGACGCGGAGTTTAATTTCCAATTCAGCGTGGGCTTAAGGACGTTGTCATTGCCGAGCGAAGGAAAGATCGGGTTGCCGGGGAGAGAAAACTGCAGCTTACCGTCGACCTCGATGATGGGCTCCACGAAACTTCCTCCGGGAACGAAACCACTGCGTACGACCTTACCCAAAATCACTCGGTCAGGCTTGGTACTCTCATGACGGCTGAACTCGATGCTCTTGCCTTCGAAAAGCGACAATAGCATCGACTGCGAAACTGGGTCATTGCGATAAGACTGTTCAAGGATCTGGAATTCGGCCTTACCGGCGATGTCACGCAAGATCACCGAATCGGCCTCGACCTGCGCGGTGACGCCCGCAAAGGACACGAGATTGACGCCGGCCTTGAGATCGATTGGCAACGTCTCACGCACGACGGCATAGCCGCCGTTATAAATCGTGAGGGCCGGATCAGCGGCGAAGACGGAAGTGGCAGCCAACAAGAGAATCACGGGGAGTTTCATGGGATGGGGGAAATTCTGGGCATCGGAACGACTTTTCCGATATTAATAAGCGAAGCCGGTGTCGGATTTAGCCTAGGACAAGTTGACCAGTTGACCGGTTGGCCAGAGCGAGGCACCCATAGCTGGCAAGTTGACACGTTGACACGCTGGCAAGAGGGGCAACACGACGGAGCCGCCACAAAGGCCTAAGCAGACATGGCGACAAGGGGGATTGGAGCGTATCTATCCTGTCATCGATTCAGTCATCTGTCCTCGACTCAGCCATCCGTCCTCAATTCAGCCCTCTACTAGCCCTCCTCTCTACCTCCCCTTCCTTCTCTGCTTTCGGCGGTATTCGACCGGGGTGCACTTCATCTCCCGCTTGAACAGGCGATTAAAGAAGGTCACCTGTCGGAAACCGCAGGCCAAGGCTATGTCCAGCACGCTCCGTTCGCTGTCCCGCAGTTCGCGGCGGGCGGCCTGCAGGCGGAGTTCGTTCACGAAAGCGCTGAAGCTGTGACCCGAATGTTGCTTGAATTGCCGGGAGAAAGTCGGTCGGCTCAGGCTGGATATTTTTAATAAATCCCCCAGGCGGACTTCTTCCCGAAAATTTGCGACGAGATGCTGAACCGACCGGGAGATCGCCTTCTGGTGATGCGATTCGGCGCTCAGGGTGAAACTGCGGGACGATAGCGCGCGCAGTTCCGCCTCGGGCGCTTCTGCGATGAGCGCCAACAGACGCAAAAGCGTCGCCAGCTGGACCGCGCCTTTGGTCCGGGTGATTTCTTGCATCAACGTCGCGACCGCCGACGCTGTCCGCCCACTGAGATGCAAACCCCGCTCCGAACGTTTGAAAAGTTCACGCAGCTCCAGGTTCTCCGGGAAAGCCCACACCGGATGGCTTTCCGGGAAGTGCCATTGCAACGACAATCCGCCCGAAGGCCCATGGGTATGCCAGTGATGCGGTAAACGCTCACCCAAGAGAATCAGGTCACCCGCGCCGAAAGGCCCGATATGGTCGCCGATGAATCGCGTACCTTCGCCCTCCTGAAAAAGTGTCAGTTCCATTTCCTTATGGAAGTGCCAACGGTTACCCTCGCCCTTCACCCCCATGGTCTTACCGGGCGTAACCACGCATTCGACCTCCCGGAGCGATTTAGCCCAACGCAACACCCGAAAGGAATGCCCTTCGGGCAACTCGACCTTCTCGCGGATGGCTTTCATAGGGTGATTCGTATCAGTAGCACCCCCGCTCGCAAGATGCAATTGAGACGAAAGTGCCAACAACCTTTGCCCTGCGGGCACGAGACGCAACGCATCTAAGCCCCCGAAGATTTTAATTCAGCGCCCGCCTTACTTAGATTTTGTCGTTTCCTCGTTCAAGAGCTCGGGGAGTGACGCTTTCTTCTTACCTTTAGATACCGTCGCTTTGCCTTGCTCGGGCGCATCGTAGTGAGGCGATGGAACGTGCTCGGCGGCCATGATGGCTTCGATCTTCCTGACTATTTCTGGGTGGGCGGCGGCGATGTTCTGCTTTTCAATCGGGTCGGACTTGAGGTCGTAGAGTTCGAGCGGGGCTTTGGTGCCGAGCCGGTAGCCCTTCCAATCACCCATGCGGACGGCCTGCTGGAAGTAGGGCTCGTAGATCTCGAAATAGAGCGATTCATGCGCCGCTTGCTGACCTTTGCCAAACAAAGTTGGCGCGATCGAATGACCGTCGAGACCTTTGGGGCCGGGAACTCCGCTGAGATCTGCCGCCGTCGGCAAGAAATCCACGAACGAGGTGAGCAGGTCGCTGGTCGTGCTGGGCTGAATCTTTCCTGGCCAGCGGGCGATGAACGGCGTGCGCATACCGCCTTCGTAAAGCATCCGCTTGTAGCCGCGGAGCCCGCCCGTGCTGCCGAGCGACTCGATGAATTCGGGATTGGCGCCATTGTCGGAACTGAAAACCACCAGTGTCTTCTCATCGATACCCAGGTCTTTCAGCTTCTGCATCACGCGGCCGACATCCTTATCGACGAGCGCGACCATCGCGGCGTAATTCCGGACCTCCTCCGTCCACGCTTTCTGCCCAAAGACCGGATTCTCCGGAATCACGAAGTCTCCGTGCGGAGGAGTCCATGCGGCATAGCAAAAGAAGGGCCGATCCTTGTTCTGCTCGATGAACTTCAGCGTCTCATCGGCAATGCGGGTGTGAGAATAGTCTGCCCAGGAATGCTTACCGGATTGCGGCTGCGGCACGTCGACACCGTTTTTAACTAGATGGTCGGTGTAGTAGTCGTGTGCGTGCTTCTGGTCGTAGTAGCCGAAGAATAAATCGAAGCCTTGCTTCTCCGCCGCCCCAGTTGTGTCAGGATTGCCGAGACCCCATTTGCCGAAGCCTCCGGTGGCGTAACCGGCACCATGCAACAGAGTCGCGACGGTCTTCTGATCCGCAGGGAGGGATAGCAGCCCGATATTGCTTTGGTTGGCGCGGCGCAGGGCGTGCCCGGTATGCTGACCGGTCATCAGCACGCAGCGTGAAGGTGCGCAGACGGCACTGCCACTGTAGGCGCGGGTGAACTTCATTCCTTCCGTGGCCAAGCGATCGATGTTGGGCGTGGAGCCATACTTGCAGCCGTAGGGCGAAAAATCCCCGATACCCGCGTCATCGGCTAGAATGAAAATAATATTGGGCTTATCGGCGGCGTGGAGCGAAGCGAAGAAAGTCGCGCAAAGCAGGGCGAGGGAGAACTTCATGGGCAAGCTAGCAATATGATACCCCGAAGCGAAGCAAGGTTTCAGTAAAAGCTGATTGAGACGATAGTGCCAACTACCGAGACGCGGAGCGTAGTCCAAATCACCTATTTTTGATAGAATACCCTCCCTCATGAGCACCCCCGTCACGTATCGTTTCTCTTTCGGCCCTTGGAATATCAGCGAAGGCGGCGACCCCTTCGGCAGCGATGTCCGCAAGGCCTTCCCCCACGAGGAGAAGTTCGCCCTCTATCGCCCGCTCGGTTTCGAAGGCGTGCAGTTCCATGACGACGACGTCGTTCCGGGCATGGACGGCCTCAAGCCCGACCAGATGCAGAAGAAGGCCACCGAGGTGAAGGCGATGCTCGCCAACCAAGGCCTCACCCCGGAGTTCGTCGCCCCGCGCCTGTGGTTCGCCGACCAGACCGTCGACGGCGCCTACACTTCCAACAGCGCCAGCGATCGCGCCTACGCCTGGGATCGCACCAAGAAGTGCATCGATATCGCCAACGCCGTCGGCTCCAAAGCCATCGTGCTCTGGCTCGCCCGCGAAGGGACCTACATCCGCGAAGCAAAGGACGCCAAACTGGCCTACCAACGCCTGCTCGAGACGGTCAACGCGATGCTCGACTACGATAAGAACATCGAGATCTGGATCGAGCCGAAGCCGAATGAGCCGACTGACCAGGCCTACGTGCCCACCATCGGCCACGCCCTCACCCTCTCCTACGCCTCCAAGGACCATAAGCGCGTCAAGGGACTCATCGAGTCCGCCCACGCCATGCTCGCCGGCCTCGACGCCAGCGACGAGATGGCCTTCGCCCTCGCCCACGACAAGCTGGCGAGCGTCCACCTTAACGACCAGAACGGCCTGAAATATGACCAGGATAAGAACTTTGGCGGCGCCAACCTCCGCGCGGCCTTCAACCAGGTCCGCATCCTCGAGGAGTCCGGCTACGGTAGCCGCGGCGAATTCATCGGCCTGGACGTCAAGACCATCCGCACCCAGCGCGGCTCCCCGGTCACCGACCACCTCAAGAACAGCCGTGAGCTGTTCCTTGCGCTCGTCCAGAAGGTCCGCACGGTTGACCAAGAGCTCATCCAGCAGTACCGCGACGCCCGCGACTACGAAGCGCTCGAGCTCTACATCCTCAAGCACATCATGGGATTGAAGTAAGTCCCGCCCTCCATCTCCCTCATGAAGCAGTATCGCCTCAACCGCCTCTTCAACGCCACGTCCAAGCGCTGCTTCGACGTCGCCGTCGACCACGGCTTCTTCAACCAGCCCGGCTTCCTCCAGGGTATCGAAGACATGCGCCAAGTCGTCGCCACCCTCGTTGACGCCGGACCCGACGCCATTCAGCTGACGATCGGTCAGGCCCGCCACCTGCAGTCCATCCCCGGCAAGCAGAAGCCGGCCCTCGTCCTCCGCACTGATACGGCAAACGTCTACGGCAAGGAACTCCCGGCCACGGCGTTCAGCCTGATGATCGAGGAGACGATGCTGCAGGCTGTCCGCCTGGATGCCGCGTGCGTCTGCGTGAACCTCTTCCAGATTCCCGGCGCGCCTGACGTGACCGCGCAGTGCATCGAAAACATCATCAAGCTGAAGCCCCAGGCTGATTACTACGGAATGCCGATGATGGTCGAACCGCTCGTCTTCCAGCCCAACGCCATCGCCGGCGGCTACATGGTCGACGGCGATCTCACGAAGATCCTCCACTTGGTCCGCCAGGCGGTCGAGCTCGGCGCTGACGTCATCAAGGCTGACCCGACCGATGACGTCTCTCAGTACCACAAGGTCATCGAGACGGCTTCGGGCATCCCGGTGCTCGTCCGCGGCGGTGGTCGCGTCAGCGACAAGGAAATTCTCGTGCGCACCGACGGGCTGCTCAAACAAGGCGCCTCGGGTATCGTCTATGGTCGCAACGTCATCCAACACCCTAACCCGCGTGGCATCACGCAGGCGCTCATGGCGATGGTGCACCGCAACGTGTCGGTCGACGAAGCCCTGAAGCTCATCTGAGCCCATCATGCCTCTTGCCGATTCCATTCTCAGCCGCTTACGGGAAATCGTAGGCGCGGAGAATGTGCTGACGGCAGAGGAGGATGTTATTCCCTACGGGTTCGATGGTACGGCGGCACTCAAACAACGCCCACAGGCGGTGATCCTGCCGCTAGACACCTCACAGGTGGCAGCGTGCGTTAAGTTAGCCGCTGAAAATAAGATCCCCGTCGTCACCCGCGGCTCCGGCACCGGACTCAGCGGCGGGAGCGTCCCCACTGAAGGCTGTCTCGTTCTGTGCTTGGTGAAGATGGATAAGATCATCTCCGTCGACGCCACTAATCTCACCGTTCGCGCCCAGTGCGGAGTCATCACGGCCGCCATCGACGCCGCGGCCAATAAGCACGGTCTATTCTACCCGCCCGACCCGGGCTCGATGAAGATCAGTACGATCGGCGGCAACGTGGCCGAGAACTCCGGCGGCTTACGCGGACTTAAATACGGCGTCACCCGCGACTACGTCATGGGACTCGAGGTCGTCATGCCCGACGGCCAAATTGCCCGCTTCGGCAACGCCTGCGTCAAAGACGTCGCCGGTTATTCGATGAAGGATCTTTTCATCGGCTCCGAAGGTACGCTGGGCATCATTACCGAGGTCCTGCTCAAGCTTCTACCCCGCCCCGCCGCCCGGCGCACGATGCTCGCAAACTATGCGCGCATGGAAGATGCCGCCAATACGGTTTCGGCCATCATCGCAGCGAAGATCATCCCGTGTACGCTGGAATTCCTCGACCGCATGACCATCGGTTGCGTCGAAGATTACGCTAAGATCGGCCTACCCCGCGATTGCGAGGCACTCCTGCTCATGGAGACCGACGGACATCCGGCCGCCGTGGCCGATGAATCCGAACAGATGCTTGCCATCGCCCGCGCCCATGGTGCCGGCAATATTCGCGTGGCCCAAAACGACGCCGAGGCCCTGCAACTCGCTACCGCCCGCCGCAGCGCCTTCTCCGCCCTGGCTCGCGTCCGCCCGACGACCATCTTGGAAGATGTCACCGTCCCGCGCGACAAACTCGCCGAGATGGTCGCTTTTATCGCCGAGGTGGCCAAGAAGCACAAGTTGCTCGTCGGCACTTTCGGCCACATGGGCGACGGCAACCTGCATCCAACTTTCCTGACCGATGAACGTGATGTCGCCGAGATGGCCCGCGTCCATGATGCCCTTGAAGAAATCGTGACGAGGACACTCGCGCTCGGCGGCACGATCACGGGAGAGCACGGCGTGGGGTTGGCCAAGAAGCCGTGGTTGAAACGCCAAGTCGGCGATAACAGCTACGCACTGATGCGACAGATTAAGCACGCGTTGGATCCGCAAAACCTACTCAACCCAGGTAAGATTTTTGACTGAAGGATGAAGCCTTCGTTAAAACTTCTCGATTACTCGATCCTCCAGCAATGCATGCATTGCGGGATGTGCCTTCCGGCCTGCCCGACGTACGACGCCACAAAGAAGGAACGCCACAGCCCTCGTGGCCGCATCGCGCTCATGCGCGCGGTCGCTGACGAGGAATTACCCCTCAGCCCGGCCTTCGCCGACGAGATGAGCTACTGCCTTGGCTGCCTGGCCTGCCAGACCGCCTGTCCCGCCGGCGTCGATTATTCTAATCTACTCGAGACCGCCCGCGCCGAAGTCCAATCCGCCGGTCTCAACCAGACTTTCACCAGCCGCTTCTGGCGCGCAGTCACCATCCGCGGCCTGTTCATGCGCCCGCGCCTGCTCCGCATCGTCGGTCGGCTCCTTTGGCTCTATCAACGCCTCGGCCTGCAGAACGCTTTCCGCAAGCTGGGTCTAACTAAGCTTCTGCCCAAGGATCTCCGTCGCCTCGAGCCCCAGTGCCCGACCATCGCGACGAAGTTCTCCCCGCAGCTCATCCGCCCGGTCGAATCCCCGACGAAGAAGACGCACCGTGTCGCCCTGCTGACCGGCTGCGTCCAAGATCTCGTCTTCGCGGACATCAATCGCGACACAGCGGACGTCCTCCTGGCCAACGGCTGCGAAGTGCATACCCCGCCCGTCCAACCCTGCTGCGGATCGCTCCACGCCCACAACGGCGAAGCCGACGCGGCCAAGACGCTGGCCAAGCGGATGATCGGCCTCTTCCCTCCATCGCAGTTCGACGCCATCATCACCAACTCCGGCGGCTGCGGGAATCACCTCCGCCATTACAGTGCCCTACTCGCCGGCGACCCGGTCTACGCGCCGTTAGCAAAACTCTGGGATGCGAAACTCCGTGATATCCATGAATGGATGATGGAGCACGACTGCCGCGCCCCGCGCACGGGCCTAGGCGCGCTCACCGTCACCTACCACGACTCCTGCCACCTGACGCACGGCCAGAAAGTGACTAAACAGCCACGCGAACTCCTCAAACTGATTCCCGGACTAAAACTCGTCGAACTCCCCGAGGCCAACTGGTGTTGCGGGAGCGCGGGTATTTATAATATCACCCAAACCGAACAAGCCGAACAGTTGCTCGTCCGCAAAGTCGGGCATGTCATCGGCACCGGCGCATCCGTCCTCGCTACGGCCAACCCTGGGTGCCACCTTCAGATCGCCCGTGGCCTCCGCCAAGCCGACTCACCCATCTCCCTTCTCCAACCCGTGACCCTGCTCGCGCGAGCGTACAGAAAAGAAAAGAAGGCTGAATCGATGACTGCATAGATCGCAGACCCCTTCCGTCATCTGCCCTCCGTCCTCTG
>QYQK01000052.1 GCA_007280935.1 Opitutales bacterium
CCTGAAGTCCCTCCGCCCACGGACGCGACGCAGTCGCGCCCCTACCTATTGCCTCAGCCAATCTCATGCCTGGAAGAACTCTGTGTTGGGTAGGGGCGCCACTGCGTGGCGTCCGTTCGAGAAGTGGGCTGCCATACCGACCCTCTCTGCTATTCTCGCTGACTCCGGTCGACGGACGCGACGCAGTCGCGCCCCTACCAATGGGCTGAGGTATTCCCGGTATCGATATATGCTTTGTTTCATGGAGAAACGATAGATGAATCTTCCTGATCGCAACAGGTAGGGGCGCCACTGCGTGGCGTCCGTTCGCAGCAGCACGTGCGTATTACCGGGCAAGATCACCGATCATCCTGAAGTCCGTCCGCCCACGGACGCGACGCAGTCGCGCCCCTACCAATGGGCTGAGGTATTCCCGGTATCGATATATGCTTTGTTTCATGGAGAAACGATAGATGAATCTTCCTGATCGCAAATGGTTGAGTCATACTCGCCCAGCTTGGGTCGATGCTAAAGATCCGATATTTCTGACTTTTTGCGGGAAGCCGCGAAGGCTCAATCAGTTCGCCAGACCTGATGCTTGGGTGAGCGTTGTTTCCGCAGTTGAGCACCTTTCGGGCCATTGCCTCTGCGCTCCGTTACTCCTGCTAGCCATGCCGGATCATCTGCATTTGATTGTATTGGTTCCGTCTCGATTAGGTGTCGCGACTTTCGTCGCACGCTTCAAGCGAGCAGCTGGTTATGGTTTGGAAATCAGTTGGCAGCGCGGTGCCTTCGATCACCGCATCCGTAATGATGATAGCTACCGTGAGAAGTGGGCATACGTGATCGCCAATCCTGTTCGCGCCGGACTCGTTGCGTCCGCCGATCAGTGGCCATACGTCAAGAGGTGGCCATAGGTAGGGGCGCCACTGCGTGGCGTCCGTTCGCCTTGGCACGTCCGTATCGCCGGGCAAGGTCACCGATCATCCTGAAGTCCGTCCGCCCACGGACGCGACGCAGTCGCGCCCCTACCTCAAGACAAGAGACAGGGTCTGGCTTCGATACTTTGGGGCAGACGCAGGAACAGGCACGGGAGATTTCCTGTACTCGATTGCCTGAACTAGGCTCTGGTCGACGGACGCGACGCAGTCGCGCCCCTACCTTTACCCCTGAGCGCCCTCGCTCAACTGCGGCTGACCAAGGGTGGTCAGCCCTACCAAACAAAAAAGGACAGCACGTGGTGCTGTCCCTACCTATTAAAATGAGTGTCGTTGGGCTTTCAGAATTCCCAGGAAGCTAACACGCGGGCTTCCAGAGGACTGAATTCGGAGACGTTGAGGCGGCCGCGATTGGCGGGCGCGCCAGTGAGTTGGGACATGACGGTGAGTGAGACGGAGAAGTTATCTTTGCGATAATTCGCCATCGGGCCGGCCAGGATACCCGACTGCTCGAAATTATTGAACTCAGCCCACTCGGCGACGGCGACGCATTCGAGGCCGACGGCCCAGTTCCGGTTCAGTTGATAGGCAATCCCTTGGGTGAGTTTGACTTCAAAAGTTGATTCAGAGATATTCGGGGTGTAAGCGATTTCGCCACCGATATTGGCGACATATATCCACGGGCTGATCTCGCCGAAGTTATGTTGGAAGATGTACTTGGCTTCGAACTTATAGCGGGAACGCAATTCACCGCTGCCGGAATCCGCCTGACTGTAGCCGAGCTCCAAGGTGTAGGCCCGGCCCCAGTCGGCTTTATCCGGATTCGCCAGCATGCGTTTGTATTCGACATCTACGCCGTCGAAGCGAAATCCCTTCCGGCCGGCTGAGTGGAGGATAAACTGGTTGAGATATAATTGGATGTCCTCGTTCGCGGAGAGGCCGAATTCGAATTCCGACTTGAGCGCGTAGCCACGGTAGCCGCCGTCGTAACCTGCGCCGAGATCTCGACCGACCGAGGTCGTGACATATTGCTCAAATTCATAATGCCCGACCTTGGTAGTCTCGGCGATGTAGGAATACCCGAAAGGATTGTCGCAGCCAAAGGCGGTGGCGGCCGATGCGAGCGCGAGCGTGGTAAGGAGGGATTTCATAGGATGGAAGACCCTCTTGATAATGAGACTCACTCTCAGGTGTCGAATAATAAATGAGAATCAGTCTCATCTACTTGAGACTTGGGTTGTCATCCTTCGGTAAATCCTTGATTTTAAGCCTCTCCCGCCGATGCCCCTCTTAATCGTCATACCGGTCCGCAATGAGGAGCGACGCCTTGGGCCGGGTTTGGCGAAGTTGGCCGAGAGTCTGCATGGGAACCATTGTGCCGACGCCCTGATCATGGTTTCGGATAATGGTTCGACGGATTGGACGCAGGCCGTCGCGGTCGAGGCGGCGGGTAAGACTTCTTATCGGGTCGTTTATCATCGAGCTACGGATCAGGCGGATAAAGGGATCGCAATCTTGTCCGCGTGGCAGGCGGCGCCGATCGGTTACGACGTGTTGGCGTATTGCGATGCTGATATGGCGACCGATCCCGAGGCGCTTGTGCGGGGCTACCGACTTATCCAGGAGGGGAAGGCCGATGTCGTCGCCGGTTCGCGGTGGCACCGCGAATCCAAAGTCGTCGGCCGTTCGTGGAAGCGTACCGTGATTTCGGCTTTGCTCTCGGCGGGCTGGCGGCTGTTACCGGCGACCCGCGTGAGCGATCCGGGGTGCGGGTTGAAATTGGTCCGCCGCACCGCCTTGGAAGCGATTAAGATTCCGTCCGGCGTGAAAGGATTTTCTTTCGGCGCCGAAGTTCTGGTGCGGATGACGCGGAATGGGGCCCGCTTGGCTGAAATACCCGTGCGCTGGACCGACGATGACGCCGGTCGGATTCGTCTGGGCAAAGCGGCTCGAGATTATGCTGGGGCGTGGTGGCGACTGTTCTGGAGGTACTGAGGGTAAAGGGCCGGAGGTGTGTTGAGGGTAAGGGCGCCACTGCGTGGCGTCCGTTCGCCGTGCGAGCTGCGGCTTCGACCTGCTTCGCTATTCTCGATGACTCTGGCCGACGGACGCGACGCAGTCGCGCCCCTACCTTTTCCCACTGAGCGTCCAAGCTCAACCGCGTCTGACCAAGGGTGGTCAGCCCTACCTTCGGCCCTCTCTTTAACTCTGTCCCTTGCGTCGTTCCGGGCCGCGAGTCTTACGTTGGCCGTCATCGGCGAGGCGGAAGTCTACTTGGCGTTTGAAGCGATCGACGCGATCGACGGTCACCATGATCGTGCCACCGGCCATGAACTTTCGGCCGGTGCGGCTGCCGACGAGCATGTTGCCGCGGTCGTTCATCCGGTAATAGTCATCGGTCAAAGTCGACATGTGCACGAGCCCGAAGGCATTGGAAGCCGAGAGCTCGACCATGAGGCCATGAGGCTTGATATCAGTGATGATCGCCTCGAACGGGCGTTTGTCTTTCCGTTCCACTTCACGTTCGAATAATTCCAAAATCTTGATTTTGACGGAATCGCACTCGGCTTCGGCGCTATTGCGTTCGGTGATTGAGATATGTTCGCAGGAACGGACGAGTTCGCCGAGCCCGGGGGAGCGGGGCGGATCCTTGGGGGCCGAGGCTACGCCATGCTTGGCGATATAGGCGTCGAAGATGCGATGCTCCAGTAAGTCGGCGTAACGGCGAATCGGTGACGTGAAGTGAGAATAGTGACGTTTCGCGAGGCCGAAGTGGCCGTCGGGCGAGGGACGATAGCAGGCTTGTTTGAGCGAGCGGAGCAGCTGGATGCGAATCGTGTAGCCGTCTTCGCGGGTCTTGAGGTCGCTTAGCAATTTCACCATTTCGGAGCGGTGCGTCAGGTCGCCGACCTTAAAGCCGTCGCCGGCGAGTTCTTCGCGGAGGGCAGCCAGTTTTTCCGGATCGGGGTCGTCGTGCACGCGGCAGACGTGCGGGATGGAGGCTTTGTCGAGGCTCTTGGCCACGCATTCGTTGGCGAGGAGCATGAACTCCTCGATGAGCTGGTGGGATTCGTCATGGGTGACGATTTCGGTGCGATCCGCCCAGCCGTCCTTGTCGCAGTAAATCTTGATCTCCTTCATGTCCAAGTCGAGCGAGCCGGCCCGGAAGCGTTCGGCGCGCAGGAGCTTCCCGATTTTCCAGAAATCGCCGACCATCTGGCGAATGAGCTCGAGCTCGTCGTCTTTTAATTCGGAAAGCGGGCGGCCCGGTGAGCCGGTTTGGTGCGGCGGGGGCGCCGGCATCGCGCGTAGCTGGGCGTTATCGTCGCCTTTGAGGAAGGCGTAGGCCTGCTTATACGTCAGACGTTTGAGACTGCAGATGACGGAATTAGCGAACTCCGTCTTGAGCAGTTGAGCGTCGGGCGAAAATTCGCAGATGACCGTCTTGACCAAACGGTCCTGGGCTTCGACGAGCGAGCAGAGGCCGCTGGAGAGCGCATGCGGCAGCATCGGAATGACCGTACCGACGAGGTAGGTGGAATTGCCACGCTCGCGGGCTTCGGTGTCGAGGCGCGAGCCGCCTTTGACATAGTAGGAAACGTCGGCGATATGGATCGCGATACGGAGGTTACCGTTCGGCAGGCGTTGGACGGACAGGGCATCGTCGAAATCCTTCGCGTCATCGGGGTCGATGGTGAGAGTGGGGATCTGGCGAAAATCTTCGCGGCCGAGACAATCGGCCCGTTGGACTTTGGAGGCGAAGGAATTAGCTTCATCGACGACACTCGCGGGAAATTCTGGATTGAGGTTATAGCGGCGGAGGATGGCCAGGTATTCCGCCATCGGCGTGTGCGTTTCGCCGAGTACTTCGGTCAGCGTACCGGTCGGGCTCAGATTGCGCCGTTCCCAGGCGTCGAGCTTGAGGACGACCTTATCTTCGGGTTTTGGCGCGGGTTTGAGGTCGGAGCGCGTGGGGTCGCGCACGATGATTTCGCGCGAGATGCGCGGGTCGTCAGGCACGACGAACCATTGCAGACGGTTGCGGCGCAGGGTGCCGGTGAGTTGGGTGAGGGCGCGTTTGATGACGCGTACCACCGTGCCGGAGCCCCAATCGTCGCCGTTACGATCGCGGCGGACTTGGTTGAGTTTGACGAGGACGCGGTCGCCGTGGAGGGCCACGTGCGTATCGTTCGCCTCGATGTGCAAGGCCTCGCGGGGTTTGTCGCCCGGGGTGACGTCGAAGACCACGCGAGCGGAACCGCTGGCGCGAAAGAGAATGGTGCCTTCGAGGAGGGAGTCGTCGCGCGAGCCGGCGGGGTCTTTGGGAAGCCCGAGCAGCAGGCCCTTATGGGTGACGATGGCACCGGCTTTCAGTAAGCGCGGGATGGCTTTGCGGAGCTCATCGAGATCGTGCCGGTCGCCGCCGAGGGTCTTCACGATTGCTTCCAGACGCATTGGCTTGTAGCCAGGGCGTCGCATGAAGTTCAACAAAGTTTCTTCGGCGTTCATGCGTTATCGGCGGATGATCCCAGTAGGCTGGTGATATAAGGGAGCAATTGTTTCTTGCGGCTCACGATGCCGGGCAGGTCGAAGATGTCGGGCGGACGTTTCTGCGGGTAGGTGATGGATTGGATTACCTCAGCTTCGCCGCGCACGAGGAGCAGGGAGCTTTGCGTATCGATATCGGTGACGAGCAAGCACGAGAAATTCAGGCCGTTCTCGAGGCGGTATTTTTCCAAGGCCTCGAGGAGCGCATCGTTGCACTTCCAGAAGTTATTGAAGCCCAGTTCCTCGACTTGGGAGACGGAGAAACGACGATCGCCTTCCTTATAAATCTTACAATCGCCCCGGACGGCGACGGCCGGCGTGACGGTCGCCAAGACCGAGCCCGCGTTGAAAATCATGTCGGCGAGGGAGCGGGGGTCGGCATCGGCCAGACGGGAGAGCCACTGGAGCAGGTCGGCGTCGAGGGGCGTCGTCGTCGGGCTTTGGAGCAGAAGCGTGTCGGAAATGATACCGCACATCATCAGCCCGGCGATCTGCGGCGAAGGCTGGAGACCGGCGGTGCGGAACATGTCGGCCACAATCGAGCACGTCGAGCCGAGCGGGCGATTGAGGAATAAGATCGGTTGGGCCGTGTGGGGGTTGCCGAGGCGGTGGTGGTCGACGACTTCCGCAATCTCAACTTCGGCCGCACCGTCGACCGCTTGCGAAAGCTCGTTGTGGTCGACGAGCACCAGGCGCGTTTGCACGGGCTTAAGGATGTCAGATTTCGAGAAGACGCCGAGCAGATGGCCATCTTCATCGACGACGAGACAGATGAGGGCGCTGGATTGCACGATACGCCGGCGCACCACGGAAATCTTATCTTGCGGGCTGAAGCGAGGGGCGTCGTGTTGGATGAGCCCGCCCACGAGCGTGGAGGCGCGGACGGCCCAGGCCGTCGTCGCGCTATCGGTATCGGCGTAAGCTACGGAAACCTTCTGGCGTTTGGCCAGTTCGAGGACTTCGCTTTTCATCCGGTGGCCGCCGGTGACGATGATTAGACGCACGCCCATTTCGATGGCGCGGATGTGGACGTCGTTGCGATCGCCTACGACGATGATGCTCTTATTGGTGGGGATGCCTTCGACCGTGGCGGATTTGCCGAAGGACTCGAGTTCCATGGCGGCGACGCGCACGTAGAGTTCATCGACCGTCTCGGGGTCATGCGCGATGACTTCGGTACCACCGATGGAGCGGATGATGGCGTTGATTGAACTGGTGACCTTGCGCATCGAAGTGGCGCGCTTGGGCTTGGGGATGAAATAATCTCCGAGGCCGAAGATAGAGACGTAACCTTCGAGGCGGCCATCGCGACCGACGACGGGTAAGGCGCGGACGTCGTGGAGGTCGAGAAGCTCAAGGGCGCGGGCGCAGGTATCGTCGACGGCGACCTTGAACGGATCGGCGTGCATGATGTCTTTGACGCGCGGGGTGACGTCGCCGACGAATTCGGGCAGCGTTGCGCCGAAACGATTTAAGATGGAATCGATCCGGGCGTTGGAGTTGCCGCAACGGGCCGGGACAAAGCCTTTTTGGCCGGATGCTTGTTTGAAGGCGGCGTAGGCGAGGGCGGAGCAAATCGCATCGGCATCAGGATTCTTATGGCCGATGATATAAACGGGCTGTTCAGAACGGAGTGAAGGCGAGGAAGGGGTGGCGGACATGGATGACAGACGGAAAAGGTTTCATGCACGAATAGCGGTGGCGGGGTGGGGAGGGAAGAATAATGGGGTAATGAGTGAGAACGGAGCGGGCGGACGAGAGAGGCTGCTTCGGGTGGAAGGTGGCGGGATAGTGCGCTCAAGGGGAAACCGGAGACCGAATGATTTGCTGGGGTGTGAGGTAGGGGCGCGACTGCGTCGCGTCCGTCGACCGGAGTTGCGGTGGATAGCCAGGCAAGCCAGATCCGTAAGTCATACAGCGTACGGACGCCACGCAGTGGCGCCCCTACCCGATACAGGGGTTCGGGTTTCGGCTGCTGGCCTCCGGCTCCCGGCTGCTGATGGCTGGAATGCCGACCCCCGAATGGCTGATGCCCTGATGGCCGTCACCCGTCACCTGGAAGTTGTCACGTTGTCTCTTTCTACCCGCCACCTGCCACCTGGGGCTGCCACCCGGCACCCGTCACCTGAATGCATAGCGTTCGCCTCCTTCTTGTTGCCGAGCCTCCGAGCCTCTTGTTCTTGCGTCCTCCCACTTGCCTTTCCTTTCCCCGCCCCTATCCCTCACCTTCTTCCTTCAAACCACACATGTCCTCCCTATTTTCCTCCCTCCAAGTCGGTGCCGTGTCGTTACCGAACCGCGTCCTGATGGCTCCGCTGACCCGTTGTCGCGCCGAAGGTGCCAACGTCCCGACGGACTTGATGGCCGAGTATTATGGTCAACGTGCGAGCGCTGGCCTGATCATCTCCGAGGCCACCACGGTTTCGCCTCGTGGTCATGGTTACCCGAACACCCCGGGAATCTACACTGCCGAACACGTCGTGGGTTGGAAGAAGGTCACCGCCGCCGTGCACGCCAAAGGTGGCCGCATTTTCCTGCAGCTCTGGCATGTCGGTCGCGTTTCGCACCCGGCTTTCCAGCTCAACGGCGAACTGCCGATTGCTCCTTCCGCCATTCAGCCAAAGGGCCAAGTCTGGACGGGTAAAGAGATGGCCGACTACGTGACCCCTCGTGCCCTCGCGCTTGCAGAGATTCCGGGCATCGTCGCTGAATACGTCAAAGGGGCGCGCCTCGCCAAGGAAGCCGGTTTTGACGGCGTCGAGATTCATAATGCGAATGGCTATCTTCTCGATCAGTTTCTACGCAGTGGGACCAACACCCGCACCGATGGTTACGGCGGTTCGGTGGCGGCGCGTGCTCGCCTGACCCTTGAGGTCGCCAGTGCCTGTATTTCAATTTGGGGCTCGGACCGCGTGGGTATTCGTCTTTCGCCTGGGGGCGTCTTCAATGACATGTCCGACGCTAATCCCACTGAGACTTTTGGTTATCTCCTGCGCGAGCTCTCCAAACTCGAGATTGCTTACGCCCACGTCACGCGCGTCACCGCCCAAGACATCGCGCACGGCGCGGTGAGTGGCGTCGGCCCGAAGGAGCTGCGTAAGGACTTCAAAGGCGTGCTCATCACCGCGGGTGGTTTTGATCGGGCGCAGGGCGAGCAGGCCATCGCCGAAGGCTGGGCGGATGCGATCGCCTATGGGGTGCCGTTCCTCTCGAATCCCGATCTCCCCCGTCGCCTGCAGGAAAACCTCGCGCTGAATACCCCGGACGAAAGCACCTTTTACGCCTCCGGCGCGAAGGGATATACGGATTATCCGAATGCAGCGAAGTAAGGGGTGGGCAATTAAGGTAGGGGCAGCACCGCGTGCTGCCCTAGTTGTTTTCAGGGACGGCCCGCCACTCAAAGGGAGACCGGAAACCAGATAGGATGCTGGGGATCTGCCTCGGGTAGGGGCGCCACTGCGTGGCGTCCGTTCGCAGAGGCATGTGCGATGCGCCGGGCAAGGTGACCGACCCGTCCAAACTCCGTCCGCCCACGGACGCGACGCAGTCGCGCCCCTACCTAGGGCCCGTCCAATGGCGCGAAGGGATATACGGATTATCCCGCGGCGGGCTAAAGGGTAGGCAATTAAGGTAGGGGCAGCACCGCGTGCTACCCTAGTTGTTTTCAGGGACGGCCCGCCACTCAAAGGGAGACCGGAAACCGGATAGGATGCTATGACTTTGCCTCGGGTAGGGGCGCCACTGCGTGGCGTCCGTTCGCAGAGGCATGTGCGATGCGCCGGGCAAGGTGACCGACCCGTCCAAACTCCGTCCGCCCACGGACGCGACGCAGTCGCGCCCCTACCTAGGGCCCGTCCTGCAGCCTGCAACCTGGGCCTGCCACCTGCCACCCGAGAATGGTACTCACAAAAAAGGACAGCACATCGTGCTGTCCCTACCTCCTGCTTCGCAGCGGTGCCCCTCTCTGCCTCCCTCGCTGTGTCTCTTCTCGGTTCCGGCCAACTGGCCAACCGATCAACGAATCAACTGGTCACTTTGATTCTCAGTGCTGTCCGCCGGCCTGCTTCTCCGCCTCTTCCTTCTTCTTGTCCCACTTGTGGTGGCCGTCGGGCAAGGTGCCGCCGAGTTCGTAAAGTTTAGCCTTATTATTGACCATCGATTCGCGCGTCAGTCCGGTCAGCGAATACTGGCTCTGCAGGAAGATGGCTTCTTCGGGGCAGACTTCCTGGCACAGGCCACAGTAGATGCAGCGTAGCATGTTAATCTCGAATTCCTTCGGCGCTTTCTCGACGTGGGCATTGTCGGAGGTTTCGGAGATCTCGCCAGGCGTGATGCGGATGGCTTTGGGCGGGCAGACGAATTCGCAGAGCTGACAAGAGACGCATTTTTCCCGGCCGTTCGTATCCGCGATCAGCGTGGGGACGCCGCGATAATTCTTTGGGATGGTCGGGCGTTCGTCGGGGTATTGCAGCGTCACCGGTGGGCGCATCATGTTATCCCAAGTGACTTTGAGGCCCGCAATGATTTGGGGCAGATAGGTCCGCTCGGCAAAAGTGAGCGGGCGGCGAACGACGA
>QYQK01000007.1 GCA_007280935.1 Opitutales bacterium
CCTTCAGAGTGATCCCGGTGAGCGCAACAACGTCGCCCATGATCACCCTGAAATCGTGGCCCGACTCAAAGCCTTACTCGAGGTGCAGCAGGCCAAGGGCGTCGCCCAGCCTTTACCGCTTTAATCGGTCGAATAATTATCAATCCGAAAACTCTCCCGGCTTGATGCGGGAGGGGGAAGGGTGATGCTGGTGCTTCGATGAGCCTTTCCCCCATCCGTGTCCTTTGCGTCGGTGCCGGCCATATGGGCCGTTCGCATGCCCTCGCTTACCATAAGCTTCCGGGGTTTCAAATTTGCGGCTTGGTTACCCGCTCCGCTGATTCACGGGCTAAACTTAATGCCGAACTGGGTGGAGGGTATGCGGAGTTCGGCGATTTCCATGCCGCCCTCCAGGCGACCAAGCCAGACGCCGTTACCATTTCGAGTTACCCTGATACCCACGCCGAATACGCGGTCGCCGCGCTTGCGGCCGGCTGTCACGTTTTTGTCGAAAAGCCGCTCGCCGTCACGGTCGCTGAGGCCGAACAAATCGTCGCCCAAGCCAAGGAAGTGAAGCGTAAGGTGGTCATCGGTTATATTCTACGGCATCACCCCGCTTGGACTCAATTCATCAAGACGGTGCAGACGCTCGGCAAGCCCCTCGTCATGCGCATGAACCTCAACCAGCAGAGCTACGGCGACATGTGGAAGACGCATAAGTCGCTCCTTCAGACCTGTAGTCCGGTTGTCGATTGTGGCGTACACTACGTCGACGTCATGTGTCTGATGACGGGTAGTCGCCCCGTGCGCGTTTCCGGTATCGGTGCGCGTCTCACAGAAGATATGCCCGCTGGTCAGATCAATTACGGTCACCTGCAGGTGACCTTCGCCGATGGCTCCGTGGGCTGGTATGAAGCCGGTTGGGGTCCGATGATGTCGGAAGAGGCTTTTTTCGTCAAAGATGTCATCGGTCCGAAAGGGTGCGTCTCCATCGTCGCCGGTAAGGCCTCGCAGGCGGGCAATTCAGCTGATGTTGATTCGCACTCCGCCGCCCAGGCGCTGAAGGTGCACTCTTCGCAGCTCGGTCCGGATGGCAAATTTACCAAGCCCGACGAAATCGTCCCGACCGAGGCTGATCCGGGTCATGATGGGCTATGCGAACGCGAGCAGGCGTATTTCGAAAAAGCCATCCGCGAAGACCTTGATCTGACCGCGCACATGGATGATGCCGTTAATTCGATGCGTATCGTCGCGGCCGCGGACCAATCTTTCCGCGAAGGTCGTACGATTAACCTCTGAGCAGCGATGGCGCACCCGAACCTCGTCTTCATGGGCGTCTGCGGTTGCGGCAAGAGCACCGTTGCGGAGATTTACGCGCAGCGCACTGGCGCCACGCTCATCGAAGCCGACGTCTTTCATCCGCCGGAGAACGTTGCGAAGATGAGTGCCGGTTCGCCGCTGAGCGATGCCGATCGCGCCGGCTGGCTGGCGGTCATGGCCGATCGCCTCGCCGAGGGTAAGGCCAAGGGTGAGGCCATGGTGGTCACCTGTTCCGCTTTAAAGAAGGCCTATCGCGATCGCCTGCGCGAAGGCGACCCCGACCTATTCTTCGTCTTCCTTGATGGCAGCCAGGAACTCCTGCAGGCGCGCCTCGATGCGCGCAAAGGACACTTCATGCCGCCCGGCCTGCTCGGTAGTCAGCTCGCCACGCTGGAGCGCCCCAACCTCGCCAGCGAGAAGTGTCTGCACGTCAGCATTAGCCTTTCGCCCGAGCAAATTTGCGCGACCGTCGGCGTGGCGATGCGTCGCTTCGCCTAAAAAGCAGAAGGCCCGCGCGATGGCGGGCCTTCGAGTTCCAACGTAAGTGCGAAGCTTACTTCTTCCAGACGACCTTCGATGGTTCAATGACGCTCGTCTTGTCCTTGGTCGGGAAGCCTTCTGGTACGCCCAAGGTGACCTTGCCGGTAGCGGCCCATTCGGTGGAGCGGGCGAGGATGGTCTGGAAGCCGACGCAGTGAAGCGCGGCAAAGTTGGTGTCACCGACCCAGAGGTGGCCCATCGACGTGGTCACCACGCGACCCTTGTTGAACAGCGCCCACCAGACCATGGGTTCGTGCATCTCGGTGCCGCCGAACTCCTGCTTAGAGAAAGCGCTTTCGATGACATCCATGTGATCAGGGCTACCGCGCATGCGGCCGTAGAGTTCGTCGGTCGCGTGAAGCCACTCGGCTGGCAGGTCTTTCATGACGGGGTGAGAGGCATCCCGGGCCTTGAGGACGAAATCGTGTTTGGTGCCGTGTCCGGAACCAAAGCCTTTGGTAGTGATTTTTTCCTGATCGTTGGGGACGCCGATGGCTTTGCCGGTCGCATCATCGACGGCGACGCGTTGGCCGAAGTCGGCCCCGCGCCAGCCTGCGCAAATCATCTCGTTGAAGTTATCCCAGCCCGTGAAAGCGTTGTTCGCCGCGTGGACATTGACGAGGCCGCCGCCGTTGAGTACGAAGTCGGTGAACGCATCTTTCATGTCGGCGCCCCATTCCGGGCCGTTGTAATTATTCACGATGACTTGGTAGTCCGCGAACTTCGGCACCCACCGGTTCCACTCGGCAGCATGGGCACTATTGAAAGATGCCTCTTCGGCGTTCCAGGCTTTCATGTCGGCGTCGAAAGCTTTTTTGGCGGCGGTATCGCCGGCCTTGGGTTTCGTTGGCTTGGCTTTCGCAAAGGCGGCGGGGGCGGTGGATATCGAGACGGTGAAGAGACCCGTTGCTTCGAGCGTGGCCTTGCACGATTCGGTGGTGCGGAGCCAGTCGTGATTATTGCGGCCGTCGAGGATGAGGACGCGGATCTTTTCGGCCGCGCCGAGCGGAAGGGCCAGAAGGGCGAGTAGGCAGATGAGCCCGAATTTATGGAGGGATTTCATGGGGATGGGTCATTGGATGATTATTCTAGACGGGGGCGAGCGTTTTTAACTCCGATCAAGCGAACGATAATGGATGGCCTCCAGTAAATGCGACGTGGCGATGCGTTCCGCCCCGGCAAGGTCGGCGATGCTGCGGGAAACTCGAAGAATGCGATCATAGGCACGGGCGGAGAGGCCTAATTTCTCCATCGCTTGTTGAAGGAGGTCCCCTTGGGCGCGATCGAGGGCGCAGTGATCGCGTAACAGTTGACCGCTTAGTACCGCGTTACAGGCCCCGGACCTTTGGCCAAACCGCTGCCGTTGGATCGCGCGCGCCATCTCGATCCGAACACGCATCAGTTCGGAAGATTCTCCCGGCTGAGCGGTGCGCAGTTCGTCCAAACTTAAGGCGGGTGCTTCGATCTGGATGTCGATGCGATCAAGCAAGGGGCCGGAAATTTTGGCCCGATATTTTCTGACCTGTTGCGGCGAGCAACGGCACTCACGTTGCTTGTCGCCGAGATGGCCGCAGGGGCAGGGATTCATCGCCGCCACCAGCATCAGGCGCGAGGGTAGGGTGATTTTGGCCGCGGCCCGAGAAACCGTGACGTAGCCGTCCTCCAAGGGTTGACGTAAGACTTCCAGCGCCGAACGGCGAAATTCAGGTAGCTCGTCCAGGAAGAGGACGCCGTGATGGGCCAGCGAGACCTCGCCGGGTCCGGGAATGCTGCCACCACCGATCAGACCGATATCGCTGATGGTATGATGCGGGGCGCGAAAGGGCCTTTGCCAATGGCGGGTCGGGTCAGAGAGCGAAGCACCGGCGGCCGAATGGACGCTGAGGATCTCCAGAAACTCCTCCGGATCAGGTTCGGGCAGAATGGAGGGAATCCGTTTCGCGATGAGCGATTTACCTGAGCCGGGCGGTCCGATGATAAGTATATTATGTCCGCCGGCCGCCGCCACCTCGACCGCGCGTCGCACGCCAGCTTGGCCTTTCACTTCGGTGAAATCCGGTTGGCCGGCGGTGGGTGGCCGGCGAAAGGGATTAGTGCCGGCAGGCAGAGGACCGAACTTAGGATCGCCGCTGAGGAAACGAACCGCTCCGTCCAGCGAATCGACCGCTACGGCTTCGATGCCGTTCACGAGCGCCGCTTCTTCGGCTGATTCGCGCGGCAATAGTACGCCCTGCAGGCCTAATTTCTTGGCGAGGACGGCGATGGCCACGCCGCCGCGGACCGTGCGGGTGCGACCGCTGAGGCCGAGTTCGCCGGCAATCAGGTAACGCTGCAGTCGGGTCTTTTCCAGCTGACCGGTCGAGGCGACGATGCCCAGTGCGATGGGAAGGTCATACATCGCACCTTCTTTGCGCAGATCTCCGGGAGCCAGATTGACCGTCGTCCGGGTTTCCGGAATCCGCAGGCCACAGTTCTGCATGGCGGACATCACGCGTTCCTCGGATTCTTTGACGGCCGCGTCTGGCAGCCCGACCAGCCAGAGGCCGTATTCGCCGAGTTCTCCGGTGTTTACCTCGACCTCGACGGGGACGGCCTCGACTCCCAGCAGGGCGGCAGAGCGGATGACGGAAAGCATGCCCATGAGGCAGGGTGGCCCAAGGCGTATCTCAATAACTTTAACTTGATGACTAATCCTTAGGAAAACCGCCTAATTTCTTTGGTTATCGTTCGCAACCATCGGCAAACCTCGCTGTCTTAATTCTACGATATGAAATTTCGGAAAGTCACTTATCTCCTGATGCTTCTGCCGCTTTGCCCGTGGGCAGGTGTGGCCCCGTTTCTCGATAAGAACTGCGTCGAGTGCCATGACGCCGACGCCAAGAAGGGCGGACTCGATCTGACCACGCTGGGCGCCGACCTCACTAAACTTAAGACCTTTGAAACTTGGGTGAAGATTTACGACCGGACGGCTAACGGTGAGATGCCGCCTAAGAAGAAGGCCCGTCCTGATGCCGGTCAGCTCGTCGGGTATCTTGGGACGCTTTCCCGTACGTTGAGCGAATTTGAAATCGCCCGAGTAGCCGCCCAAGGCCGTTCGGTGGAACGACGCATGAATCGGTTCGAGTATGAGAATGCCCTGCGTGATCTGTTGCAGGCGCCTTGGCTCGATATTAAGGAAATCCTGCCGGAAGACTCGGAGGCTTATCGTTACAATAAATCCGGTCAGGCGTTGGATGTTTCACACGTCCAACTTGCCCGCTATATGACCGCCGCGGAAGAAGCGCTCAAATCCGCATTCATATCTTCCGTCGAGAAGCCGGATGTTTCGCCGCACCGTTATTATGCCCGCCAGCAGGGTAGTTACACCGGCAAGATGAAATTTTCAGAGTTCAATCAGTCGCCCGAACGAGCGACGTTTCCGACGCTCGGATTCGCTGGTCAGCCAGAGGTCCGACGGGGCGATGCACCGGTGACCGCCAGTAAGTCTAATAAAAAAGTACGGGATGAAGAAGGCGTGGGGGTCGTGCATGGTGCTTATGAGCCGGTGGAGCCGAACTTTAGTTCCTTCCGGGCACCGGTGTCCGGCCGCTACCGGGTCAAACTTTGCGGACAAACCGTCTGGGTTGGCCCCAGTATGCCTTCGACTAAGGGAACGGTTCGCTGGTGGGTGCCTGACCTGGACAATATTTCCAAAGGGCATCGTCCGGAACCCGTCACGGTCTACGCTCTGACTTCGCCGCGCATTCTAAGACGGATCGGCAATGTGGATTTCAATCCGGACCCCACCGTCAATGAATTGGACGTTTCGCTTAAGGCCGGCGAAAGCATCCAAATCGACACCACTCGGTTTTTCCGTTCCCGTCCGGGTGCGAGTCGGGCGCAAAATCCATTAGCTACGCCGGAGGGGCAGCCTGGGATGGTCATGCGCTGGATCGAAGTCGAAGGGCCTTTGGCATCAGCCTGGCCGTCCGCTCCTTACGTCGCCCTCTTTGATGATCTCCCCGTCGTACGTGCGCCAGGGACTGCGCTGACTTTTGACGTCAAGACTTCGGACGCTCCGAAGGATGCCGAACGTCTGCTCCGTCGTTTCGTGAAGCAAGCCTGTCGCCGTCCGTTAAGTTCGGAAGAAGAGGTGCGTTTTCTTCCAGTCATCTTGGAAGCGATGAAGACCGGCAGTAGTTTTACGGAGGCGATGTTCGCAGGTTACACCGCTGTTCTTTGCTCTCCCACTTTCCTTTATCTCGAAGAGAAACCAGGTCGGCTGGATGATTTCGCGTTAGCTTCGCGCCTCGCCTTCTTCCTTTGGAATTCTCCGCCCGACGAAGAACTGCGCAAGCTGGCCGCGGCCAAGAAGTTGCATCAACCGGACGTTTTGCTAGCCCAGACGGAGCGTTTGTTGGCGGACGAGCGCAGTCGTCGTTTCGTCGATACATTTACGGATTACTGGTTGGATCTGCGTAAGGCGGGATCCAATGACCCTGATTCCAATCTTTATCCGGATTATTACTTGGATGACCATCTCTTGGAATCGGCCCGGGATGAAAGTCACGAGACTTTCGCTGAACTTCTGCGCGGCAATCTTCCCATCAAGAACGTCGTCGACGCCGATTTCGTTTTCGTCAATGAGCGCTTGGCGAATCTTTATCAACTCCCCCCCGTCATGGGCGCTAAGTTGCGTAAGGTTACCTTGCCAAAGGATAGTGTGCGTGGTGGTTTCATGACCCAGGCGGCCGTTCTTAAGGTCACCGCCAACGGTACCACGACTTCGCCGGTCATCCGCGGAGCCTGGATCATGGAGCGCATCCTCGGTCGTAAGCCAGCACCGCCGCCCGCGAGCGTCCCGGCGGTCGAGCCTGATACGCGCGGAGCTGTCACTATCCGCCAGCAGCTTGATAAGCATCGGAAATTGGAATCCTGCTCGGCTTGTCATGCCACAATCGATCCGCCGGGTTTCGCGTTAGAGAATTTTGATGTGATGGGAGGTTTCCGGACGACCTATCGGGCGCTGGATGGGAAGACGCCTGAGGTCGGGATCGGGAAGAACGGCCAAAAATTCGCCTTTCATAATGCCTTGGCGGTTGAGTCATACGGTCAGCTTGATGGGAAGAAATTCACGGACATCCGTGATTTCAAGAAACTCGTCGCGAAGGACGACCGTCAACTTGCCCGAAATATGATCGGTCAATTCACGGTCTATGCGACCGGTGCCGCCGTTTCTTTTGGCGACCGAGCCAAGGTCGAAGCCGTGCTGGATGCCGCCGCTCCGACGCGTTATGGCGTCCGTTCGTTGGTGCGCGGGCTTGTGACCAGCGACCTTTTCCTTAATAAATAATTCTATCTTCATGACCACCCCGTCGTCCTTTAATTCTACTCAAGCGCCCTTTGTGGCTTTTAAACGTGCCATCTCCCGGCGGCGTTTCTTGGCCGGTACTGGCGTCTTGCTGGCGCTGCCGCTCTTAGAGTCGATGACCCCCGCCTTTGCGGCTGCTGCTCCGTCGGCGGTCAAGCCTCGGCGCATGCTTGGTATTTGTAATAATCTCGGCTTGGTTCCGGAGTTCTTTTTCCCGCAAGGGAAGGGGGCGGATTACAAAGCCTCGCCGTACCTCGAACTGCTGAAACAGCACCGTAAGGACTTCACGGTATTTTCCGGAGTTTCGCACCCCGACGTCGATGGCGGCCACCCCGCGGATAATTGTTTCCTGACCGCGGCGCCGCACCCCAGTAGCGGGGGCTTCCGCAACACGATTTCGCTCGATCAATTCATGGCTGAACGGATCGGTCACCTCACGCGTTATCCTTCCATGACCTTGGGTGTGAACTGTTCGCGCGGTTCGCGGAGCCTTTCCTGGACGGCGGGCGGCGTGATGATCCCGACCGAAGAAAAGGCTTCGGAAGTCTTCCGGAAGATGTTTATGGGTGGTTCGGCAACGGAAATCGCGGCGCAAGAGCGGCGACTCGTGCTCGGGCAGAGCATCCTGGATGCGGTCGGCGGCCAGGCGGGTGAACTGCGCCGCACGATGGGGGCCCAAGATCGTAGCCGTCTTGACCAATATTTTACCAGCGTCCGTGAGCTCGAACAAAGGATGCAGATGTCTAAGGAATGGGAAAAGAAACCGCGGCCGGTCGCCACATCCTCCTCGCCGCTCGACCCGAGCAGCCCCAAGGAATACATGGATAAAGTCCGGGTGATGTATGACATGGCACGCATCTGCTTCGAGACGGATTCATCGCGTGCGGTGACTTTGATGCTCGATAGCGTCAATACGCCGGCCCTCGATTTGGATCACGTCCATACCACCACCGACGGGTATCATAGCCTTTCGCACCACGGCAAATCCGACAAGAAGCTGAGTCAGCTCAAGCAGATCGACAGCATGCACATGCAACTCCTTGCCAAGCTCATGGCCGACCTCAAGGTCGCGAAAGAAGACGGCGCTCCTTTGCTGGATCGCACCATGGTTCTTTACGGCAGCAATCTGGGTAACGCCAGCACGCACGTGACGACTAATCTGCCGACCCTCCTGATGGGCGGGGGCTTTAATCATGGACAGAACCTCGCCTTCGACATGGAGCGTAATTATCCGCTCCCGAATCTTTTCGTCTCGATGCTCCAGCGGATGGGCATCGACGCCGATAAGTTCGCCTCCTCGACCGGCACGATGCGGGGCTTGAATCTCATCGGTTAAGCTCTGGATTCGCGTCGGAGTTTTCGGCGCGAAATTTCGAACGGAGTTTAAATGCGCAATAACTCTCCAAAAGGAGACAGTTTGGCGCTTGCTTGAAGTAGCCCTTTTGTCAGGGTAGAGATCGCTCATCCCCCATGAAGATTCTTCGTTTTAAAGACCCTGTCGCCATGGGTAAATCAGCTTCTCGTCACGGAGCTGAAGTGTTGCGTAAGGTTCTCAGTCAAAAAGCTCGGGCCAATATCATTGTGGCCACGGGAGCCAGTCAGTTCGAAACGTTGAAAGGACTGGTACTGGAGCCGGGTATCGATTGGGCGCGAGTGACGGTTTTCCATTTGGATGAGTATGTCGGCTTGGCCGAGACGCATGGGGCGAGTTTCCGGAAGTACTTACGCGAACGTTTCATCGCCCATTTGCCGGTCGCCCCGGAATTTATTCCGGTCAACGGCGATGCCGTCGACCTAAAGGCGGAATTAGCCCGACTAAGTGCCTTGATTTCAGGGCGTCAGATCGATCTTTGTTTTGCCGGCATCGGAGAGAATTCCCACCTGGCTTTCAACGATCCGCCGGCCGATTTCGAAGTGCGCGACCCGTATATCGTAGTTGACCTGGATGTCGCCTGCCGAGCCCAACAATTCGGCGAAGGCTGGTTCCCAGCCATGTCCGATGTGCCGAAGCAGGCGATTTCGATGTCGATCCGCGAGATTATGCGCAGCCAGGTCATCATCCTTTCAGTGCCGGACAAGCGTAAGGCCGCGGCCGTCAAGGGCACGGTCGAAGGTCCGGTGACGCCAGCTTGTCCCGCTTCGATTGTCCAGCAGCATGCTGACTGTACGCTTTATATCGACGAGGCCGCCGCTTCGGAGCTCGCCCGCTAGGCTATGTCGTCCGTTTCGTCGCAACGCCTCCTCGGCCGCGATCCTTCGACGGGCAGGGGCATCGTCGTCACGACCGAAGGTGGCCTGATTACGGCCATCGAATTCCAGGAGCACGGCGAGAAGCAATGGCTGAGCGCGGGCTTTATCGACCTGCAGGTCAACGGTTATGGCGGCCATGACCTGAACGGCCTGACGCTCGACATCGCGACCGTGCAGGCCCTTTGCCAGGCGATGCTCAAGGTGGGCGTCACGACTTTCCTGCCGACGCTCGTCACCGCTCCCGAGGCCCGCCTCATCGCGGCCTTGCGGACGATTGATGACGCCTGCGCACAGCATGCCGACGTGGCCTCCATGGTCGCGGGCATTCATGTCGAAGGACCACATATCGCCTCTGAAGATGGGCCACGTGGGGCACACTCGGCCGCGGACGTGAGGGCACCTTCGGTCGCCGAGTTTGATCGCTGGCAGTTGGCGGCTGGCGGAAGGGTGAAGCTCGTTACGCTTTCGCCGCACTGGCCGGAGGCACCGGCTTATATCAGCCATCTCGTGAAGGCCGGCGTGGTCGTCTCGCTCGGGCATACCTCGGCGGATGCCGCCCAGATTGCCGCCGCGGTCGACGCGGGTGCGACCCTTTCGACGCACTTGGGCAATGGTTCGCATGCGACGATGAATCGTCGGCATAATCATCTTTGGCCGCAGTTGGCGGAGGATCGCCTGACCGCCATGTTCATCGCCGACGGGCATCACCTCACCCCTGCGCAATTAAAAGTGATGCTCCGAGCCAAGGGCCTGGACCGTTCTTTGGTCGTCTCTGATCTCGTCGCGCTCGGCGGTCTTCCTGCCGGAAAATATGAGAACCCGATCGGCGGCAAGGTGGAGCTGCGGGCCGATGGTTTCCTGGCGATTGATGACGGTACGGGTAATTACCTCGCCGGCGCCGCCCTTCCTTTGATCGCGGTGATTCCCGAGCTCGTGAATCAGGTCGGCCTGACCTTGGGCGAGGCCATCGCCCTGATGACGGTCGCCCCGGGGCGAATCATCGGGGACAGGGGAGTGCTGGCCGTCGGCCAGTCGGCGGACCTTATGGCTTTCCATTGGGATGGTTCCTCGGCCCGGCCGGAAGTGGGCGGCGTCTGGCTGCGCGGTGAATCTATCCGCTGATTTTCAGGTTGTCGCTTCTTCGCTGGCGGGAGCGTAGCCGTCGTCATCCAATAAATTTATGTTATAAATTAACCATTGGTTTTTCCTGACGCCGTGGCATTGTCTGGCAGATGGATACCCCGCAGTCCTTAAGGAATGGCGTTTTTGCGGGAGATTCGGCGATTCTGGTCAAAAGTCGGTGGCGGCATCGTTTTAGCCGATGCGCCCAATCAAGATTTTCAATTACCGCAGCAGAGCTTGCTGTAGTATATTAGACCTTATGCCCAACAACACCCCGCCTCCCTTGCCTACCTCTTCTGGCCCGCCGCAAGCGGAGGGTCCGAGTCCCCTGGCTACAAAGCTGCAGGAACTCGGTATGCTTCCGCCTCTTAACCTCAAAGGGGAGTATGCGCTCGGAGCTTGGTGGACGGGACGAATCGGCGGGGTGCTGGCCCTCGCCGCGGTGATTTTCTATGGTGTCTGGCTTAACGTAACCCAAAATTTCCCGGCATGGTTTATGGTCGGTGAGATTGCCGCGATCGGTATCGCCATCTTCTGGTTCAGCCTGAGGCTCTCGCTCCGGAACCAGGATTTGGGGAGAGTCATCGGCGCCGCCGGCTTAGGAGTCCTGCAGTTTACCGCTTGGTCGACCTATGGACTGGCGAAATTCAAGCTCTTTGACTCCGTGCTCGGTTCCTCTGTCCTGCAGTTCGTGGCTGCGATCGGCGTCGTCGTCATCGCCCTGTGGCGCCAGGATAAGTTATTTGCCCAGCTCGCGGTCATCTTTGCTGGCCTAGCCGTGTTCTTCGCTATCCAGAATCCCGATGGTGGGGTTAAGAATGATGTTTACGTCAACGTCTTGGGCGTAGCCATGGTCGCCCTCATCGGCGTGGTGCTCATGTTGCGTGGTGGTTGGGGTTCGGCCGGCTGGCTCGGCTTGTTCGTCTCGCAGCTTTGCCTGGGCTTTTGGCAATACCACCTTGGCACCGGTCATTACTCAGTTTCGATTCAACTAACGGCTTTGTTCTGCTTCGCTACCCTTTGGGTCGCCGGCCGATTGCTCACGGACTCCAAGGTGATCGGGGGTACTCGTTCGCACGAAACCTTCCTCCTGGCTTCATTCTTCGTCCCAGCTTTGATCGCCTTTGTCGCCTGTAATCCGGCCGATTACGGTCGTTCGAATCTCGGCTTTGTGCTGGCGGTCATCGCGCTGGCGCTCGGTTGGTTGGAGCGTGCCCGCTCCGCGAATATCTCGCAGGTGATGCTCATTTCGGCGATGGTCTTCGCGGCAGCTGGCATTACCGTGCGCCTCAGTGATAATCTCTGGATTGTCTGGTTGCTTGCCGCCGCCTTGGCGCAACTGCTGGCATCCCGCACCAAATCTATCCTTGGTCGTACAGCGACGGAGGCATTAGCCGCCGTTTCCGCTTTCTTCCTGATTTTCAACGTGTCAGGCCCTGCCTTAGCGTTAGCTGACTTGAAGCCGATTGTTCAAGTTTACCCGTGGGCATCCTTGGTCGCCATCGCTGGCATGGCGTTACTGGTCTCGTTCAGGGAGGATTGGCAGCATACCGATGAATGGCAGCATCTCTTGCGGATTTGCGGTCTCGTTGTTCTCGGCGCCTCGTTAGTCTGCGTACAGCGCCAAGCCGCCCCGGAGATGACTGGTTGGCCTTGGGTGGTCGTCGGTGTCATCGCTTTTTTCCGTTACCGTAAAGCCCTCATCTGGGCTGCCTTGCCGGCCTACTTGATGAGCTGTATCCTCGCCCTCACGTGGATATCAGCGACCTCGCCTAATCCTGCCGAGCAGGGATGGCATGCCTTCTGGCTACTCGTTATCGGCCTGACCCAGGCCGGCATCATCTGGAAGACGGCTGAACGAAAGGAAGAGTGGGTCCTGGCCTTGCAACACACCTTCACCTTCACGATGGCCTTCCTGCTGACCTGGTCGGCCTTCTTGTGCGGAGTCTGGTGTAAATCCAAAGGATGGTCTTCGCTGATTTCTGCTTGGTTCGGGGGCGCCTTGATGATTTCGGCCGTGGCGGCTTGGTTGGCTCTTTCGGAATCTCAATTCAAGAAGATGGTCTTGGCCCTTCCGGGGTTCTTGGCCGCCTACGTCGTCATCAACAGCGGCCTCTGGAGAAATGTCGCAGGATTCGACGCGCCTCAGGGGCTCTTGGGAGCCCTGCTTTGGCTCCTTGGGCTAGGTCTGCTCCTCCGCGCGCTCGCCAGGTACACCGCGCAATATGCCGACGCAGAAGGAGAATCCATGCAGCGACCGATCATCGGGACATTACTTCTCATCCACACTTTCTGGGTGTGTCTGGCCCTGGGTGGTGTCTTCCCAGTGCTTCCTTCCGTGTGCTGGGTCTTGGCTTCGATTCTTATTTTCGTGATGGGACACTTTAATCGTTCCAAGTCCTTCCGTATGCTCGGTCTGGCTGGCTTGGCTTGCGTGACCTGTCGTATGTTCACCGTCGATATCACCGGGACGTCTTCCCGCGTCATTGCCGTCGGCATCATTGCCTTGGCCTTCTTGGGGGTTGCTTGGCTTTATGGCCGCATGAATACTGAAAAGCAGGACCCCAGCTCCTAATCCATGCCCACTCCCGCTACGCGTTATGATTGCCACGTCCACCTCGTCGGCAACGGCCAGGACGGGAGTGGCTGCTGGCTGCGGATCGAAGGCCTCTGGCTGAAGGGTTTGAGCGAACTGATGCGGCGGGCAGTGGGGATGCCGTTGCCTTTGACGCATAAGGATTTCGACGTGAAGTATGTCGAGTCCCTGCGCGACCTCGTCCGTGGCTCCTACGTGGATAAGGCCTTGCTGCTGGCGCAGGACGAAGTCTTCGACGAAGAGGGCAAGAAAATCGACTTCGGCTCGTTCCACGTCCCGAACGACTACCTATTTAAGGTCTGCGCCGAAAATCCGGAATTTATCCCGGCGGTATCGATCCATCCGGGGAGAAAGGACGCCTTGGAGGAATTGGACCGCTGTCTGGCGGCGGGTGCCCGTGCACTCAAGCTACTGCCCAATTGCCAGAACGTGAATTGCTCGTTGCCACAGTATGATGAATTTTGGCGACGCATGGCCGCCGCTGGTCTGCCGTTCCTTTGCCACACCGGTGGCGAAATGACCGTGCCGGTGATGAATCGCTCTTATCAAGACCCGCGCATCCTGCGGCGACCGCTGGAGTTAGGCGTCAAAGTCATCGCCGCCCACTCGTCGGGTAATAGCCACTTCTTTGACCCCAATTATTTCGGCGAGTTGATCAAACTGATGGATGAATTTCCGAAGATGTATGCGGACACCAGCGCCCTCAATAGCCCGATTCGGAGTGGCGTGCTGAAGCAGGTCAAGGAATCCGGCCGCTTGGGACGTTTCCTCCACGGCAGTGATTATCCTGTGCCCGTAGGGGCTTTTTGGGTGCGGCTGCGCGGGCTCATCACCACGGCCCAATGGCGGGCAGCGGGCAAGATCTCGAACCTCATCGAGCGCGATGCTTTCCTGAAGCGAGCGATGGGCTTCGATGAAGGTCACTTCGCCCGCCTGGGCGAAATCCTGCGGACCGTTTAGGCGTCAGATCGCCTTCAGCAGCGCGGGGATGTCGACCGATTCGGAAATCATCTTTTCGATGATCGGGATCTTGTCGGCGTCTTCGCGCATGGTCTTAACGGTCATATTATTAATACGCGCCGTGACCGTGAACGATTCGGCTTCCACGGCGGCGAGCGGGATACCGGCCTCGGTGAGGCGCCGGATCATCTCGTCGTTGGGCAGCAGGCCATTGGAAAGTAATACGCCCGCCAGTGTCTTGGCGCCGCCGCCGTTAATGAAGGCGTCCAGCAGGTCTTCGCGGTCGCCGGGGACGATGACCAAGGTGCCGGGTAACTTAAGATATTCGGCGGCCCGGCGGGCCGACATCGCGCCGATGAACACCCGACGGACGCGGCGGAGGCCGGCCGGCTGGTGAATCCAGCGAGCACGGGTCTCCTGGGCGACTTGGTCAAGGTTAGGGTAGGCAAGGGTCTCTTGGAGGGGGATGACGCCTAGGAGAGGCACGCCTAAGCGTTTAAGGCCACGCCCAGCGAAGTCGCGGATGAACTCCAGCTTATCGGGCATGACTTTGTTTAAGATGACACCCACGACCTCGACGCCCGCCTTATCAAAGAGCGCCTTATTGAGGGCAATCTCATCGATGGGTTTCCCGATGCCGCCGGCGGCCACGATGATTGCCTTAGAGTTCAGGACTTTGGCATTGTCGGCATTGGAGGCACCAAAGACTGAGCCGACGCCGGCGTGGCCGGAGCCTTCGACGACCACGATATCTTTACCGTAGGCGGCGCGGTCGAACGCACGGCAGATGCGGTCTTGAAGTTGCGGGCCGATTTCTCCGGGGTTTTCCAGGAACTGTTTGGTGAAGTCGGGCCCGATGGCCACGGGGGACATCGCCGAAATCGGGATATCCAAATTGAATAAGCCATCAATCAGCAGAGTGTCTTCATCGACTTGATCGTCGCCCGATTGCACGACGCGTTGCGCGATCGGTTTGATGTAACCCACGTGAAGACCCATGGTTTGAAGCGCGGCGGTCAAGCCGAGGCAGGTCGTGGTCTTGCCATCGTTCATCCGCGTGGCGGCGACAAAGACCCGGCGGGTGTCTTTGTTCATCGGACGGGCCAGCAGACCCGGTACGTTATCCGCAAAACGCTTCTTGATGGCCATGGTCAGGCGACAGGACCGTCTTTACGTGTGGGGTAGAGGTAGGACTTGTCGACCGCCTGGGCGGCCACGATCACGGCCGTTCCGAAGATATCATGTGCGCTGGCGCCGCGAGAGATTTCGGCGGCGGGGCGTTCCAGTCCGGTCAGGATCTGGCCGTATGCAGGGATGTCCGCGATGTGTTGGGCCATCTTGGAAGCGATGTTGCCGGAGTTGAGGTCGGGGAAAATTAGCACGCAGGCTTTGCCGGCGACGGTGCCTGAGACCTCTTTGGATTCGGCGGCGAAAGGGTTAAGGGCGGCGTCGGCCTGCATTTCACCGTCGATGTCGCACGGGATGCCTAATTCGCGGGCCTTGCGGCGGGCCAGTTCGGTGGCGGATTGGACTTTCTTCACCGAAGCCTGACGGGGATTGGCAGAATGCGTGGAGTAGGCGAGCATCGCGACCTTTGGGACGGTGTTGGTGAGGTGTCCGGCGAGCCCCGCGGTGGTGATCGCAATATCCGCCAGCTGTTCGGCGGTGGGATCGGGGATGACGCCGCAATCCGCGAGGAACAGGACGCCATCGCAACCGAATTTAGCTTCTTCCGATTCCAGAATCTGCATCGAAGAGACGGTCTCGACTCCCGGTTGACGCGGCAAAGTCTGGAGGATGGTGCGCAGGCCAGAAGCGGCGTGCGTGGTGGCGCCGGAGATGAGCGCATCGGCTCCAGAGGTCGCGACCATGAGGCACGCGAAGTAGTTAGGATTGAGGACTAATTCACGCGGGTCACCTTGGAGGTTGGTATTGCCGTAGCGCTGGATGGACTCGAGTTTTTCGATGTAACCCTTCAGCTCATCACTGCGCTCGGGTTCGATGATGCGAATATCATCGAGTCGGATATTAAGACGGGCGGCGTTGACTTTGATGCGCTGACGATCGCCGATCAAAATCGGAACGCCCAGCTTCTTGGTGGCGAATTGACGAGCCGCCTGGATGACACGTGGGTCGGCTCCTTCGGGGAAGACGATGCGCTTAGGGTGATTCTGTAAGCGGGCCGAAAGGCGGGAAATAAGGGACATAGGATAGAGGGGGCGCCGTGGGACGCCTTATACGCCCACATTAGGCGTAAGACTCATTAAAGGGCGAGACGGAAGGCACCTGCCATCCGACCCCTTGTCAGCCAATCACTTGGCAGGCGAAGGCAGGGTGGGGCTGAATGCAGGATACCCTTTGAGCGCGGCGCGACAGGAATCGGTCACCGGATAGCCTAGCCGCGTGAAATAATCCGCCACATTGGCTTTGGCGGCATGGCCGTAGCGTAAGACGAAAGAGTTTTTAAGCTCCGGGATGGGTGTCTCATTCTTCTCGGGCGTCGTGGCGTAGGAGCGAAGGGCCTCGCGCAGAGGTCCCCAGCCATGGGCACGAAGAAGGACGACGAAAGTGGAAAGTTGTTCGAACGGTCCTAGGTTGGGCGGAGTCGCCAGGCGTTTGCTTAAAGGCTCGTCCAGTTTGGCCATCGCGGGATGGCCCTGGCCGGGTGGCTTCCCCACGAGTTTTTCCATCACATAGAGAGAAAACAGATTACAGGTCACTTCGGTCTGGCCTTCGAAAGTCCAAGACTTGCGTTGATGGTTGTGGCCCAGTTCATGAAAGAAGCCCCAGTTGCCTTCTTTGATTAATTTCGGGAGATTAATCGCATCTGCTTCCGAGGGATTGATCCAGCACATGAAGGGGTAGCCGGAGTGCATGAAGCCGGCGGAAATCTGTCGATCAGGCATGACGCGCTCGGGCGCTAAGCGTTTAAGCGCGATGAGGTCATCTTCTAGCCCCATCGCCTTGTCCCACCATTCCAAGAGCGGCTTGGGGTCGGTGAGTTTCTTTAATTCCGAAGTACGGATGTGGAGGATGACTTGTTTGCCGACGAGGGTGGCCCATGGAGCGGGCTCGTGTTTGGCTTTACTCCAAGATTCGGGTGTATCTTTGCCCAGGATATAAGTCGGTGCGGCCACCGCGTTCGTAAATTGCAGAGGCGATCCTGGCACGGCCTTCTCAGGGGCTTTCGCCCCTTTGTTTTGGACGTGGATGAAGAGCTGGCCGCCGAATGCATTACCGATCTTATTCGTGCCGATTTTTAATTCGAAGGAGCGGCTGATCAGCGGGAAGCGGTTCCACTTATCGAGTTTGAAGAGACTGTCGCGGTGGCCACCCACGACGATTTTCACGATACGGTTGGAGGGGAGGCTGGTGGCGTTGACGACAATGACTTCGCCCGGGGCGGCATACAGACCGGTTTCCTGCCAGACTTCCGGACCCGTGGCGAGGTTGGGGGCATTGCCTGCGGCGGTGTCCCAACGGGTGAGCAGATTGGCATCGTAGCTTACCGTCCGGTTGACTCTTTCCTTGGCCGTGACTTCTCCAGGGAAATCTTTCGCCGCCGGGTGGGCGGAAAATGTCCCCGGCTCTTTCGCCATGTAGGACTTGATGGCTTCGTGTAGCGCGGTGCGCTCGGCCTCGGTGGGTTGGACGAACGGCATCTTGGCTCCGGGGGTGATCGTTTCTGGATTCGTCGCGGCACCGACCAAAATAAAGGATAAGATTAATACGAGGAGGGGACGCACGAGGTGATGGGGTTCAAGGTAGCCTTAACTTTATCTCCCTAAATCCAATCTCTAAACCTTCGTTTTATCGAAGGTTTCCGAGCGTTATCAGCGGAAGACGACGGTTTTATGACCGGCCAGCAGCACGCGATCCTCGACGACCGCGCGCAGGCCGCGGGCGAGGACGACCTTCTCGATATCTTTGCCCAGTTCGACCATGTCTTCGGGCGAGTCGGAATGGTCGACGCGAATCACGTCTTGTTCGACGATGGGGCCCTCATCGAGGTCCGGCGTTACGAAGTGGCAAGTGGCACCGATTAACTTGACGCCACGCCGATGGGCTTGGTGGTAAGGCTTGGCGCCGGCGAAGGAAGGCAAGAAAGAGTGATGGATGTTGATGATTTTGCCGGCGAAGTTGCGGCAGAGCTGCGCGTCGAGCACTTGCATGTAGCGAGCGAGCACGATGAGGTCGGCTTTCTCTTGGCGAAAAATCGTCTCCATCTGACGATAAGCCGCATCTTTATTTTCGGGCGTGACGGGAATGTAATGAAAGGGAATCCCGTGGGCTTCGACGATTTTACGATGGTCTTCGTGGTTGGAGATGACGCAGGGGACGATGAAGGCGAAATCTTGGGCGACGTGACGGGCGAGCAGGTCGTAGAGGCAGTGTTCCTGTTTGGAGCAGAGAAGAATAACGCGACGCGGCTTTTGCGAATCGGAGAGCAACCAATCCATCTTATATTTTTGGGCGATGGGCGTGAACCGTGTACCGAATTCTTCGGCGGGAAAAGCAAAGGAGCTGGCCCGCATTTCGACGCGCATGAAGAAGCGGGACAGTTCGGTTTCGGAATGTTGGCTGGCTTCGGTGATCCAGCCTTGGTGTTGGGCGATAAAGGAAGACACCTCGGCGACGATACCGCTGGTATCGGGGCAGGAAAAACTGAGGGTGAGGGTACGGTCCATAGGGCAGGATGGAAGGGTGGAGGCGAGTGGGTCAAGTCGCAGCCTCAAGCTCGAGGCTCCGCTTACTCATTTTCGGCACTTTTTAAGCCTCAAATCATCCGGGGGTGGCTTTCCTGTGGGATTGACCAGCCCCGCTCTCATCCTAAGTTGACCCCTTACCTTTTCCGAAGATGGCTAAAACATTGTTCCAAAAAGTCTGGGAAGCGCACACGGTGCGCAAGTTGCCTAATGGGCAGACCCAGCTGTTTATCGGCACCCACCTCATCCATGAGGTGACGAGTCCGCAGGCCTTCGGCATGTTGCGCGACCTGGGCTTGAAGGTGAAATACCCTCAGCGGACCTTTGCCACCGTCGACCACATCGTCCCGACAAATGAGCTTAAGGAGCCGTATTCCGATCCGATCGCCCAAGAGATGATCGAGGCGCTTCGCAAGAATACCAAGGACTACGGCATTCGTTTCTTCGATACCCATACCGGCACGCAAGGTATCGTCCACATGGTGGGTCCAGAGCAGGGTATCACCCAGCCTGGCACGACCATCGCCTGTGGCGACTCGCACACGGCCACCCACGGTGCGTTCGGTGCAATCGCTTTTGGTATCGGTACCACGCAGGTGCGCGACGTGCTTGCCACCCAGACATTGGCGCTGAGCCCGCTTAAAGTCCGCCGCATTGAAGTGAACGGTAAGCTTGCGCCTGGCGTCTACGCCAAGGACGTGATTCTTCATATCATCCGCGTGCTGGGCGTGAATGGCGGTATCGGTTTTGCTTATGAATATGCCGGTTCGACCTTTGATGCCTTCTCGCTCGAGGAGCGCATGACGGTTTGTAACATGTCGATCGAGGGCGGCGCCCGTTGTGGTTACGTGAATCCCGACCAAAAGACTTTTGACTACATTAAGGGCAAGCCCTTCGCGCCTAAGGCGGCGGATTGGGATGCGGCGGTCGCCCGCTGGCAGTCTTTTGCTTCCGATCCCGGTTGCGCTTACGATGAAGTCGTCAAGTTCGAGGCCTCGGAAATCCGTCCGACGGTGACTTGGGGTATCACGCCTGGTCAGGCGATTTTCATCGACGAAAAGATGCCCGCCTTGGAAACCTTGAACGCGGCTGACCGCCAGACTGCAGAGGACGCGTACAAGCATATGAAGTTGGCTCCGAACACCCCGATCAAGGGCACCAAGGTCGACGTCTGTTTCCTGGGTTCGTGCACCAACGGCCGTATCTCCGACCTACGGGAGGTCGCCAAATATCTCAAAGGCCGCAAGGTCAGTGCTTCGGTCAAGGCCATCGTTGTGCCAGGTTCCCAGCTCACGGCCATCCAGGCCGTCCATGAAGGTCTCGATAAGATTTATATCGAAGCCGGCTTCGAATGGCGTGGCGCGGGTTGCTCGATGTGCCTCGCAATGAACCCCGACAAGCTCGTGGGCGATCAGCTTTGCGCCAGCTCCTCGAATCGTAACTTCAAAGGCCGCCAAGGCTCGCAAACCGGTCGAACAATCTTGATGAGTCCCTTGATGGTCGCCGCCGCGGCGATCACCGGTCAGATTACGGACGCCCGCGAAGTCTTTAAGGTCTAATGTCCGTCTCCGCTCCAGTCGCCCGCGTGCTTGAGCGTATCGCCTCCGGCGAGTCCGTAACGGTCGCCTGTGTCGCGGAAGGCGTCCGGGTCCAGTCAGACGTCATGGTCGATGCCCATTACGACGGTAAGCCCGTCTGCGCGGTGACGCTGCCTTGGGTCATCGACGGGTATGCCCTTTTGTTTGCCGACGAGACCGTCGCCGCCGCCATCGCCGAAGACCGTCTCGCCGCGATGGCTTCGGCCTTGGCGATGCCCGTCTGTATCCTCCGGCATGTCTCGGCGCCTGCTGCCTAATCTTTCTTAACGTCATGTCCCTCGCTCAAATCACCCAAGTCAAAGCCCTTGCGCTCGCCGTTCCGGGCGACGATATCGATACGGACCGCATCATCCCCGCGCGCTTCCTGCGTTGCGTGACTTTTGATGGTCTCGGCGAGCACGCCTTCCGCGACGAGCGCACCGGTCCCGACGGCAAGGAGCGGGCTCATCCGATGAACTCGGCGCAGGCCGGTAAAATCGCCGCAGCCAAAAAGGGTGTCATGGTGGTCGGCTTCAACTTCGGTTGTGGTAGCTCGCGGGAACACGCACCGCAATCTCTCTGGCGCTTCGGCTTCACGGCCTTTGTGGGCGGTAGCTTCGCGGAAATCTTCTTCGGTAATTCCACCACCTTGGGCGTGCCTTGCCTGACTCTTTCCAAGGAAGACCTCGCCGAGTGCGACGCTTTCGTCCGCGCTAATCCGGAGGTCGAAGTCACCGTCGACGTCGCGCAGCTCACCGTCTCCGCGGGGGCTAAGACCTGGAAGGCCGACATTACGGCATCAGCACGCGATGGACTGACCAAGGGCAAATGGGACCCCATCGCCGATCTACTCGAAGGCGCTGACTCTGTCGCCAAGACTGCCGGCGGCCTTGCTTACGTCGCCGGTAAGTAATCCGTCGCTTCAGTTAATAAAAAAGGCCTCCCATGAGGCGGCCTTTTTTTGAATCGTGAACGAATCAGCCCTTCCAGATGCGAAGAAGAGCGTCGGCCATATCTGAAGGGGTAGCGGCCACGGAGATGCCGCACTCTTCGAAGATCTTGATCTTCGCGGCGGCGGTATCTTCGGCTCCGCCGATGACGGCACCAGCGTGTCCCATGCGACGACCGGCCGGAGCCGTGGCGCCAGCGATGAAGCCTGCGACGGGCTTCTTGCAGTGAGCCTTGATCCAGCGGGCGGCTTCGACTTCGGCATTACCGCCGATTTCGCCGATCATGATGATGGCGTCGGTTTCAGGGTCGTCGTTGAAGAGCTTGATGACGTCGAGGTGCGAAGTGCCGTTGACGGGGTCGCCACCGATGCCGACGCAGGTCGATTGGCCCTTGCCGCGACAAGTGAGTTGCCAGACGGCTTCATAGGTCAAGGTGCCGGAGCGTGAGACCACGCCGACATTGCCGCGGCGGTGAATATAACCCGGAGCGATACCGATGCGGCAGCCGCCGTGGGACTTGTCGCCACGACCAGGGGTCACGAGACCAGGGCAGTTCGGTCCGATGAGGCGCGTGCGCCGTCCGGCCATGGCGCGCTTGGCGCGGACCATGTCACGGACTGGGATGCCTTCCGTGATGGCCACGGCGAGGTCGAGGTCGGCGTCATAGCACTCTAAGATCGCATCGGCGGCGAAGGGCGGGGGGACGAAGATAGCGGAAACCGTCGCACCGGTCTGTTTGGCGGCTTCGGCGACGGTGTTGAAGATCGGCACCTTGAAACCATTGTGCTCGAAGACTTGGCCACCCTTGCCAGGTGTGACGCCAGCGACGAGTTGCGTGCCGTAGTCGAGGGAAAGGCGGGCGTGGCGCGCGCCGAAGTCACCCGTGATGCCTTGTACCATCAGGCGGGTCGTTTCGTGAACGAGAATAGACATGGAAGTGGGAGTTGTTCGGATTACTTGTTATTGACTAGTTTCACGATTTTCTGGGCGGCATCGGCCATCGAGTCGCCGGAGACGATGGTCAGGCCCGAAGCGGCGAGGGTCGCCTTGCCGGCTTCGACGTTATTACCTTCGAGGCGGACCACGAGGGGTAGCTTTAGCCCGGTTTCCTTGACCGCTTCGACGATGCCGAGAGCAATCACGTTACAATCCATGATGCCTCCGAAGATATTGACCATGATACCTTTCACGTTCGCATCCCCGAGAATGATTTTAAAAGCCGCGGTGACTTGGTCTTTCGTCGCGCCGCCGCCGACATCGAGGAAGTTGGCCGGACTGCCACCGAAGTGCTGGATGATGTCCATCGTGGACATCGCTAAGCCGGCACCATTGACGAGACAGGCGATATTGCCGTCGAGGGCGATGTAGGAGAGGCCGAATTTAGAAGCCTCGATTTCCTTGGCATCCTCTTCGTTTAAGTCGCGAAGTGCGACGACGTCAGGGTGACGGAAGAGCGCGTTGTCGTCGAAGGAGACCTTGGCGTCGAGTGCGAGGAGTTTGCCTTCTTTGGTCACGAGGAGCGGATTCACTTCGACCATCGCGCAATCCTTATCCCAATAGAATTGGTAGAGCTTGGTGACGAGCGTCACGCACTGTTTGAAGATCTCGCCAGAGAAGCCGAGGGAGAAGGCGATCTGGCGGGCTTGGAAGGATTGAAGGCCCACGGCCGGGTCGACCTGCACTTTGAAAATCTTCTCCGGGGTGTGGTGCGCCACGTGTTCGATTTCCATGCCGCCTTCGGTCGAAGCCACGATCACAGGGCAAGAAGTCGCACGATCGAGGAGGATGGCGAGGTAGTATTCGTCGTCGCGGCCGTCGGGGCGCTTGCCCAGGTTGGCGGCTTCGGTGAAGTAGATGGTCTGAACTTTGCGCCCAGCTTCACCCGTCTGCGCGGTCACGAGCGTGTTGCCGAGCATCGCCTGGGCGTTCTCGAGCGCCTTTTCTTTGGTGGCGGAGAATTTGACGCCGCCCTTGAAACCATTGGTGAAAGTGCCTTTGCCGCGGCCGCCGGCATGGATTTGGGATTTTACCATGTAGCCGTTAGTGCCGTCGAGTTGCGCGAGCGCGCCCTCGATTTCTTTGGCCGTCTGCACGGCGGCGCCTTTGGGGACGGCCACGCCGAACTTTTCGAACAGCGTCTTGGCTTGGTATTCGTGAATATTCATGGAGAGGTGGGAAGGAGAAGGGGGTAGGGTCGGTCGCGCCCTTGGGCTACGACCGTGGCGAAAGAGCAGGGTCTTGGTTAGCCCTTGAGTTCGGCTTCCTTCGCCTTGAGGGACTTTTCGATGTCAGCCGTAAACTTATCGGTGTGCGTCTGGATTTCCTTATCCGAGCGCTTCATCTCGTCGTCGGTGACAAGTTTGTCCTTGTTCGCCTTCTTTAAAGATTCGAGACAGTCGCGACGCGCATTGCGGACGCGGACTTTGCCTTCTTCGGCCATCTGGGTGGCGCGCTTGGCGAGCTCCAGGCGACGTTCGCCGGAGAGCGAAGGCACGGGGCAGCGGAGGAAGTTGCCTTGGGGGACGGGATTGATGCCGATGTTAGCCGACTGGATGGCTTTGCGGATGTCTTCCATGGCGCCTTTGTCGAAAGGTTGGACGACGATGGATTGGGCGTCGGGCGTGGTAATCGCGGCCATATCCTTCAAGCGCTGGGTCATGCCGTAGGCTTCGATGTGCACTTGGATATTCTCGACCATGCCCGGGTTGGCTTTCCCGGTGTGCAGGGTACCGAATTCATTCAAGGTCCATTCAAAGGCATTTTTCATATTGTTGGCCCCATCGGCGATAGTTTTTTTGATATCCATGGTGGTATGTTTTTTTGGTAAAGATTTAACCGACGATGGTGCCGATACGTTGGCCCATGACCGCTTTTTTGACGGCGCCGGCATCGGACATCGAGAAGACGATGATCGGTAGCTTATTGGCTTCGCAGAGCGAGAACGCTTCGGCATCCATCACGCCCAGGCGCTTGGTTAAGGCTTCGGCGTGGGAGATTTTTTCGTAACGCTTGGCGTCTTTGAATTTCATCGGATCCTTATCATAGACGCCATCGACCTTGGTGGCTTTTAGGATCGCGTCAGCGCCGATTTCGTTAGCGCGTAAAGCGGAAGCGTAGTCAGTGGTGCAGTAAGGGTTACCCGTGCCGGCAACGAAAATGACGATCCGTCCGCGTTCGAGGTGGCGGGTGGCGCGGCGTTGGATGAAAGGTTCGGCGATCCGGTCCATCGGGATGGCGGTCATCACCCGGACTTCGAGGCCGGCTTTTTCCAGGCGATCCATCAAGGCTAGCCCGTTGATCACCGTCGCGAGCATGCCCATGTTGTCCCCCGTCGTACGGTCGGTGCCGTTGGAGCGGGCGCCGGCCAAGCCCCGGAAAATATTTCCACCCCCAACGACCACGGCGACTTGGGTGCCGATTTTTTGGATCGAGCGGAGTTCTTCCGCAAGTCGATCGAGGACGGCGCTGTCGATGGCCTCGCCGGTTTTATCGTTACGCAAGGCCTCGCCACTGATTTTAAGTACGATCCGACGGTACTTCGGCTTTTTTGAGGTGGTGGCGGGCATACAGGGGAAATGAGCGACTCCGCCCCCAGCGTCAACCCCGCCTTGGTCTCGCTTGACTCCTTGGTATAAACCGCTCTTCAGTCCTATTACGCAGTCCGATGGTGTAATGGTAGCACAGGAGTTTTTGGTTCTCCTTGTCCAGGTTCAAATCCTGGTCGGACTACGTACCTTTTCACGAAATCGCTCGTTGGCTTATTGGGGCAAAAAGAACCCCGGAGGGCCGGGGTGCTGGAGGGGTGGGCTGAAGTCGGGCTTAAGCGCGTCCGAGGTATTCCTTATTCTCGGTGCTGACCTTGATCTTCTCGCCCTGCTTGATGAAAAGCGGGACGTTGACCGTGAGGCCGTTTTCGCAGGTCACGGACTTCTGGACGTTGCCAGCCGTGTCGCCTTTAACGGCGGGCGGGGCTTCGAGGACTTCGACGATGACCGAAGGGGGAAGGTCGACGGTGACGGGTTTATCTTCGACGAAGAGAACCATGTAAGAGGTGCCAGGGATGAGGAATTCCTTAGAGTCTTCGAGGGAGGACGCGGAGATGTAAAATTCATCATTGGTGTTCACGTCGACGAAGACGTAGCTGCCGTCGGCTTCGTAGGAGAGCTCGAGGGATTTGATGTTGTTGTCGAAGACTTCAAAGCTGACTCCGATGCCGCATCGGACCGGGATCTTGGCGCCGGTTTTGATGGAGCGGAGTTCCATCTGGACGTAAGAGGCGTTGTTCGGGGGGGTGCGCACGAGACACTCGAGAACGATGCAGAGCTCACCATTGTAGCTCATGATGTTCTTCTTCTTGATGCGATTGACGGATATGGTTGCCATGGGAGTAAAGGCGAAGACAAGCCGTCCGCGCAGGGACGGTCAAGCCGGACTTGCCCAAAAGGGCGCTAAGGGCTGATTTAGCCCGATTTTATTAGGTCAGCACGCTTCCTGACCTTGGTCTCACTCGAGGGTGAAGAGACAGCCGCCGATCTTGCCGATCGTCACGGTCGTTGAAGTCCCAGCGGTGGTCGTCGTGCCGGCGGGTGCCGAACCATCGGTGACGGTGGCGGGTAGCGAACAGAGCAGTTTTTTGATGGTACCGTAAAAGCTCATCAATTCTTCCTTTGAACTCACGACCATTTCCACCGTTTTTGAGTGGGTCGTGTTCGGATAGGTCTTGGTCACGAGGCCAGCGGTGGAGCTGTTATGCATGTTGGTCAGCTTCGATTCGACGGCGGTCAGTTGGCTGGGGATGGGCAGTTTGCTGGCGCTGGAGGGGTCGAGGCCCTTGTTTTGAGAGTTGGCGGCCAAGGCACGATTGCCGCGGTCGGCGACGTCAGCCGAACTGGGAGGGCGCGCCGAATAGATGCGGAGCTGTTGGCTTGAGCCCTCCATATCGATGACGACTTCGCTGACCATGATCGAACCGCTGGGGTATTCTTTACTATAAATGACGTAGTCTTGAAAGGAGATGGACTCCACTTTGTCCGAGTTGCCGTAGAAGGATAGGTCGGTCCCGCTGACTTCGATGCCGAAAATCCGCGGGTTGTTGATGGTCGTGGTGTTTTTGGTGACCTTGAAGGCGTAGGCATCGGAGGTGAATGCCGTAATCGTGAGGGCAACGTAGGCCAGGGCTTTTGAGCTCATGGGATTAATCCTTTACGCAAGGGGGTGCCGAAGCAAGATTACAACTAATGCTGAGCTGCCAAAACCTCTCTGTTCAGGCGGGTCCCGATGGCCCGATAATTCTGGACCGCGCGACCGCTCGATTTTTACCCCGCGGCCTTAATGCCGTCATCGGTCCTTCGGGTTGCGGCAAGACCACCTTGATGAAGGCTATCCTCGGGATCTTGCCGACGACCGGTGAAGCCTATTTGGCGGGCCAGCCGATCACCTGCTCTGAAGACTTGGTGGGGAAGGTCGGATTCGCCCCTCAGTTCACGGCGGCACAGCCCCAACTTTCGGTCGCCGAATCTTTGGATTACGCGCTTCGCTTGGCCGTACCCAGCGAGGCGGAACGCACCCGGCGTTTGGAGTTCGTTTTAAAAGTGACGGGGATGGCTCCGCACCGGGCTAAGCGCGTGTCTTCCCTTTCGGGCGGGCAGCTGCGGCGTCTGACATTGGGGCTCGAGTTGACCCTCGATCCTCCCTGCATGGTTTGCGATGAAGTCACCTCGGGCTTGGATCCGCAGTCGGAAGACCAAATCCTGGCCTTGCTGCGCGAGCTTTCGGAAAAACACGAAAAAAGTTTCGTCTGCATTATTCATAATCTCGGAAAATTAAACCTCTTCGATTGGGTGACGGTCGTTTATCAAGGCGATGTCGTCTATCAGGGCGCCCCCGCTGACTTGCTGACTTATTTCGGGATTCCGGACGGGTTGCGTCTTTATGATGTGCTCAACGCCCAAGATTTGGCGACCTGGCGCGGACGCTGGGAAATCCACCAAGCGGAGCATCCCGACAACTATCACACGGCGTTAGTAAAGACCGGCGCACCCTTGGAAATGGCCCCTTTGGCCGAGCCACAGGTTCCCGATGGTGTCTCGCAGTTCTTTACGCTGCTCGCGCGTCGCCTGAAACTTTTCTTCCGTGATACCGGTTACTTGGGCCTGACATTGGCCATTACGTTCGGCTTCCCGCTCTTGGTCATTATTTTTAATCTGGAAGGGAAGTGGGAGGTCTTAAAAGTGCCAATGGATCGAAACATGGCTTCCTTTGAAGCCGTTAAGCAGGCGGTAGATGTCCAGATCTCCAACGCGCAGGTGGCGGGTCTCGCCGCCGGCTTGGTGATGTTTCAGGTGATTTTGCTAACGCTCATGGGAGCGAATAACGGCGGCCGCGAAATCTCGGCCGAGCGCGTGCTTTACGAAAAGGAGCGCATGACAGGTCTCCGCCCCTGGGCTTATGCTTTTTCCAAGATTACCTTCGTTTCCCTGGTGGCGATCTTCCAAGGCGTCTGGATGTGTGTATTCGTGAAGATGGTTTGCCGCTTCCCGGGACCTTGGCTGGAGCAGTCGGCGATCTTAGCCGCCAGTTGCGTTTCGATGTCGATCATCTGCCTCGGCTTTTCGGCCATGATGACCTCGCCGGAAAAGTCGTCCCTGCTCTCGATTTACTTGGTCGGCTTCCAGCTCCCACTTTCGGGGGTAGTCCTGGCCTTGCCGGCGGCCCTAACCTGGGTCTGCCGCCCCTTCATCAATTCCTATTGGGGCTGGTCGGGCTATATGAAGTCGATGATGGGGCAGCCGCTGTATGATGCCTACACGGCAAGCATGCCGAATCAGACGGCATATGTGGCCGACAATGCTCTTTCCCTGCTCGTCCTGCTGGTCCAAGGCTTGGTGGGCATTTGCCTAATCGTCTTCGGCTGTCAGCAAAAGCGCTGGAATTAAAGGATTGGAAAGCTCTCGACCTTAAGGGTAGGTGAATGACCCTACAGTTGCTTCACCTTTACTTATAAGCAAAATCGCTGGAACTAATCCCCGACTTACAATAAGATAGCCCTCAAGCCCCCTTTCATGCCCAAGATCAACCCCCTCTTTTTCGCCCTCGGTATCCCCGTGGTCGTGATTTTTATTTTGATGGCGATCGTGCTGCCGCGGATGGCGGGGGGCGGGAAGTTCGCGAGCTTATCGGCATTCTCCGTCGACGCTTACCGCAAGGATTGGGCTACGCTCCAGGGTAACACCTACCGCTTGGATTGTCAGATCGAAGCCCAGCTCGCCTTCATCGAGGGCAAGGGACGAGTGCTCGCCGTAAAACCGACGGATGCCAAAATGGGGGCGGGACGCATCCCGGTTTTCATCCCAGCGGGTTCCAATGAATCTTTTGAAGTCGGCCAACGCTACAAATGCAAGGTGCGCGTGAGTCGCGACCTGCTCGTCGTGGAGGGCCTCGAGCGCTTCTAATCATCTTACCATGCGTCACACTTTCTTAAGCCTCTTGGGTTGGTCGGCGATGGCCGTGCTGGGTTTCGCCCAGGCACCCCCTCCTGATTCTTCCACTTCGGTCGACCATAAGAGCTCCACTGCCGAAGGTGGGGCGGATCGGGTCTTCAACGTGAACAGCGATTCCATGGATATGGACAACGGTACCATGCAATGGAAGGGTAAGACTTTTAATCTCGGCAGCTCGCGGGCGATGCGGGCGCGTTTTGAACGCTACTTAGCTTCACCGACTTCCTCGGGCGACGTGAAAAAGTACACCGAAATCATGACGCAGATCGAGAAGCTTCTGGCGCCGAATGCCATCAGCGAGGCCAATTATTATGCTAATCAGCAGCAGGCCTTTAACCTGCTGTTCCAAGCAGCTGAATATGAAATCGACGGCAATAACAGCCTCACCATCGCTTCGCAGGTTAAGAAAATCTGGACGATGCGTTCCGAGCTGCGTCAAATCGAAATCACAAAAAATCAACTGGAAACCCTTCGCAAATCTCAAGAAGGGTTAATCATCAATCGGGCGGATCGCATCGAAGAAGCGAATGACGAACGGTCACAGGCTCCGTCCGGAAAAGGCAAGAACCCGCTCGCCAAGAGTGCCTCGGGGACGACCGAATTAGGCTATAAGGTAAAAGACGAAGCGCGGACCCAGGCCGAAATCATCGCCAAGAATGCCGAAATGATGGCGCTGGGCTTGAAGGCGCAGATTGAATTCCAGTCTCAGATGGTCGGTTTCTTGTTAGCCCGTCGTTATCGTCACTGCACCGTCGCCACCGCCTTTTATCGCGTATTATTCAAGGGCTCGAATCAGAGCATCAAGGTTGGTGCCAAGGAGGTGAAGGAATTCTTCCCCGTCTCCGATTTCGTCCCGACCTTGGAGTCCATCGATACTTTGGCTCGTGAGGCGATGAATGACGTCACGACCGGCATGCGCACGGTGGATGATATGGTCAAACAGGGTGAAATGTACGGCGCTTTCGAGCGTCTGCAGGAAACTTATTTCTTAGGTGAATTTGAGCCTATCGTCATGGCCTACGAGCAAAGTAAAAAGCGCGAAATGCTCGAGCTTTGGCGCGACTTGCGCGAGCTGCAGCGCTTGGGCGACGAGCATGATCTCGGTAACGTCGAAGGGTATGTTAACAAGGTACGGGGTCGCGCGCGTGACTTCCCCGGCGCTTCGATTCTTTCCAAGGTGAATAATGCGATCAACGCGTCTAATATGTCGTTGCTCTCCGCGAAGCAGGCGGCCCTCACCGGCGATACGGCTAAGGCGGAATTCGCCCTCGAACGCGCGACCAAGATCTGGCCACAAAACCCGGCCGTGAAGGAATTCGCTAATCAAGTCGTGAGCCGCCAAGACAAGCTTTCCCAGATGGTGCCCGAGTTCGATCGCATCGTTTCCGAGAGCAAGTGGCGCGAAATCTTCAACAAGAAACTGGAATTCGCCTTGGCGCTCGCCCAAGACAAAGAGCGCTCCGAAAAACTTCGGCAGATCATTAACCGCGTCGGGGAATTGGATGCCAATATCCAGAAAGCTTCCGTCCTGGCTTCGCAGAATAACCCTTACTTGGCTTGGGATGTGATCGTCGAGGCCAACCGGACCGAGAGCGATGATTTGGTCTTGGCGAAGACGCGTTCGGATATCGCTCCGCTCGTCGCCGACTACGCCAAGCTGATCGCTCAGGCGGAGAAATTAGAAAAAGAGGGGAGTGAGGCCGCGGCTTTGACCGCATGGCTTTCCGCTCAGGATCTGAATCCGGCCTCACCCGCCTGCGGTACCGCCGTTAAGCGTCTGGCCGTCTTGGTGGCGCAGAATGCCCCGGCCAAGGTCGTGGCCACCACGCCCGCGCCACCGTCTGCGCCCGCAGCGGATGAGGTTCCGGTGCCGCCACGCCGCTAAGGCTTAGCGGAGGCTGACGGGGTTGTCTTCGAGCGGATCGATGACCATGACGCGCAAGTCAGTCTTGTGCGCACGGACTTCGTTCATGAGCGCATCGACGATGGTCGGGCGGTTGCATTCCTTGCTCAGATGGCCGAGGTAGAGTTCGGTCGCTTGCCATTCGCGCAGCCCTAAGAGCAGATCGCGGGCCGCGATATTCGAAAGGTGTCCGAAGTTCCCACGGATACGTTGTTTGAGGTGTTGAGGGCGGCCGGAGGCGTCAAGCATCTCCTCGTCATAGTTGGCTTCCAGCACCAGGATGTCGGCGAGGGCGACATGATGGCGGATAACCTCGGTGGCATGGCCCAGGTCGGTCAACCAGGTCACCCGACGGGCGGGGCAGGCATCGGCGGCGGGGCAATCGACGGCGAAGCCTACGGGATCAGCGGCATCGTGGGGGATGGGAATGGAAGTGATCTGGTGGCCGCGGAATTCGAACGTCGTGCCCGTTTCGAAGATTTGCCAATCGGGTCGAACTTTGAGCGCACCTTGGATGCGGCGAGCGGTCTCGCGGTTGGCGAAGACTTTTAACGCGGGGTTCTGTCGGATCAGGGCGGCGAGGCCGATGCAGTGGTCAGAATGCTCGTGGGTGATGAAGACCGCATCGATGGCGCGCGCTTCGAGGCTTAATTTAGCCAAAGCAGCCTCGAGCCGAGGGCCTTGGAAGCCCGCATCCAGCATCAGCCGCCCGCCATTGGTTTCGATGACCGAACAGTTGCCCGAGCTGCTCGTTCCAAGGATATGAAAGGCGAAAGACATGCGACGGAGGCCGATGCAACCCGCCCTTGGTCCGCCCTTCAAGCCACCATTCGCCCTTTTCCGCTTGAGGCAGGTCGGGGTAGGAGGGAAAGTAGGCCTCACTCCCGTCATGCCGTCCCTTCCTCGCGTTATCAGTATTATTATGGGTGGGGGTCGAGGCTCGCGCCTTTATCCCCTGACGAAGGACCGTTGTAAGCCGGCCGTGCCACTGGCGAGCAACTACCGCTTGGTCGATATCCCGATCAGCAATTGTCTGAATTCCGGCTTCAATCAGATTTTCGTCCTCACGCAATTCAATACCGCCTCGCTGCACAAGCATATCCAGCAGACCTATAAGTTCGATGGTTTCGGCCGCGGCTTCGTCGACATCTTAGCCGCGGAGCAGACCGGTGATAAAGAATCATGGTATCAAGGCACGGCGGACGCGGTACGTCAGAATCTCCACCACTACAATTTGAAGGACGAAGATCTGGTGCTGATCCTTTCGGGCGATCAATTGTACCGCCTCGATTTCGATGAACTGGCGCGTCAGCACATGGAGAACGCCGCCGATATCACCATCGCAGCTAAGGCCATGCCTTCGGACCAAGTCTCGGCGCTAGGAGTCATGCGCGTGAATCCGGATCTGCGTATCGTCGAGTTCGTGGAAAAGCCGAACGATCCAGCCGTCATTTCTTCGTTGGTGTTAGGCGGCGCTCCTCGTGCCCGTCTTTCGGATAAGTCGGACCGCAACTACTGCCTGGCCTCCATGGGCATTTATATGTTCTCGGGCAAGGTGATGCGTGAGGCCTTGGCGGACCATTCCCAGACTGATTTCGGTAAGGAAGTGATTCCCGGCCTGCTCGCCTCGAAGCGCATGATAGCCTATGTTTTTGACGGTTACTGGGAGGACATCGGTACCGTGGGTTCTTTCTGGGAGTGTAATTTGACGCTGACCGACCCAGTGCCGCCGTTCGATTTCTTTGACGGACAGAACCCGGTTTATACCCATGCCCGTTACTTGCCGCCGGCGAAGTTGAACGGAGCCCGGGCCCATCGGGTACTGATGGCGGACGGTTCCATCGTCGATGACTCAGAACTTGATCGTTGCGTGATCGGCATCCGTTCTGTCGTCCGTGCCGGTTCCCGCCTTGAGAATGTGGTCATGATGGGCGCGGACTTTTTCGAACGTCCCTATGATTTGGCAAGGAACCACGGGCTCGGACGTCCGGATGTCGGCGTGGGTAAGAATTGCCTCATCCGTAACGCTATCATTGATAAGAATGCGCGGATTGGTGATGGCTGTCGCTTGGCTCCTACGGGTTTACCTGAGAAGTGGGAGACCGAGGCGCTCTTCGTGCGCGACGGCGTGATCGTCGTGAAGAAGGGGGCCGTAGTGCCTCCCGGCACGATCGTCGGCGAATGAAGACTTTTGGGCGTACCTACTGGTTTACTTGGGCCTTCTTGGTCTTGGCCGCGGCGCTGACAGGCGTGGCATCCTTGAAGGACGCCTTCTTCGGCGGTCTTGTGGCGGCGATGTTCTCGACGGCTTTGACGCGGGTTTATGCCCGCTCGGGTGTGAGTTTTGCGCCGCTGATCGGCGCGGCTGCCGGTGCCCTTTGGGTTTTGCTGATGTTGCTGAAGAGCAAGTGGTGGGGCTATGCCGAGGATTACGAACAAGCCTCATGGACGCTGGGCGTTGATATTTCAGTCCACGCCGCCGGTTTCGCTGGCGCTGGCCTCATGACCGCCTTGCTGTTGAGATGGTCATTAGGTCGGTCGGCGTTGGCCGGTTTTGCGCTCGCGGCCGCCATGACGGCGATCCCTTACGGGTTCATCGCCTGGGTGGATCATCGCGTCGCCGGCCCGGTGGAGGTTGTCTTATTGGTCTCATCGGAAGTGCCCTCCGAGCAAGGTCCGTATCGTGCGCCGGGTGCCGTGGTGGCTCAATTAAGCCCCGAAGAAATCAAAGAATTGAAACAGAATCTCTTAGTGGTGTTGGGGCCGGGTGGAGAAGAGGTCATCGATGAACAAGGCCGCCGTTATTGGCCATTGTGGCGTCATCGCCTGATTTACCCAGGTAACCCCGGAGGTCCGGTGCGCACCACGATTGTCATCTTGCCGCCCGATGTGATGGGTCGTGAGTCCTGGAACTTTCCGTTAAGTTTGGCACCCAGCGGACTACAGATCGTGAATTTAGGATCAGGTCAGAAAGTCAGCACCACGAATGCATCCGTCAGTCAGGCGGTTACGCTCAAGGTCGTCGCGGAAACAAAGGGCGAGGCGTCGACCGTCACCGTGAGTGCAATCAGCTTCGAAGTTTCCCGTTCATCTCCGGTGGGAAGTTTTTATAGACCCGTCGCGGCGCGAAGTTTTCCCGCCGCTTTTGCCCGGGCGCCGGTGATAGCGTCGCCCGTCATCAAGAAAGACGTGATGCGTCGTCCGAGCTTCGATACGCCGGCCGAAGCAATCAAGTAGTCGAGCTGAGGAAGTCGCGGTGAAGTCCGGCGTACGCTCCGTTGCTGGTGAGGAGTGAATTATGGGTGCCACGTTCGACGATTTTACCGTGGTCGAGGACGAGCACTTGATCGGCTTTACGGATGGTGCTCAAGCGATGGGCGACGACGAAGCTGGTGCGACCTTGCATCAGGCGGGCGAGGGCGAGTTGTAGGCGCGATTCCGTCAGCGTATCCACGGCGCTGGTCGCTTCGTCGAGCACGAGGATGCGGGGGTTGGCCAGAAGTGCCCGGGCAAAGGCGACGAGTTGTTGTTGGCCCAGCGAGAGACCTCGGCCTTTTTCAGAAACCTCGGTATGGATGCCCTTGGGCAGGTCTTCAATCAGATCGAGACAGGCAAGGTCGCGGAAGGTTTGGCATACTTCTTCGTCGGTGGCATCGGGTCGGGCGGACTTGACGTTGTCGGCGATGGTGCCCGCAAAAAGGAAGTTCTGCTGGAAGACAAAACCGGTTTGCCGCCGTAAAGACGCTTGGCGGATATCCGCGAGATCGATGCCGTCCACGAGCACTTGACCGCTCAACGGCAACTGGAACTTGGCAAGCAAGCCCACGATGGTGGATTTGCCGGAGCCAGTGTGTCCGACCAGCGCAATGACCTGGCCGGGCTGGGCGACAAAGGAAATGCCATGCAGCACGGGGCGGTCCTGGATGTAGGCGAAGTGGATGTCGCGGAACTCGACATGTCCCTTCAGGGGCGGGCAATCGCCGGCGGTGGGTTTGTCGGTCCAGGCCGGCGGGGTGTCGAGAAGGCGGAAGTAACGTTCGGCTCCGGCCATGGCCAAGGTGGCTTCGGATAGCTGAGTCCCGATGATGGTGATTGGGGCGAAGAAAAGTTCGGCAAGGAAGAAGAATGTCACCAGATCGCCGACGCCGGTACCCGTTCCTGAAAGCGCCGCCCAGCCACCTACGCCCACGAGTGCTGCGAGGAAGGCTTGGGCGTTTAGCTCCAATAATGGCAGATAAAGCGCGCTGAGGCTGGCCGTCTTGACCACGTGCCCGGCAAGGGTTTGCACCAGGCGGGTGAAGATGCCAGCATTGGTGTCTTCGCGGGCAAAGCCTTGCGTGACGCGAATGCCTTGCACGGTTTCGGCCAAAGCGGAAGTGACCCGCGAAAAACTCTCTTGTTGCACCCGCGAGGCGTGCAGGATCTTACCGCGGAAAAAGCCGTGGACGAGCAAGAGGCACGGCACGAGCGCGAGGAGTACCAGGAAAAGCTGGGGGTTCACCCAGAGCATCAGGGCGGCAGCGCAAGTCATCTGGCCCAAAGAGACGACAGTGATGAAAAAGTTGTTTTGAATCCCGTTCCGCATCGCTTCGATGTCGGAAATCATCCGGCTGATCAGGCTGCCATGGCGCCGTGCATGGAAAAAGGCGAGCGGTTGGGTCAGTAGTTGCTGCATCAGTTTATCGCGGAGGTCGCGGAGGACGGCTTCGCCAATCTGGTGCGCGAGACGGATGCGCCAATACAGGGCGACTTCACCTAAGAGTACCGCAGCTGCGAAGATGATCAACCAGCGGAAAGTTTCGGCGGTATCGCCCGCCGTTACCGGGCCTTTGATGATATGGGCGACAATCCAAGCGAGCGTCGGCAGGGCGATGGCACGGAAGGCGCAAAGCCAAAGCAAGGCATTACGCTGGCGGCGGTGGGGAGCGGTAAACGATAGGAGGCGACCAATCGTCGACCAGCGCAAGGGAAGCCGGTCGGGTTCTTCCTCGTCGGCGCGGGTGCGTTTGACCGCGATCTCTAGGCGCTCTTTACTCATGCGGTTTCGCCCTCCGATTGGATTAATATCGCCCGGCGATAGTGCCCGTCTTGTTCCATCAGTTCGGCGTGGGTGCCCGTCTGGATGAGGCGGCCGTGGTCGAGGACAAGGATGAGATCAGCCCGTCGAAGCGTGCTCAGACGATGGGCGACGATGAAGGTGGTGCGGCCTTCCATGGCCGATTCCATAGCCTCCATGATTTCCTTTTCGGTTTCGGGATCGATGGCCGAGGTCGGATCATCCAAGAGAAGGACCGTGGGTTCGAGCAGTAAGGCGCGGGCGATTGCGAGTCTTTGGCGTTGTCCGCCCGAGAGATTGACTCCGCCTTCGCCCAGGTGCGTTTCATAACCTTCCGGTAGGGCGATGATGAAGGCATGCGCGCCCGCGATACGTGCTGCGCGTTCGATTCGTTCCTGACTGGCGTCAGGATGTCCGAAAGCGATATTGGCGGCGATGGTGTTGGAGAAGAGAAAGTTTTCTTGAAAAACCATGCCTACTTGGCGGCGTAATTCGGCCAGGGGGAGGGTGCGGACATCATGCCCGTCCAAAGTCACGGAGCCGGTGCGTGGGTCGTAGAATCGAGGGATCAGTGAAAGCAGTGCTGATTTTCCGGCTCCCGTGGCTCCCGCGATGGCGATTCGTTGTCCAGGCTGGGCGACGAAATTAATATCCCGCAGGACTGTGTTGTTGTCCTTGAATTCAAAGGTCACGTTTTCAAAGCAGATCTTACCGAGAAAACGGCCCGGGGAACGAGCTCCCGGTGGCGAGGCGACGCCCGGGTCGGTATCAAGGATTTCAAAAATCCGTTTGGCACCTGCCAATGAAACTTGAGCGTTGTCGACCACCGCCGCCAGCGTCGTGACTTGTGCGGAAAATAACTGGAGGAGGCCGGCGAAGGCCACCAAGCCGGTTCCTAACGAGATCTCGCCGCACGAAACCATCCAGCCGCCATAACCGATGAGAATGGCCATCGAGAGGCGATTGAGGCCGTCGATCGTAGGCCAGAAAAGAGCGACCTCGCCGAATACTTTCCTCTTTTGGGACCGAATGGCCTGAGTCCAGCCTTTGAACCGTTCCATGATACGTGGTTCCAAGGAGAAGCCTTTGACGACTTGGATGCCTTGGACGTTTTCAGAAAAGCCCAAGACCATCCGGTCCATCAGGTCACGATTTTCTTCATAAGCCGGCCGGACCTTGTTAGAAAACCTGATCGCAAACCAAGCTTGGAAGGGCAGGACCGTGAGGCAGGCTAGGGTCAGGCGCCAATCCGTTCGGAACATGTAAATCGAGCAGGCGATGAGCGTGACCACGATGATGGCCAGTTGGAGTAAGACGCCTTCGATGAAAATCCGCACCGCATGCGCATCGGAGGTGACTCGGTTGATGATTGAACCGCTGGCGTTGGAATCAAAGAACCGGAAACTAAGTTGCTGCAGCTTGGCGAAGACTTGAGCACGGAGATTGAAGACGATGCGACCGTGCAAGAAGCGTACCGAGATGAGCCCAAAAATAAAAGCTAGGGTGGCACGGAGCAGGGCGGAGACAAGAATACCGCCGGCCAACCACCAGACGACCGAGGCTGCGGCGGTGTCTTGCGGAATAAAGAAAGGTAGATGGGGTGCGGCGACGGCTGGGTCGGCGCAATGGCGCAAGTAATCGATGGCGATACCTGCCAAGGCGAAGACTCCGACCGTCAGAAAGACCAAGACTAGCTGCAGGCCGAGCAGTTGCAGGCAATCGGCACGGTAGGACCAAGCGATACTGAGAAGCCGTCGCAGGGTTTGATCGCGACCTTCAGTTGCTGGGTGATCGGCGTTGGCGGACATGCGTCGTCATTCGCCTCGCCTTGGGGCGATGGCGAACGGCTCGTCAGCGTATCATCGTGCCTTCGTGGGACGATTTCTGGCGGAACTCGGCGCGGATGGCGGCGGTGAGCGGGCCGGGTTTGCCCGTACCGATCATGCGTGCGTCGACTTCGACCACTGGAATGACTTCTGCAGCGGTGCCGGTGAGGAAGACTTCATCCGCGTTCCAGACGTCGTAGCGCGTGACATTCGTTTCAACCACCGGGATTTTGAGCGTCGCGGCGATTTCAAGCGCAACTTGGCGGGTGATCCCGACCAAGGCACCGGAGTATGGGGCGGGCGTGATCAGCTTGCCCTTGTGGATCAAGAAGACGTTATCGCCGGTGCATTCGGCGACATAACCCTGCTCGTTGAGCATGAGACATTCGTGGAAGCCGTGCTGCTGGGCTTCGATTTTCGCCAGAATGTTATTCAGGTAGTTAAGGGATTTGATGGCGGGCGGAAGCGCCGCGGGGCTGATCCGGCGCGTGGCGGCGGTGATGATCCGCATGCCCGTCGTGTAGAATTCTTCTGGGTATAGCTTGATGGTATCCGCGATGCAGATGATGGATGGCTTGGGGCAATTCTTAGGGGAAAGTCCCAGGTCGCCGACGCCGCGTGAGACCACGAGGCGGATGTACCCGTCTGTCAGGTTATTACGGCGGCAAGATTCACAGACGATGTCCGAGATCTCTTGACGCGTCCAAGGCATCTGGAGGCAGATGGCCTTGGCCGACATCTCGAGACGCTCGAGGTGCTCTTCGAGTCGGAAGACGCAGCCTTGATAAAGCCGGATGCCCTCGAAGATGCCGTCGCCGTAAAGGAAGCCGTGGTCAAAGACCGAGACCTTGGCATCAGCTTTAGGATAGAATTTTCCGTCGATGTAGACGTCCATGAGTGTGAAAAAGCCAACCTTGGCGGATTGCCTCAGGTTTTTCCAGCAGAAAGCCCGCCAAGGCCCAATCTGGCCGATATTAGGCCACCCTAAGGGTTAGGCGGAATTTCCCCGAGTCTTCGGGGGCGATCAAAGGTGCGACTTGTGTCGAGATGGGGCCGCCGAGGATTTGCCCGAGCGTACGCGACAAGGCGGAGGACTGGGCGAGCAAAGCATCGCCCGGCTTCTCGGGCAAAAGCGTAAGCTCAGCGGAGCCGTCATCGGCCTGCCGAAGCTGGTAATGCGCGATGCCTGCCATGTCCGAAAAAGCCTGATCGATTTGCCGAGTCGTCACGAAGTTACCGGCAGAATTTTTCAGAGCGTCGCGCACGCGGCCGTGAATCTGGATGCCGCCGTCAATCTGTTCGGCGTAATCGCCGATTTCATAGCGGATAAGAGGAAGATACGGATTGGAAAGGGTGGTTGCCAGAAGTTGGCCGACTCTGGCGCGATTGAGGTCGACGATTTCCAGTTGCGCGGTTTCGGTGCTCGCCGTCATGGATCCATCCTTCTGCTCAATGAGTAGATGTCCGGTTTCGCTGGATCCATAGAGATTAATAATGGGTACGCCGAAGACGCGCTGCATGATGCGGCGGTGGACGAAACTGGTGTGTTCGTAGCTGGTGAGGATGAATCGCAGGGAAGGGAAGCGCAGGCCGTTTTGTTCGCAGTAAAGGGCGAACCTCGCCCCGTGGACGGGATCCACGTCAAGGAAGGTGGGTGCCCACTGCAGGGTTTCTTCGGCCATCTGTCGCATCTTATCCTCGGCGAGGGTAAAGGGGATGCGGGACTGATTTACAAAAAGCGTGGAGCCGGAGGTGCGTTGTTCGACGTTAAGCCAGCGGGCAAAGCAGCTGACACCGCTGCACCCAGGGGTGGTGAATACGGCCCGCTTGGCGCTGGGGTTATTCTCTAAAATCGAGGCGATGAAGGGGTTTAACCGAAGCGCGCGGAGTTCTTGTTCGGCCCACCAGGCCCTGCCGAAGATCACCCGAACGCTTGCCCCGGAAGTCCCGGAAGTGCTTTCTTCCTCAATGCTTCCGGAGGCCAGTAACGTCTTGAGATCAAAGTCCGGGCGCAGGAAGCCATCGGGTGAGTTTTCCCGCAGGTCTTTCTTGGAAAGACGGGGAAGGTCGACCAGCCGCAGGTCAGGCCGCGCAAGGGCTGCTTGCCAGGCCGATGTCCTATAGAAGGGGGTCGCGTTCGCTTGCGTTCGGACGCACTCGGGTAATTTACCTCCTTGTGTGGTAACTTCCTGGGGAGTCAGAACGGAGGGCATTAACATGCGGATGGCTTCACCTTGGCGGGTTTAGGCTCGGAAGCAAAACCGCAGGGGATTTTGACGAAATTAATTTCTGCCAGTCGGACGGCATCCTTGGCCATTAAACGGAGGCAAATAACCATAAAATAGTTATTATGAGCGGGGTGAAGTGATGAGGGTTGAAGGCTGTTCTTGGCCTCCCTATTTAACCGCATGCGATTACCCCGTCGTTCGTTCCTGCAGAAAGCCGCTGTTGCCGCCGTCGGCTTCACGATCATTCCCCGCCATGTCCTTGGCCGGGGCTTTATTCCGCCAAGCGAGACCTTGAACCACGTCATCGTCGGTTGTGGCGGTATCTCCAAGATGCATTCCGAGCCGCGCATGACTGGCGCCAATCGCATCATCGCCGTCTGTGACGTGGATGCGTTGCATATGAAAGACAAATATGACCGCATTCAGAAAGCGGGCGGCGGTACGCCGATGATGGCGAAAGATTTCCGCGAAGTCATCCATCTGCCCGATGTCGATGTGGTGCACGTCTGCACGCCACCGCATTGGCACGGGGTGATCGCCGCCGCCGCTGCCCGACGTGGTAAGGCGGTTTGGTCGGAGAAGCCTTTGACCCGTACGATCGGCGAAGGTCTCGCCTTGAGCCGGGTGGTTAAGCAGACGGGCGTGCCCTTCCGCGTGAACACCTGGTTCCGCTTAAATCGCACGAATTACTATGGCATTGGTCCGGCTCGTGAGATCAAGCGTGTGGTGGCCAGCGGAGTGTTAGGCGGACCCTTGACGGTGCGTCTTGCCCCGGTGGGTGGAATCGCCTGGAAGGTGAATCTTTGGGTCGGTAAGCCGAATCTCACGCCCGAAGCTGTCCCGGCGCATTTGGACTGGGACATGTACTGCGGCCCTTCGCAGCTGATCCCTTATCACCCTCATCGCTGTCATGGTTCCTTCCGGGGTTATTGGAATTTCGACCAAGGCGGGTTGGGCGACATGGGGCAGCACTTCTTGGACCCCGTCCAATATTTCCTCGGGAAGGACAATGAATTCCCCGTTACCGTGGAAGCGGATGCACCGACACAAGATCCGATGGCCTGCGGCGTCTGGAAGACCGTCACCCTGACTTATAAGGATGGTACGCGGATTATTTTGGAATCCGAACTGGCCGAGCGTAATCCCGAAAACGCCTTCATTGAAGGACCGAACGGTAAGCTTTTCGCCAATTTGCGTTCCGATAAGCCCGAACTGATTCGCAAGGCGGCGGAATTCCCCCTGCCTGAATATCAAGAAGATGATTTCGACCTTTGCGCCCGCGAGAAGCGACCTTTCGGTTACGGCGTCAACGAGGCTTTCC
>QYQK01000132.1 GCA_007280935.1 Opitutales bacterium
CTAATATCGATGTGGCTTTCAAGGCCCTCGCCCCTCGCTCTTCCGACTGGCTTTCGATTGCCCCCGAAATCGCCGTGGCTGGACTAAGTCTCTTTTGCCTGCTTCAGGCGATGCTTCTGCCCGCCAATCTACGATGGCTAATCTCCGCAACGGCCCGTACCGGCCTCGTACTCGTAATGGCCATGGCTCTCGTTCCGCAGGCCGGTTGGAAACTTACCGAAGATGTCGCCACCTTCGCCGGCCTCCTTCGTCAGAACCTGCCGTTCGAAGTTCGTCTCGTTTTTCTTTTCTCCGCCTTGCTGACCAGTTTCGTGGCCGATCGCTTTCTGCGCGACCGCGGAGCGGCCGTGGCTGACTATCATCACGTACTGTTGGTCGTGACGGCAGCCTTCATGCTGCTCGTGCAATCCAACCACTTCGTCACATTCTTCCTCGCCCTCGAAACCGCCGCCGTCGGCCTTTACATCCTTGTCGGTTACCTCCGGAAGAGCGATGCCTCCCTCGAAGCTGGCGTAAAATACCTCGTCGCCGGGGGCCTGAGCTCGGCGCTTCTCCTCATGGGCATGGTGCTGGTCTACGGGTCGCTCGGCGCCGTTGGCGTCGCCGACTCCCTTAACTTTACGCAGATCGGCAACGCGCTCGCCGCCGGCAAAGGTAGCGCCCTGACCTTGGCAGGTGTGGCGCTCATCTTAAGCGGCGCAGCCTTTAAGCTCGGAGCTTTCCCTTTTCACACCTGGATTCCCGATGTGTATCAAGGCGCCCCGACGCCAACCACCGCCTTCCTCGCGACGGCATCCAAAGCCGCGGGAGCCTTTACGTTGCTACTCTTGGTCACGGGTCCCTTCGTCGCATTAGCGCCTAAGATTGCGCCGCTCCTCGCGGTTATCGCCGTCGTTACTTTGCTCGTCGGTAATCTTGCGGCCCTCGCCACCACGGACGTCAAGCGGGCCTTGGCCCTTTCAGGCGTTTCACACGCGGGCTTCATCTTGGCGGCCATCACCGCTGCGTTGGCGATGCCGACGGTCACCGCTTTTGATTATAACGCCGAGCAGACCATCGTCTTCTATCTCTTGGCTTACATCATCGGCACCTTCCTCACCACCCAGGCCTTAGCCTCGATGCCTGCCACGGAAGACCATCGTCGCCCGATTCTCGCCCTCCGTGGCCTGATGCGCCGCGCCCCCATCCTTGCCGGCGCCCTCGGGTTCGGCATCGGCTCGCTCGCCGGCGTGCCTCCCACTGTCGGCTTTATCGCCAAACTTCTCATTCTCGTGCTCCTCGTCAAAGCGAAGCTCTGGTGGATCCTGGGTGCCGCCCTCATCAGCGTCGCTGTCAGTATTCATTATTACTTTAGCATCCTGCGTGAAGCCGTCGTCCGTCCGTCTGAAGACGGTCAGGAACTCGCTCCGCTGGAAGTTTCCTTTTCCGCTCGCTTCGTGATCGGCGCCCTCGCGGCCGCTTCGATCCTGGGCGGTCTGCTGATTCTATCCTAACGCCCTCGCCCGCGACCGCGCGGGTGGTGCTTACGATGCGCATCCGATAAGGCCGTGCGTTCGACGGCCGCGTAGATCTGCGTGGTCGCGATATCCGCATGCCCCAACATTTCCTGGATCGAACGCAGATCAGCCCCGCCAGCCAGAAGGTGGGTCGCAAAGGCGTGACGCAAGAGGTGAGGCTTTACCGGGACGCTCACTCCCGCTTTCGCCGCCGCTTGCTTGACGCTTAACCAAAAAGTCTTGCGAGACAAGGCGACGCCGCGGGCGCTGAGGAAAAGGGCACTGCCCGTCTTGGGTCTGGTTAGCTTAGGCCGACCCTCCGCAAGGTAAGCTCGCAAGGCGACCAAGGCCGTTTCCCCCACGGGTACGACGCGATCCTTCGAGCCCTTCCCGCGCACGCGCAATAAAGCGGAGTCGATATCAACCGCCTGGATTTCCAGGCCGCATAATTCTGATATGCGCAGGCCCGAACCATACATCATTTCCAACATCGCCCGATCACGTAGGCCTTGGGGCTTGGAGGTATCGGGAGCCGAAACGACTAGCGCGACTTGGGCCGGCGTGATCGTGCCGGGTAGTTTACGCGCCGCCTTAGGGCTACGGGCAAGTTCCGTGAAGTCATCGCGCCGCATCCCGGAACGCACCAGGTAAGCCGCAAAGGAACGCACCGCCGAAAGTCGCCGGGCCAAAGAAGTCGCGACGTGGCCTCGGCGATCCAGCGCTCGCACCCACGAATCGACTTCCGCGAGACCCACCGCCGCCCAGTTCGCTTTACCGCCGCGACCGCAATGAGTGGCGAATCGGAGCAAGTCAGATTCGTAAGCTTCAACCGTCAATTTGGCCAAGCCGCGCTCCAGTGCGAGATGGCCCAAAAAACCGTCCACAGCCTCCTGAAGGTCGGGCGGCACCGCGGCACCTTTCGCTCGAGCTTTCCTGGACATGCGTCATCAGTATTGCCCAACAGGGCCAGGAGTCCATAAGGATTGAGTATGTCCAGCCAGCGAGAGCGCGCCATGAAGCCCACCGACCTCCGGGGGATCCTTCGTTATGTCCCGATGTTCCGCGACCACGTCTTCGTCGTGGCCGTCGATGGCTCCATCATCAGTCACGAGAATTTTGCCAATATTGTCACCGACATCGCCGTCCTGCGGAGCCTTTCGATCAAGGTCGTGCTCGTCCATGGCATCGGCCAACAACTCATCGGTCTCGCCGGCGAACATAATATCGCGCTTTCCGATATCCAAGGCGAAGGACCAACGGATACCGCGACGATGTCGCTCGCCCGCGAAGCTTCGGCCTTGGTTTCGCAATCCGTTCTCGAACACCTTTCGCAAGCCGGTTTGCGCTGCGCGATCACGAACGCCGTGCGCTCCACCAAGGTTGGCGTGATCAAAGGAAAGAATTACCTCTTCACCGGCAAAGTCGAAAAGGTCGATGCCGCGATCCTGAAATCGATGCTCGCCCAAGACATCCTGCCGCTGGTGACTCCAATCGTCTGCGACCGCGAAGGTCAATCGTTGCGCGTCAACAGCGACCACCTCGCCATGGAACTGGCCGTCGCCTTGAGCGCCTCCAAACTCATCTACCTGACGCCTTTCAGCGGCCTGCAAATCGAAGGCGTCTTGAAAGTAAACCTCCCGGAGGATGAGCTCAAAAGCCTGCTCGCGAATAAGCATGCCAAGCTCGATCCGCGCATCCGCAGCAAAGCCGTCCAAGCCGCCAAGGCATTGGCTGAAGATGTGCCCCGCGCCCACATCCTCGATGGTCGCGTCTTCGGAGGCTTACTCACCGAAATCTTTGATAAGGTCGGCCTCGGCACGATGGTTCACGCCAATGACTACGACCGGATACGGCAGGCCAAAAAGAAAGACGCCCAAGCCCTCTACAACCTCGCCAAACACGGGGCCAAGACCGACGCGCTCGTCGGGCGGACCCGCCAGCAGATCGAGCAATCTTTTGGGGAGTTCTATGTCTACGAAATCGATGACAGTATTATCGGGTGCGCCGCCCTTAGGCCTTACCCCGGCGGCAAATCGATGGAAATCTGCGCCGTCTACGTGCAACCTTTCTACCACGGACGCGGCGTCGGTCGGAAGCTGGTCGAATTCGCGAAACGTCGCGCTAAAGACTTGGGTGCCAAGAAGCTCATTGCGCTCACGACGCAGACCCAAGGCTTCTTCCAATCAGCTTGCGGCTTCCAAGTCGCCACGCTTTCTGAGCTCCCGGCGGAACGCCGGAAAGAATTAAAGGCCAGCGGTCGCAACTCGCAGGTGCTCGCCTTTTCTCTCCGCCGTTTGAGCGATTCGGTACGCTAATTCCCCGGCATTACTTACTGGCGGTAAAAAATGCGCGCTGCTTTTCCGTAATCGGCACCGCCAGCTTTTCCATGACGAGAAGGAAATCTTCCCACAGCGTCCGCTTGGCCGTGGCACTGGGATTATGCAGCAAGTAATTGGGGTGAAAGGTCGCCATCAAAGGGATGCCGGCAAACTCCCGCCACTGCCCGCGGGCCTGCGTAATCGGCACGCCGCTTCCCACCAAAGCCTCGAAGGCTTGGCCGCCTAAAGCGACGATGACCTGGGGCCGCACGATTTCGATCTGAGCTTTAAGGTAAGGGTGATTGAACGCCAATTCCTTGACGGTTGGCGGACGTTTCCCGAATACGGTCGGGGGCTCCGGGCGCCAAACCATAACATTTACTAAAAATATATCTTCCGCCGGAATCGCGGTCGCCGCGAGGATGCGTTGCAATAAATCGCCCGAGGCTCCGACAAAAGGCTTCCCGCTTTCGACTTCCTCAATCGTCGGCGCGTCTCCGACAAACAAGACTTTCGCTGAGAGCGATCCCGCGCCCACGACGGGATTTTGTTTGGCGGCCAGATGCCGACGCGTTTCCACACAGGCCTGAATCAGGGCGGTCAACGCCTGCATCCGCTCCGCCTTGGTCCCCGATGGTATCGTAAAAATGGGTGGCGGCGGTATCACCAGCTGAGCAGGCGCTTCGGCCCGGGCGGCAGATTTAGGGCCAACAGCGGGCAGGACGGCAACAGGGGGCCGCAGAAGGCTGGCAGGCGAAGGGCTCGAAGCAGCTCCTATCGCTAAAGCCTTCAGCGCCGCCAAAGATGCATCCGAGACGCTGACGTGACGCACCCCGGAGGCTTTCTGGCGTCTCAGCTCTTCGATGAGGACGTCTAGGGCTTCGGCGGGATCGTCGATCACGGGTGGGAGATGGATTGGATGGCGCGGGCGAGGATCAAATCTTTCTCCGTAATCTGCCCGCCGGCGTCATGGGTACAAAGCCGAAGGGACACCCGATTCCAACTATTGTGGATTTCCGGGTGGTGGTCGAGTCGCTCGGCCTCGGCCCCGACCTGGTTAATGAAGGCTAAGGCGGCTTTAAAATCCTTTAACTTATAGACCTTCAACAACTTAGCGTTTTCAATTCCCCATCCATCTAGGCCTGGTAGGGCCTCTTGGATCTGGCTTTGGGTCAAAGCTGCGCTCATAAAAAAAGCATCTTTCAGCCCCCTAACCGAGTCAACGCTGGGCTAAAGTAAGACCCCTATTGTGAATAAACTTGCCGATGAACCCATAACTTGTCTTACAGGGGGTCAGGTTTAACTCTGAAAATAACCAAACCAAGAGTTAAGCCCCGCAATAATCCGGTGAGTTGACGGTCGTTAAGACGGCAAATCGAAATCCGAAGGTCGGAAACGGGCAATGCGGTGTAGGAAACAAGCAAAACAAAAGATATGGAAAACAAACTGTTCGTGGGTAACTTACCCTGGGCTGCAACCGAATCCGACATCCGGGCTCACTTCGCACAAGGTGGCGAGGTGGTATCCGTGGAAGTCATGATGGATAAGTTCACGGGTCGTCCTCGTGGCTTCGCCTTCGTGACCATGGGCAATGCGCAGCAAGCGCAGGATGCCATCGCTAAGACTGAAAACATTGATTTCATGGGTCGTCCCTTGAAGGTCAATGTTGCCCGTCCTCGTGAAGAGCGTCCTTCCTTCGGCGGCGGAGATCGTCCTCGTTCGGGCGGCTTCGGCGGCGGAGATCGTCCTCGTTCCGGCGGCTTCGGCGGTGGAGATCGCGGCGGCTTCGGCGGCGGCGGCTCTCGCGGCGGCTTCGGCGGCGGCGAACGTCGCTCCGGCGGCTTCGGCGGCGGCGACCGTGGCGGATACTAATCGTAAGATTTAAGATCCACACTCACCGGGGCGCCTATTGGGCGCCCCTTTTTTGTGCCTATTTCCCTAAAAAAGGGTAATCCACTTGTCGCAACTGGCCAGCCTCCTACTCATATTTTCCACCCCATGAAGCGTCTGACCTGTATCCTGTTCCTCGCCCTGGGTTTAGTCCCCGCCCAAGGCGCCCTCAACACCGACGGACTGCCCGCCGGCGCAGTCGCCATCGCGGGCTTTGACCTCGCGACCTTTACCACCACCCAGCTCGGACAGGCGGTCCTAAAGGCCGGCCCGATTAATACCGGTAACAGCGTCGACTCTAAATTAGCCAAAGATAAACTCGGCATCGATATCCAGAAAGACATTCACGCCGTCGTCCTCGGCGTCTATCCTGGAGCGGACGGTAAGGTCTCAGATAAAAACGCCCAAGGCGTGATTCTAATTCGCGGTAAATTCGACCCCGCCAAAATCAATGCCGCGGCCAAGGATGCCAAGGTGCCATCCACGCCAGCGGGCAAATACCAAGCTTGGGAAGCCGGCGCTTTCTTTGACGCGATCCTCGGTCCGAGGCCCAAGGACGGTGGCGGCGAGGCCTACCTCGTCGTCACCTCCGCCGACCTGATCGCCATCGCCAGCAAGGATTTCCTCGACCGGGCACTCACTGCCTTGGAGAAAAATACGAAGGCCGAATTGCTACCGAGCGAGGTGCGCGCCAAATTCGCCGCCGCCGCCAAGGGGTGGGCTTTCCTCTACGCCGATGCCACTCGGGCGAAGATGAAGGATGACTCCTCGGGCATCAATGACCTCACGGTCGTACTCGGGGAAAGCGCCACCGACCTGCAACTCAGCATCGCGGCCAACTTCATCACCGCGGAGAAAGCGACGAGCCTACGCAAGCAGGCCAAGGGATTACAGGCCTTCGCCATGATGGGCCTCATGAATGATGACGACAAGACCCCCGCGGAGAAAGAAGACTTGCAGACGCTTTTAGAAATCATCCAAAAGATTCGCATAGGCGGCGAAGCCAACCGGTCGACCCTTGACCTCGATTTTTCTGCGGAAAAATCCGCGAAAGCTATCGTGCACGCGATTGAGAAAGCGCAGAAGGAAAAGCCGAAGGCACCCGCCGCCAAATAAGGTCTGATGCGACGTCCGTGGCTACTGCTCGTCCTCCTCGCGACGGCGAGCGCGCTGGCTTGGCTCTGGCTCGACCCTGCGGACCTCCGTCTGCGCATTGACCCGCGGAGCCGCGAGGTCGCGCTCATCATTCCCGCGGAAATGGTCGGCCTTCGTACCGCCACCGTGGTAATTCAGTCCCTACCGGAACTCGCCGGGCTGGAACAGCGCGCCGGCCTGCGCGAACAGCTAGCACGCCCTGCGGTAAATTCAGCCCAGCGCGTGACCGTCGGCTTCATCCCCGGACAACTGGCTGAACTCACCGTAGACACCCCAGAAGTTTCCGACGGCGGCAAGGTCATCCCCGGCCTTGCGCGCGTGCAGTTACGCGGCGTGCCGCACGGCTATCTCCTCGTACACGCCGCACCCGCGAGCGCCTTACTCGAGACCGCCGCTCGTCGCCGCTGGCTCGGCCGCGCGCTCATCGAGGCGGGCGCCCAGGCCGAAACGGCGACCATCGCAGTCGGCGAAAGCGACGGCGGCGCCTTCCTCGTCGCGACGATCGCGTTCGCCTATCGGACCGGCGACGAGGCCGAAGCGGCGCTCGCTCGCCTGACGGAAAAACAAGGCGACACCGAGGCGCTCGGCTTCGCCGCGCGCCCGGGCACCGACCGCATCACACGCCAGACGAAGCTGCTCGTGGTCCGGCTCGACATCGAGACGGACCTGGTCCTGCAGGCACTCCGACGTCGCTGACGCTCAGACGATCTCCAACGTGCCATCGGCCCGAAGGCGGCGATAGTAGCAACCCGAGCGCGCCTTACCGTTCTCCTTCGTATGGCAGGCACCCTGGCCGGCCGGCCGGACTTTATAAAGAATCGAATTCTGCTCACAGTTGACGCGCACCTCGAGGAGCTCAAGGAAGTCGCCGGAAGTCAGGCCTTTGATCCAAAGTTCATTGCGAGAAGTGCTCCAGAAGGTGGCTTTCTTTTCCTTCAGCGCCGTCTGCAAAGCCAACTCGTTGACATAGCCCAAAATTAAGACTTCCCCGGTTTGGGCGTCTTGCGCGACCGCCGGGATGACTTCCGCCTGTCCAGAGGCGATTTTACGCAATTTTGCGAAGTCCAAACGCAACTGGGCGCCCTCTTCTAGTTCTTTATCGGCCATAGAACCATTTGGCAGGCTCCCCGCCCTTCATTCAAGGCTGGAATCGGCCCCATATTTTCCTTACCGATAAGCAATATGTCGCTCAATAATTCCGCCGACCTTTCCCGTGCCGCCACCGAAGCCCGCGGCCTTGCCATGGATGCCGTGGCTGCCTGTCATTCGGGTCACCTCGGCCTGCCCTTGGGCTCCGCTGAAATCGGTGCCGTCCTCTACGGCAACTTCCTCCGCCACGACCCCGCGGCCCCGCAATGGGTCAACCGCGATCGCTTCGTGCTCTCCGCGGGTCACGGCTCGATGTTTATCTACGGCTGGCTTCACCTCGCCGGCTTTGATCTGCCCCTCGAAGAAGTAAAAGCCTTCCGCAAACTGCATTCCAAGACTCCCGGTCACCCCGAGTTCGGCGAAACGGTCGGCGTCGAAGCTACCACGGGCCCTCTCGGACAAGGCACGGGTAACATCGTCGGCATGGCCGTCGCCGCTAAGA
>QYQK01000144.1 GCA_007280935.1 Opitutales bacterium
CTCGCGCAATTGGCGGTAAAGGTCGTTGTCGGCTTTCATAGCCGTAAGTAAGTCGAGCGGGCTGGAAACAAAGTCAAGGGAGACGGACTAAGTTGACTGGTTCTCGACGGAAATCCCGCCCAAGAAACCTCACGAATGGCTTATTTATCGGCATATCTTTATTAAAATGAAGCAGCCGCTCGCAGGGACGCCGACCCAGCGTCCGGAAACAGCCCAAACAACCCTTCCGGCTATCGTTAAGTTGCCTTTGACAGGGGGGGATTATTGTTCACTAGATTTAACCTCCATACGGTTGCCTCCACTGCCTCTGGTGGCTCTCGACCACCCCCCGTAACTTTCAAAGCCTTTTTCCCTATACCAGAAATGAAGAATCCCGGACTTCCCGAAAAACAGGGTCTCTATGACCCCCAGTTCGAGCATGATGCCTGTGGCGTCGGCTTCGTTTGCCAGATGAAGGGCAAACGTTCCCACGACATCATTCAGCAAGCGCTGACCATTCTGGTAAACCTCGATCACCGGGGCGCCTGCGGTTGCGAACCCAATACGGGCGACGGCGCCGGCATCCTACTCCAACTCCCGCATGGTTTCTTCACGAAAGTAGCCCCGGCCGCCGGCATCGCTACCCTCCCCCAGCCGGGACACTACGGCGTGGGCATGCTCTACTTCTCTCCGGACGCCAAGATTCGCGCCGAAAGCGAACGCGTGTTCGTCGAGCTGCTTAAAATTGAAGGCCTCACCCTCCTCGGCTGGCGCACCGTACCCACCCAAAACACGACCCTGGGCCAGACGGCCGTCAAGAGCGAACCCTGCGTGCGCCAAGCTTTCATCGGTCGCCCGGCGGCTTGTGCCACCGATCAGGACTTTGAACGTAAATTATTCATCGTCAGCAAACAGGCCCACTTCCGTCTGCGTGCTTCTGGTCAAGACAACTTCTACTACGCCTGCAGTCTCTCCTGCCGGACGATCATTTACAAAGGCATGCTGATGCCCGAACAAGTCGGCCAATATTTCCCTGACCTCGGCGATGCTTCGATGGATACGGCGCTTGCCCTCGTCCACTCCCGCTTCTCGACCAACACTTTCCCCAGCTGGGAACGCTCTCACCCCTACCACTACATCGCCCATAACGGAGAAATTAATACTCTGCGCGGCAATGTTAACTGGATGAAGGCCCGCGAGCCTCTGCTGGCCAGCCCCCTCTTCGGTAAGGATATCGCCAAAGTCCAACCGGTCGTGAACCCCAATGGTTCCGACTCGGCGATGTTTGATAACGTCTTCGAACTTCTCGTGATGGGCGGCCGCTCGCTGCCGCAAGCGATGATGATGATGATTCCTGAGCCTTGGAATGGCCACGAATCGATGAGCGAAGAGAAGAAGGCTTTCTACGAATTCAATTCTTGCCTGATGGAACCGTGGGATGGCCCAGCGTCCGTCGTCTTTACCGACGGCACGATGATCGGCGCCACGCTCGACCGCAACGGTCTCCGCCCTTCCCGCTATTACGTGACCAAGGATGACCTTGTCATCATGGCATCGGAGGCCGGCGTCTTGACCATCCCGCCCGAACGCATCGCCAGCAAGGGTCGCCTGCAGCCAGGCCGTATGTTCTTGGTCGACATGGAAAAGGGCCGCATCGTCGCCGACGACGAAATCAAGCAGCAGATCGCGTCCGAAAAGCCTTACCGTCAATGGCTCGATGACAAACTCATCAAACTCGCGGACATCGCCGATGCCCCGAAGGCCCCCTCCGAAGCGCACGGCACGGTTGTCCAACGCCAGTTAGCCTTTGGTTACACCTTCGAAGACCAACGCAAACTGCTCGTCCCGATGGCCAAAGACGGCGTCGAAGCCATGGGCTCGATGGGTACCGACATCCCGCTCGCCGTCCTTTCGAATAAATCGAAGCTCCTCTACGATTACTTCAAACAGCTTTTCGCGCAGGTCACCAATCCGCCGATCGACTGTATCCGCGAAGAAATCGTCACCTCTTCCGTCACGACGATCGGCCCAGAACGCAATCTGTTGGATCCTAATCCATCGAGTTGCCACCTGATCGAACTGCAGACGCCGATTTTGACCAACGAAGAGTTGGCCAAGCTCCGGCACGTCGCCCAAGGCGAATTCCGTTCGGTCACCATCCCGACGCTCTTTGACGCCAAACAAGGCGCCAAGGGACTCGAAGCCGCCATGGACGAAGTCTGCCGCCAGGCCGGTCTCCACATCGACGCCGGTATTAATCTTATCATTCTGAGCGACCGCAAAGTTGATCGCACTAACGCCGCCATCCCGCCTCTCCTCGCCGTCTCCGGTCTGCACCATTACCTGATTCGCGAAGGTAAGCGGACCAAAGTTGGCCTGATTCTCGAATCCGGCGAACCTCGCGAAGTGCATCACTTCTGTACGTTGATCGGCTACGGTTGCGCCGGTATCAATCCTTACCTGGCCTTCGAAACCCTCGACGACATGATCCGTCAAGGTCTGCTCGTGGGCGTCGACCACTACACGGCTTGCAAGAATTACGTGAAGGCCGCGACCAAGGGTATCGTTAAAGTCGCCTCCAAGATTGGCATCTCGACGATCCAGAGCTACCTCGGCGCCCAGATCTTCGAATGTGTCGGCCTCCAACAGAAAGTCGTCGATAAATACTTCACCGGTACGGCGACCCGCATCGAAGGCGCCGACCTGAACGCCATCGCCGAAGAAGCCTTGGAACGCCACGGCCGCGCCTTCCCTCAAAGTATGGAACATGCGGCGACCCTGGAAGTCGGTGGCGATTACCAATGGCGCAACGAAGGCGAAGGCCACCTCTTCAGCCCGCAGGTCATCCACTCGCTCCAAAAGGCCGTCCGCACGAACAACTACGACACCTTTAAGACCTACACCCGACTGGTCGACGACCAGATGCAGCAGATCTTCACGTTGCGCGGGTTGCTTCAATTCAAAGCCCAAAAGGCCATCCCGATCGAAGAAGTCGAGTCCCTCGAAAATATCTTCAAACGCTTCAAGACGGGCGCGATGAGTTACGGGTCTATCTCGACCGAGGCCCACGAAACCCTCGCCGTCGCGATGAACCGTCTCGGCGGTAAATCCAACACGGGCGAAGGCGGCGAAAATCCGGAGCGCTACACCTGGACCAACGAACAAGGCGACTCCAAGAACTCCGCCATCAAGCAGGTCGCTTCCGGCCGTTTCGGCGTCACGAGCCTCTACCTGACCAACGCCAAGGAACTCCAGATCAAGATGGCCCAGGGGGCGAAGCCTGGCGAAGGCGGTCAGCTTCCCGGCGGCAAGGTCTACCCGCCCATCGCCAAGGTGCGTCACTCCACCCCGGGCGTCGGTCTCATCTCCCCTCCCCCGCACCACGATATCTACTCGATCGAGGATTTATCCGAACTGATTCACGATTTGAAAAACTCGAATCGGGCAGCCCGCGTCAGCGTTAAGCTCGTTTCCGAAGTCGGGGTCGGCACCATCGCCGCTGGCGTCGCCAAAGCGCACGCCGACGTCGTCCTCATCTCTGGCTTCGACGGCGGAACCGGCGCTTCCCCGCAGACTTCGATCAAGCACGCCGGTCTGCCTTGGGAACTCGGCCTAGCCGAAACCCACCAGACCCTGGTCCTGAATAACTTGCGTTCCCGGATTGTCGTCGAAACCGACGGTCAGCTGAAAACCGGCCGTGACGTCGTCATCGCCGCCCTCCTCGGCGCCGAAGAATTCGGTTTCGCCACGGCCCCGCTGGTGACCCTCGGCTGCATCATGATGCGGGTCTGCCACCTTAACACCTGTCCGGTTGGTGTCGCAACCCAGGACCCCGAGCTCCGTAAGAACTTCACGGGCGATCCTGCTGACACGGTTAACTTCATGCGCTTCATCGCCCAGGAAGTCCGCGAAATCATGGCCTCACTCGGCTTCCGTACGCTCAACGAAATGGTCGGCCGCACCGACATTCTCGAAGCGCGTCATGCTGTCGATCACTGGAAAGCCAAGGGCATCGACCTCTCCAAGCTTCTTTATTCGCCAAAGGCCGGACCCGAAGTCGGCCGCTTCTGCACCGAAATCCAAGACCACGGCCTCGACAAGGGGCTGGATCTCTCGGTCCTGTTGGCCCAATGCCAACCGGCCATCGAGAAAGGCCAGAAAGTCCGCATCGAGATGGAGATTAAGAACACGCACCGCGTGGTCGGGACCATCATCGGCAATGAAATCACCAAGAAGCACTGGAAGGGTCTGCCTGACGACACCATCCACTTGAAGTTCAAAGGGAGCGCCGGACAGAGCCTCGGTGCTTTCGTGCCTCCGGGCGTGACCATCGAACTTGAAGGCGATGCCAATGACTATGTCGGCAAAGGCCTCAGCGGCGGACGTATCATCGTCTACCCTGATGCCAAAGCCACCTTCGCGGCCGAAGACAACATCCTCCTCGGCAACGTCGCCCTCTACGGCGCGACCTCCGGCGAGGCTTACTTCCGCGGTGTCGCGGGCGAACGTTTCTGCGTGCGTAATTCCGGAGTCAGCACCGTCGTCGAAGGTGTGGGCGACCACGGTTGCGAATACATGACGGGAGGCAAAGTCGTCGTCCTCGGCACGACGGGCCGTAATTTCGCCGCCGGCATGAGCGGTGGGGTTGCTTATATCTTAGATGAGAAAGGCGATTTCGCCACCCGCTGTAACAAGCAGATGGTCGGCTTGGAAAAGCCTGAAGCGGCCGATGCCGCCGAACTCCGCAACCTCATCCAACGGCACGCTAACTTCACGGGCAGCGAAAAGGCTAAACGCCTCCTGGCGAACTGGGATGCGAGCTTGCAGCAGTTTGTGAAAGTCATGCCAAAGGACTACAAGCGCGTCCTCCAGGCGATTGCCGCCGCCGAAGCTAAAGGCCTCAGCGGGGACGATGCCCTGAACGAAGCCTTCGAAATCAATGCCCGCGACGCCGCCCGCGTCGGGGGCGGCTGAGCAACCTCCCGGACACCCTCTACCAAACTTTTGAACCATGGGAAAACCAACCGGCTTCTTTGAATATCAGCGCGAACTACCCGCCGATCGCGATGCGCTTACCCGCATCGGAGATTGGAAGGAAATTCACCACCACCACTCGGATGAAAAACTCCAGAAGCAAGGCGCCCGTTGCATGGATTGCGGCGTCCCCTTCTGCCATACGGGCAAGCTCATCAGCGGCATGGCCAGCGGCTGCCCAATCAACAACCTGATTCCTGAGTGGAACGATCTCATCTACCGAGGTCTTTGGCGCGAAGCACTGGAACGCCTGCACAAGACGAACAACTTCCCGGAGTTCACCGGCCGCGTCTGTCCTGCTCCGTGCGAAGGCTCTTGTGTGCTCGGGATTAACAAGCCCGCCGTGACGATTAAGAACATCGAGGTCTCGATCATCGATAAAGGTTGGGAAAACGGCTGGGTCATCCCCAAGCCGCCCACGAAACGCTCCGGCAAGAAAGTCGCGGTGATTGGTTCGGGACCGGCTGGCCTTTCCGCCGCTGCCCAGCTTAACCATGCCGGACATAACGTCACGGTCTTTGAACGCGCCGATCGTCCGGGCGGTTTGCTCATGTATGGCATCCCCAACATGAAGTTGGACAAAAAAGAAGTCGTGCTTCGACGTATCGAGCTCCTCCAAGACGAGGGCGTCAAATTCGTCTGCAACACGAACATCGGCACCGACCTCGCCGTCGAAAAACTCCGTCAAGATTTCGATGCCGTCGTCATTTGCACCGGCGCCACCAAGGCCCGCGACCTCCCGATTCCCGGCCGCGAGGCTAAAGGCATCTACGTCGCGATGGACTTCCTGTCCGCCAATACCAAATCCCTGCTCGACGGCAACCCCACCGCCAACTTCATCGATGCGAAGGGCAAAGATATCGTGATCATCGGCGGCGGCGACACCGGCACCGACTGCGTGGGCACTTCTTTGCGCCATGGATGCAACTCGGTCGTCCAAGTTGAAATCATGCCCAAAGCCCCGCTCACGCGGGCTAAGGATAATCCCTGGCCCGAATGGCCTAAGACTTACAAGATGGATTACGGCCAGGAAGAAGCGGCGGCCAAATATGGTGCTGATCCCCGCGTCTACCTCACCACCGCGACCAAATTCGAAGCTGACGACAAAGGTAACGTCAAAGCTGTCCACACCGTCCAAGTCCAATGGGGCAAAAACGATAAAGGTCAGTTCGTCCCCCAACCCGTAGCTGGCACCGAAAAGGTAATGCCGGCGCAACTCGTTTTACTCGCCATGGGTTTCATGGGCCCAGAACAGCCGGTCCTTGAGGCGCTGAACGTCGAACGCGATGCGCGTACCAACGTCAAAGCCGAACACGAAAAATACACCACCAGCATTGCCGGCGTCTTTGCGGCTGGCGATTGCCGGCGTGGTCAGTCGCTGGTCGTTTGGGCTTTCAACGAAGGCCGCGGTGCCGCGCGCGAGTGCGATAAGTTCTTGATGGGCCGGACCGAGCTTCCGTAAGCGACCGTTCAGCTCGTTACTGAGGCCCGACTCCTTGAGTCGGGCTTCTTTGTGTCGGAAGTGTGACTGGCGGTGTCATGCCACCGACACCGTGGCGTACGGAAACGTCACACGCCTGCAACTAAAGTGAACAATAATAATCACTCGCGTGACGCTTTCAGTGCACTTCACCCGACCGTCACAAAAATAAATATTAACCGTTACAACCGCGGAAAATTCCGTCACTTGGCTGACCAATAATCTTAACTTTCCGCCGTCAGAACTTTCGTGCAAGCCTCGGGGCAATCGTGAGATTCAACGCCATGCGCAAACCGTCCTCGATCGCCTGGCTCCTGGCCGCCGCACGCCTGATCGGTTCGAATCCCCTCCCCCGCACCGCGCTGCTCGCCGGCGCCGCCCTCGCCGCGACGGCTGGTACACTTAAAGCTACGATCCAATATTCACTTACGAGCATCGGGCAGGTAAGCCAAAACTTCGACACGATGCTCAGCACAAGTGCAACCGCAAGCATCACCAGCGGCTGGGGAGTTACAGCTGCAGGCGGGGGTGCGGCACCTAATTACGCCTCGAATGCGGGAGCCGCAACAACACAGCAATCCAGCGGTGCAACTAATCCTACTACCGGTGGAATTTATAACTGGGGGCAAAACGGAACAACAGACAGGGCGCTTGGTTTCATGACATCAAGCGGCTATGCCAGTCCAAATGGCATCATATTCGGTTTTACAAATAATACTGGATCCATTCTAGGATCAATCTCACTGGCTTTTGACTACGAAAGATATCGCATCAACACTGCGGCAGCTTCTGTCTCATTTTCCACTTCCACCAACGGAACAACTTGGACCGCTAACACCGCGGGAGATAGCGGGGCCTTTACCACTGGGACAAGTGCCTATAATTTCTCCACCGGCACAACAGTAAGCAAGAGCCTTACAATATCCGGGATTAATCTGGCGGCAGGTAGTAGCTACTACCTTCTCTGGAACTTCAACACCACGGGATCCAACTCACAAGGAATTGGCTTAGACAACTTCGTGATGACTGAGACGGCGTATATTCCGCTTTACTGGGCCGGCCCTGGTTGGACTGGCTCAGGAACAGGTGGTAGCGGAACGTGGGATGGCACGGGTGGCTGGGATTCCACTACGGCTAATTTCGGTGGCACGGCCGGTACCGTTACGACCGGGACGGTCAGCGCTACAGGACTATCCTTCTCCAACACCGCCGGAGCCTACACGCTCAATAGCGGCACCATCACCCTGACTGGTGCCACGGTGTCTGTAGTAACTTCAGGAGTTTCCGCCACGATCAACTCTGTGCTCGCTGGTTCGGTAGGTCTGACTAAATCCGACGCCGGGACCCTAATCCTTGGAGGAACGAACACCTACACGGGTTCAACCTCTATCATCGGCGGTGGTACACTTCAGATTGGCAGCCTGAGCAACATTAACACGACGGGCACAATCAGCATCAATGCGGCGAGTACGCTCAAAATCACCGGAACCGTGGCGCCCACTAATGCGCTCACGATTGGGACAGGTGGTGGCACGATCGACACCGGAGCCTTCAATTTCACGCAAGCTACTGGAGCAGTCACCCTTTCAGGTATCCTGACGAAATCTGGAAGCGGCGACTTAACGTTAGGCGGTGCCGCAACTTTCAACTCGGGAGCCGGTTTTACTATCAGTGCTGGGCGCGTCGTGCTCGGCACGACGACGCCACTCTCGATCACTGCCAATTCCACTCTTACCGGTGACTTGGTCCTCAGCGCCAGCACACGCCTCAACGTCGACGGGGCCGCCGTCACGGTCACAGGCACAGGCGCAATCAAAGTATCTACCACAGGTTCCATTCTTTCCAATACCTCAGGTCTGACGGGTGGTACGATTTCCGCTCCCATCGTCCTAAATTCAGGCGCCGCCGCGGTGACCGCCGGCTCTTGGTCGGCCTCCACCTACACCAAGTCAAGTTTCGTCACCTCGATCGGCTCCACCAAAGGTGCGGCCAGCGTTCCAGGCAAACTCACGGTAAACAGCGTCATCAGCGGTAACGCCGACCTGATGATCAGCAACAGCGCCACCTCTGGTGGAGGTGGCACCACGATTCTGGGCGGCGTAAGCACGTATACCGGCAACACCATCATCGAAGCATCGGTACCTGACGCCAATAACCCCGTCGCAGCTAACCTTCAGATCGGCATCAACAACGCCCTTCCGACGACCACCGGACTTATTTTCAATCCTGCAACCGCTCTAGGTGTGGCCTCGGTCGTAGACCTCAACGGCAAGAATCTTGAAGTTGCCTATCTTTCGGACGGCAACACTGGGACGACTACCAAGCCATCGATCACCAACCTAAACGCGACGGGCTCGACGCTCACCCTCAGCGGCACAACCACACTGGGCGTTGGATTCAGCGGCGTCATCAGCGGACTGACGGGGACCATCAGCCTCGTCAAGTCAGGCGCTGGCACCCAAATCCTTTCCGGCGCCAACACTTTCACGGGTTCGGTCTCGATCAACGGCGGCACCC
>QYQK01000067.1 GCA_007280935.1 Opitutales bacterium
CGGTCTTCTGCGCCAGCAATTTCCCCTTCGCATACTCGGTAGCAGGCGGAGACACCGCCTCCGCTTTTGCCGCCGGCTGTCCGGTCATCGTGATGGCGCATCATGCCCACTGCGGCACGGCAGAAATCATGGGTGGGCTCATCGTAGACGCAGTCCGCGCCTGCAACCTTCCCGAAGGCACCTTCTCCTTACTGATCGGCCAAGGCCGCGTCGTCGGTCAACAGCTTGCCAAGCACCCCGCGCTCCGCGCCATCGGCTTCACCGGCTCTCGCCTCGGTGGACGGGCCTTGATGGATACCGCGGCAGCCCGCCCGTCGCCCATTCCCGTCTACGCCGAGATGAGTAGCGTCAATCCCGTGGTGCTACTACCAGGCGCCCTTGCCGCTCGCGGCGAAGGCCTTGCCACCGGCTTGCTGGGTTCGTGCACCTTAGGCGTCGGTCAATTCTGCACTCAGCCCGGCTTATTAATCTTAGAACGCTCCGCCGAAGCCGAAACTTTTATCGCACGGCTTTCCACTTTGTTCGCCGAAGCTGCCGAAGGCGTGATGCTTACTTCGGGCATCCACCATGCGTACGTCAACGGGCTCGTGGCACGCGCCGCGCAGAAAAACGTCCGCGTCCTGGCCCAAGCCAAATCGAGCGGCGACGCCAATCGTGCGACGCCGACGCTCTTCGCCACCGAGGCTGCCGTCTTCCTGAACAACGATTCCCTGCAGGAAGAGATCTTCGGCCCAAGCTCCCTGGTCGTCTGGTGCGCCCACCGCGAAGAACGTAATCGCGTCGTGACGGCCTTGCACGGCAGTCTCACCGCGACCATCCATGGCACGGACGAGGATCTTAACAAAAATAAGGAACTCGTCGCCCAACTCGAAGCCATTGCGGGCCGCTTGGTGATCAATGGCTTCCCGACCGGCGTAGAAGTTTCACATGCCATCGTACACGGCGGCCCCTACCCTTCGCTTTCCGATGGACGTTCGACCTCGGTGGGTTCCAATGCCATCTATCGCTTCACGCGTCTGGTCTGTTACCAAAACTTTCCCGACGCGCAGTTACCCGCGGAACTACAGAACGCCAACCCGCTCGACCTCTCCCGCCTTGTCAATGGCACGCGCTCCGACGCCGCCCTCTGACCCCTTCGCTCCTCTCATGTCTCCCAACGAATTAAAAGCCGTCCTTTCGTCAGGCTTGCTTTCCTTTCCCATCACCGACTTCAAGACGAACGGCGACTTCGATGCGACCGGTTACGCTAAGCGCCTCCAGTGGCTCGCGCCCTACGGCGCCACGGCGCTCTTCGCCGCTGGCGGCACGGGCGAATTTTTCTCCCTCGAACCCCAGGAATATTCTTCGGTAATCAAGACCGCGGTCGATACCTGCGATGGCCTCGTGCCGATCCTCGCCGGTGCGGGCGGCCCCACTCGCGTTGCCATCCAATACGCCCAAGAAGCCGAACGGCTTGGTGCTAAGGGCATCTTGCTGTTACCTCATTACCTCACGGAAACGAATCAGGACGGTGTCGCTGCGCACGTGGACCAAGTCTGCAAGTCGGTCAAAATCGGCGTCATCGTTTACAATCGCAACGTCTGCCGCCTCCAACCGCATCATCTTGAAAAACTCGCGGCGAATAACCCCAATCTCATCGGCTACAAAGATGGTTTCGGTGATATCGAACTCATGGTCTCGATTCGCCGTCGCCTGGGAGATCGTTTCAGTTACTTGGGAGGCCTGCCCACGGCAGAGGTCTACGCCGCCGCTTACAAAGCGATGGGCGTACCGGTCTACTCCTCGGCGGTCTTCAACTTTATCCCTCAGGCTGCGATGGATTTCTATCACGCTGTCGCCAAGAATGACGTCGCCACCCAGAACCGCTTACTCGATAACTTCTTCCTGCCTTATCTCGAAATTCGCAACAAGAGCGCCGGCTACGCCGTCAGTATCATCAAAGCCGGAGCGACGATTGTCGGACATAGCGCCGGTCCCGTGCGTGCACCCTTGACCGATCTTAAACCGGCCGAAGTCGAACAGCTCGCGGCGTTGATTGCCCAAGCCGGAGTTAAGTAATTAACCGTGCCGCTCGAAACCCTCCAATCTGCGGTCTCGAAGGTCAAGTGGCGCGTGCTGCCGCTCTTCGTTGTGATGTTCATCGTGAACTACATCGACCGGGTAAACATCAGCTTCATTAAGGAGCATCTGCACACGGACCTCGGCCTCAACGATGAAGCCTTCGGCTTCGGCGCCGGCCTGTTCTTCATCGGCTACGCGGTCTTCGAAATCCCTTCCAACCTCATCCTCCAGCGCATCGGTGCGCGTCGCTGGCTGGCCATCATCGCCCTGCTGTGGGGCGCAGTGGCGGCCTGCATGGCGTTTGTGACGACCGCCCACGAGTTCTATGGGTTGCGTTTCCTGCTCGGCGCGGCCGAAGCCGGCTTCTTCCCAGGCGTCATCTATTACCTCACTCGCTGGCTACCCTCGGCGGACCGCGGCAAAGCCATCGCAATCTTCCTGAGCGGCTCCGCCATCGCTTCCGTCATCTCTGGGCCGCTCTCCGGCTATCTGCTGCAGTTCCAGCCTTACGGACTCAAAGGCTGGCAGTTCATGATCATCGCCGAAGGCGCCTTCTCGGTCGTCCTCGCGGTTTTCACCTGGCGCTGGCTCGACTCCCTTCCAGCAGAGGCCCGGTGGTTGCAGGACGGCGAACGGCAAGCCCTGACCTCGACCCTCGAAGCCGAGGCCGAGGCAGCAAACCGCACCTACCGCCCCAGCGTCTGGCAACTACTATGCGACCTACAGATTATCCTGTTCTGCGTCGTCTACTTCGCCATCCAGCTGACCATCTACGCGGCGACGTTCTGGCTGCCGACCATCATCCGTTCGATGGGCAAGATGACCGACATGCAAGTCGGCTGCCTCAATTCATTGCCATGGCTGATTTCCATTGCAGGAATGTATTTTGCCGCCGCCGGCGCCGCGCGTTATAAAAACCAACAAGCTTGGGTCGCGGTCGCTTTGCTCATCGCCGGCTTAGGCATGTTCCTCGCCACGACCGGCGGGCCGATCATCGCTTTCGTTGCCATCTGTTTCGCCGCCCTCGGCTTCAAGTCAGCTTCCTCGCTATTCTGGCCCATTCCACAAGGTTACCTTGATCCGCGCATCGCCGCCGCCGTCATCGCCTTAATCAATTCCATCGGCAACCTGGGTGGCTTCGTCGCCCCCTACGCTTTCGGATGGCTCACGGTACATACGGGTTCGATTCAAGGCGGTCTCTACGGACTCGCCCTCTCCTCCCTCGTCGCCGCCGCCTTGGTCTTCCGCGCCCGAACCCGCGCCTGATTTTAACGTGACCACCCCTCTCATCACTTCCATCCGCGTTGTGCCGGTCGCCGGCCACGACAGCATGCTGCTCAACTTGAGCGGTGCGCACGGTCCTTACTTCACCCGTAATATAGTCCTTATTACCGACAGCTCCGGACAGACGGGGTTAGGCGAAGTCCCCGGCGGCGAAAAGATTAAGCAAACGATCGAAGACGCGGCACCCCTACTTATCGGCAAGGAAATCGCAGACTACGAAAAGCTGCTCGCGACCATCAGCGCCGCCTTCGCCGATCGTGACGCCGGTGGCCGCGGCCTGCAGACCTTCGACCTCCGCGTGACGATCCACGCCATCACGGCGATTGAATCCGCCCTGCTCGACCTGCTCGGTCAACATCTCCACCAACCGGTGGCCGCGCTGCTTGGTACGGGTCAACAACGCTCCGAAGTCGAGATGTTAGGGTATCTTTTCTATATCGGCGACCGGCATAAGACTACCCTCGGCTATCGCGATGAGTCCGCTTCCGCCCACGCTTGGCACCGCCTCCGCAACGACGAAGCAATCACCGCCGAAGCCATCGTGCGCCAAGCCGAGGCCGCGCAAGAGCGCTTTGGTTTCCAAGATTTTAAACTCAAAGGCGGCGTGCTTCATGGCGCCCAAGAAATCGAGGCCGTCCGCGCCCTCGCCGCCCGCTTTCCCAAAGCCCGCATCACGCTCGACCCTAATGGCGCCTGGTTAGTTAAAGATGCGATTACGCTCTGTCAGAATCTTCAGGGCATCCTCGCCTATGCCGAAGATCCCTGCGGTGCCGAAGCCGGCTTCTCGGGGCGCGAAATCATGGCCGAATTCAAAAAAGCCACCGGTCTCCGCACGGCGACCAACATGGTGGCAACGGATTGGCGTCAGCTGGCGCATGCGTTAAAACTGCAAGCCGTCGACATCCCTTTGGCCGACCCACACTTCTGGACCATGCAAGGTTCGGTGAAAGTCGCTCAGGTGTGCCAAGAAAATGGCCTGACCTGGGGCTCTCATTCCAATAACCATTTTGATATCTCGCTGGCGATGTTCACCCACGTCGGTGCCGCCGCCCCCGGCGAGGTAACGGCCATGGACACGCACTGGATCTGGCAGGAAGGCCAACGCCTCACCCAAGAGCCCTTGCAGATTAAGGGCGGTAAGATTTCCGTTCCTAAAAAACCCGGGCTCGGCATCGAAATCGACCCGACCCAGCTCGCGGCCGCCCACCAGCTCTACCTGAAACTCCCTTCGGGCTCACGAGATGACGCCGCGGCGATGCAGTTCCTGATCCCTGGCTGGAAGTTCGACCCTAAGAAGCCCTGCTTGGTCAGATAGTCATCTGGGCATGAATGCAGGACGGTAATTTCGTGTGCGCACCCAAGCGAGGAGACTCATTGGTCGCATCGGCTTGCATCCTCCGCCGATTTAATGCCAATTTCATAGGTACCCCCACTACCCCATCATGCCCCTCTACGGAACTGCCCTGCTTGCCGGATGCCACCTTACCGGCATCCTCCTCGGTGAATTACTTGGCCGCGCCCTTGGCGTCCAAGCCAACGTCGGAGGCGTAGGTATCGCGATGCTCCTGCTCATCGCCGTTCGTTTCCATGGACATAAGCACGGGTGGCTCCAGGTGAAATCCGAAGAAGGCGTCAATTACTGGGCGGCCCTCTACATCCCGGTCGTGATCGCGATGGCCATGCAGCAGAACGTCGTGAAGGCCCTAAGCGGTGGCCCCATGGTCTTACTCACGGCGATCGCCACCGTCACGGCTTGCGCCGGTTGCGTCTCATTCATCAATCGCCGCGAAGTCATGGCGGCGGACGAAGCCCCTAAGAACTAAGAGCCATGAATACGCTTCTCCAAAAGCTTGCCGTCGATAACGGCCTGATTCTTTCCTTCGCCATCGTCGGATTGGTCGTGTTCTGTTCTGGTTTCCTCTCCCGGAAATTGACCTTTGGCCGCGTCCAAGGCTCCGCCATCGCAATTCTCATCGGACTTACTCTCGCCTATGTCGGCGGCCGTATGACCGGAGGCAGCAAAGGCCTCGCCGATCTGACTTTCTTCAGCGGACTTGCGCTCATGGGCGGGAATATGCTGCGCGATTTCGCCATCGTCGCCACGGCCTTCGAAGTCCAACCCACCGAAGCTAAGCGCGCCGGCTGGATCGGCGCGATCGCCCTTCTCATCGGCACCTTCCTGCCGTTCATCATCGGAGTCAGCATCGCGTATGCCTTCGGCTATCGCGACGCCATCAGCCTGACCACGATTGGTGCCGGCACGGTCACCTATATCGTCGGCCCGGTCACCGGTGCGGCCATCGGCGCCAGCTCTGAAGTCATCACGCTGAGCATCGCCGTCGGGGTCTTCAAAGCCATCTTGGTGATGGTTACCACCCCGATGCTGGCGAAGTTCATGCGCCTGAAGACTCCTCGCTCCGCCATGGTCTTTGGCGGCCTCGCGGGCACGGTCAGCGGCGTTTCGGCCGGGCTCGCCGCGACCGACCGCAGTCTCGTTCCTTACGGCGCGCTCGTCGCAACCTTCCACACTGGCCTCGGCTGCCTGCTCGCTCCTTCCCTGCTTTATTTCATCGTTCGCGCCCTCGTCTAATCGACCATGCCCGACCTTCCGCTTATCGCCCGTGCCAAGCAATATGGCAGCGCTGTCGCCTTTCGTACCCCTGTCGGGACGACTACCTATCAAGATCTGCTGACGCGCTCCGCGTCCTTGGCGTCTACCCTGCTCGCCGGGCAGCCTGACCTCAAGGAAGCCCGCGTGGCCTTGCTCGCTCCTGCCGGAGCCTCCTACGTCGCCGCCCAGTGGGGTCTCTGGCGCGCGGGAGCCGTCAAGGTACCGATTTGCCTGACGGCCACCGAGCCTGAATGGGAATATTCCCTGACGGATTCCGGGGCCAGTGCAGTCATGGCGGATTCTGCCAGTGCACTTAAAATCGGGCCACTCTGCCTACGCTTGGGCATTCGCCTCATCGACATCGATGCTGCCAACGATTCCGCAGGCCCGCTGCCCGAGCTCACGCCCGACCGACGGGCGATGATCCTCTACACCAGCGGTACGACCAGCAAGCCGAAGGGCGTCGTGACGACCCATGCGCACATCTCAGCGCAAATTGAAAGCCTCATCCAGGCCTGGGAATGGACCAAAGAAGATCGCATCCCCTTGTTCCTGCCGATGCACCACATCCACGGCATCATCAACGTGACCTGTTGCGCACTTTGGGTCGGAGCAACCATCGAGCCATTCACCAAGTTCGATCAACCGGCCATCCTTGAGCGCGTCAAAGCGGATGCCTATACGCTCTTCATGGCGGTGCCTACGATTTACGTGAAGCTGATCCAAGCGCTTGAAAGCAGCGATGCAGCCGAACGGGCTAAGGTCGTGGCCGGCTTCGCCCGCCTGCGGCTGATGGTTTCAGGCTCCGCCGCTTTGCCCGCCTCCGTGCACTTACATTGGACGGCTTTGACCGGGCAGAAACTTCTTGAACGTTACGGCATGACGGAAATCGGCATGGCCATCTCCAATCCGCTCCGCGGAGAGCGTCGTCCGGGCGCCGTCGGCCAAGCCCTCCCTGGCGTTGAGATCCGTCTCAAAACCGAAGCCGGAGAAATCATTACCTCCGAAAATATCCCCGGAGAGATCCAAGTACGCGGGTCGAACGTCTTTGAAGAATATTGGGGCAAACCCACCGCCACGGCGGAGTCATTCGACGCCGAAGGTTGGTATCGCACTGGCGACATGGCGGTATTCGAAACCGGCTACTACCGCATCATGGGACGGCTGTCCGTCGATATCATCAAAAGCGGCGGGTATAAACTTTCGGCCCTTGAAATCGAAGCCGCCTTACTTGAGCACCCCGACATCGCGGAGTGCGCCGTCATCGGTCTGCCCGATGATACCTGGGGCGAAGCCGTCAGTGCGGCCATCGTCGTCAAAGGAGAAGCAAAACTCGAACTTCCGACTCTGCGCGATTGGTGCAAATCACGGCTTTCCGTCTATAAGATTCCGCAACGCCTCTCCGTTGTGAAAGAGCTCCCCCGCAATGCCATGGGCAAAGTCACCAAGCCGGCGTTGAAGAACATGTTCTGAGGTCCGGCTCAAGGCCGTTTAAAGACACTCAAGCCGTCTTACCTGCGCATCAGGGATGCGGGCATAAAAAAGCGCCGCGCCCTTGCGAGAACGGCGCCTGATTGGGGCGTGTGAGACTTAGAACTTACGACGAACGCCGAGGGCCCAGATGTCGGACTTGA
>QYQK01000125.1 GCA_007280935.1 Opitutales bacterium
GAGGTTCTTCCTCACCATGAGCCAACCCACCATCGAAATCCTGCCCCTTAAAATGGGCTTCCTCCGCGCCGCCGCTGATGCGACGCATGTCCTCGTCCGCCTCGTCGCCCCGGCCAAACCCGCGGACGTCACCGAGACTCCTCGCTCCCCCCTCGACCTCGCCTTGGTCATCGACCGTTCGAGCTCGATGTCCGGCCGTCCGATCGCCGCGGCTCTCGAAAGCGCCGTTCGCATCGTCCGCGGCCTCCGCGACGACGATCGCGTCAGCATCGTCGCGTTCGATGATCACATCGAAGTCGTGCAGTCGCTGATCGCGGTCACCGACCGCGAAGCCCTCGCCCTGCGCATCAACGCTATCGAAGCCCGTGGCTCGACCAACCTCTTCGGCGGCTGGGAAGAAGGCGTGAAGCAACTCGCTCCGTTCACCCGCAAGGATCGTATCGCCCGCGTCATCCTCCTCAGCGACGGCCAGGCGAACCAAGGCCTCCTCAACGAGCAGGAAATCTTCGCCCAGGTCGCCAAGGCCGCCGGCGCCGGTATCACGACCTCCACCGTCGGCCTTGGCCACGGGTTCAACGAATCGCTGATGACGGGTATGGCCGCCGCCGGCGAAGGCGTCGCCAACTTCGGCCAGACGGCCGATGACCTCGACGAAGCCTTCGAAGAGCAGTTTGCGATCATCTCCAACTCCTTCCTCCGCCAAGTGAAAGTCAGCGTGCAGGGCGGCAGCGACGTGCAGGTCCGCCTGGTCGGTGAAATCCTCGAAAACGGCGCCACCCGCAGCCGCAAGCTCGGCACCCTGCCCTGGGATGCTTCGCTCGTCGCAGTGATCGAACTGAAGATTGGCGCACTTGCCAAGGCCGACGCGCTCGCGGCGGTCAACTTCGAGGCGATCACGAAAGAAGGTGAAGCGGTGAAGTTCGGGCCGGCGCTGATCACCCTCCCGGAAGTAGACCTCGTCGCCTTCTCCGTCCTGCCGGTCAATGCCGACGTCGCCGCGCTGATCGACGAAGCGCTCGTTGCAGAGAAGATCGAGGTGATCGAAGCGCTCACGCGCAGCCATAAGTTCGCCGAAGCGAAACTGGCCTTCGAAGAGCTCCTGAAGCGCCCCGGCCTCTCGGACTGGGCCAAGCAGAAGATCGAATACCTCAAGCGTCTCCTCGACGAGGATGCCGTCATGGCAGCCAAAGAGATGCGCTACGGTCGTACCCGCATGATGAGCCAGACGAAAGAATCGACCATGGCCTGCTACAGCATGGAGGTCGACGACAGCGTGGAGTTGATGAAGGCGTCTTACCTTCGCCGCAAACGTGCCGACGGCCAGGCCTCCAAGCCGAAGCCCCCTCAGGGCGGCACGACGGGCGGCCAGACCCCGCAGGCCTAACGAGTCCAAACGGCTGAATTCGCCCGGTGGAAGCAATTCCACCGGGCTTTTTGTTGCCCGGTTAAAACGGGGGAGTCATTCTGCCCGCCTGTCCTATGCCCCGCGCCCTTCGCCTCACCCTCTGGACCCTTGGCGTCCTTGTCGTCCTCCTCGGCGCCGCGGTTCTTTGGATTGATTCTCAGCTCCGCCCCGAACCCCTCGGCCTTCGCGTCAAAGAACTTTTGGCCAAAGCGAAAATCGAGGGCGGCATCACCAAAGTCGAAGCCTCGATGGATGGTACTTTCTCCGCCGACGGTATTAATCTCACGCTTGAAGATGGCACCAAAATCAAAGCCGCAAGCATTAAGGGAGAAGCCGCCCTCTTTTCCATCCTCACTGGCACTTATGCGCTGAATAACTTCGAGGCCAAGGGTTTAGATATTTCTTTAAGCGCTCCCGCCAAATCTGCCGCCAAAAATCTCGCGCCGAAAACGACGACCGCCCAGCCCACCCTGCCGAAATTCGCTCTCGGTCCCTACTCCGCTTCCGGCAAGGTGACGCTCGCGGATGGCACCTTGGTCCGCTTCAGCCTGCAGGGAGATGAATTTAATTCCTCCAAGAGCGCTGATCTCCGCGTCGGGGTCGCCTGGCCTGGGTTTCTGATTGGCTCAACCCTCACGGATCCCCGCGGCGAAATCACCCTGAAAGCCGACTTTCGTCGACCGCTCGGCGCCGCCGGGCTGACGATTGAAAGTCTTGCCGCTGACCTCAACCGGTGCGAGCTCCGCTTGGCCGCAAAAGATGCCAGTGCAATTTCCGCCGGTAGCATCGAATTTCAATTAGCCGGGACCTATCGCGAACAAACTCGCCAGCTCGAGTTTACGGGAGATATTCGGGATTCCGGCGGACGTAATGCCGTAACTTTTAAAGGTTTCGATAACGCCGGTAAAATCGGCTTGGCCGCCCAACTCGATATTGATCCAAAGCGCTTCGGCATTCTGAGCACCAGCCTGCCCGACTGCCGTCTGACTGGCAAAATCGACGCCACCGCCGGCAACGCGCAATGGGGAGGGAAAGCCGATCTTAAGGCGCTCTTTCCGGATCTCAGCCGATGGTCCAAATCCATTCCCAAAAATACGCGCTCCGAGTGGGAGTTGAAAGTCGCCGCGCAAAGTTCGCCCGAAGGCTTCGTCGTCGACCAACTTTCCCTCAGCGGTCACGGCATCTTAGTTTCCATTCCTCAGACGCTCCGCTGGAAAGGCGGCTTGCTTCCAGAGGAATCCGCCGGCGCCTCGCTTCGCCTGGCGGCACAAGACGCCGACCTCATCGCCCTCACACCCTTCCTCGCCCTCGGTGGTCTTGCCGCCACGGAAGGAAAGTGGACCGGCGAAGCCGAGATTTCTTTCAACAAAGGGCAACCTGAAGTCGCCAGCATCCGACCCCACTCTATCAAAGGCCTGACGATCGAGAAAGCAGGGAAATTATTGGTTCGTCAAATTGATGCACAATTCCCGCTCAAATCTGAAAACGGCGCCCTGCTGCTCGCACCAATCAACATTGGATCAGCCGCAGGTAATATCGCCACCGGCGACGTGACTTTTATTCCTGGGAAAGATGGCGCCTGGTCGCTCAAGAGTCATCTCAACGTCGGTATCGCCGAACTTGCCGCCCAACCTGGCTGGGAAGATCTGCCGCTTGAAAAACTTCGCGGCATCCGCATCGACGCCCATGCCGCCGTGAATTGTGACGCAGGGAAAAGTCCGGTCGTCAGTTCCGCTGACTCCATCATTTCCCGCCAAGGTACCCGACTACTCTCACTCAAACTCCGTCAGCCGTATCCGGTGGCCGGCCCACGGCCAACCGGAGTACTCGTCGAGGCCAACGCCGCCAATCTGCCCCTCGAATCGGTCGCCGCCCTCGTTCCCGGACTGAAACTAACGGGCAATCTCAATCGCGCAGATCTCGTCGCCGGCTTCAAGTCGGAAGGTTTTTTTGTCCGGACGGAAGGGGCCCCCATGGCCTTTGTGCAAACTTCTGTGACTTGGGCCGACAAGACATGGGTCAAACAATGCGACCTTAACGCCAGCCTCGATTTGCTCATCGGCGATAAGACGACCGTGCTGAGCTTCAATCAGGCCGAACTTAAGAACCGAGAGCGCGTCATTGCGAGCGGCAACATTACGCTAGGCTTCGGCGGCGCGCCCACGACTTTGAAATTGCGTGGCAACCTTGGCGCGCTGGCCGAACAGCCCTTCGCCGGCCCGCTCAGCATCATCGCTACGGGGGAATATACGGCATCGGCCGAACGGAGTGCGGGCGGAGAAATCGCTCTCGCCCTCGATGTCAACGACGTGTCGATCAAGCAGAACGAAAGCCAAATCAAACTGGCTCGGGTGCGCGGAAAATACGCTCCCACGGCGCGCGGGCTGACCGCTTCGGGTCAATTTAGTATGCTTTCGAAAAACCAGACCCTCGGGAAATTTACCTTGGTCCAGACCACGACCGGAGCGAAAACCGATTGGGATGCGAACGTGACCATCGAGAGCGTCGCCGTCGATGACTTCGTCTCCCTGATACCAAAATCAACCGACGAACCCGTTCCGAAGGTGACCCTGAAACCTAAACCCGACCTCAGCCCTTTCTGGCATAACCAAACCGGTCAACTCCATCTTACTATCGGCCAAGCCAGCGCCTTCGGGATTGTCGCGGAGAAAATCATCCTGCAAGCCGAGGGGGACGAAAAATCCCTCCGCCTCCTGAGCCTCAAAGGTAAACTGGCCGAAGGAGATTTGGAAGGTCTCGGCAAGCTCACCTTTCAGCCCACCACGAGTAACGGACCTTACGTGCTCGATTGCAAGTTAGGCATCAAGCAGCTTGATCTCGGTAGCCTCGCCAAAGCCTTCCCCGTCATCAAAGAATACGTCCAAGGCAAAGCCGACGCCGACCTCCACGCCGTGAGTATCGCCGGCACGGCGGGAGAGCTCCCGTCCAAACTCCAACTGGATGCCCTTGTCAGCTCCCGGGGCGGCCGGCTCCAGGCCTTTGGCGGCCGTACCGGCGGCACCGCTTTGATGGCGGATAAAGCTGGGCAGATCGGCGAAACCCTCGGTGGACTCGCGATGCTGGCCGGCGCGCTCACGAAAAACAAAGGCCAGGGGGAGAAGATCGCCAAGATGGGCGCTGCCGTCTCGGCGGCGGCCAAGCTGCAGAAGATTCTTTCTGATTTTAATTATGACACGGCGGACTTCCGCGTGAGCCGCCTGGCCTCCGGGACCATCAAACTGGATTTGGCAGAGGTTAAAAATAAAACCCTCCACCTCGGAGCCAAAGGCGGCATCAGCATGCGACCCGAATTATCCTTCTCCGACTGGCCCCTAGTCGTCGATGCCCAGTTGCGCGGCAGCGGCGAGCTCGCGGAATACTTTAATGCCTTAGGCTTTGGCTCCGGCATCCCTCAGCCCGACGGCCTCACCGAAGGGCCGGGCATCAAACTCACGGGTTCGCTCAATGACATGAAGAACGACCTATCCGAACGCCTCCAGACCGCCTTAGATAAGATCAAATCTGGTTCCGCTTACCAAGAGGGTAACCCCGCTGCGTTGCCCCCTTCGGGCGCGGGCAGCAACAAAACCCCTGCCTCGAATTCCACGCCCAAGAAACGGGATGCCTTGAGCGACTTATTGAAAGAGCTCGGGAAATGAATCGCGTGCTGCTGGCCTTCGGATCGGGGCTTCTTGGTTTAATTATTCTTATCTTTGTCGCCTTATCTGTCGGCTCGGCCGGAACTGGCTGGGGGGACGGCGGCGGGTTGATGCTATTGCGAGCCCCACGAATCCTGGCCGCTCTGGCGGCCGGCCTAGCCTTGGGGTTCGGCGGCGCCGCCCAACAAGGCGTCTTCCGTAATCCGCTCGCCGACCCGGGACTCACCGGTGTTTTTGGCGGCGCCCTCTTCGGTATTGCGATTCTGCTCGCAGCCTCTCCCGCTCTCGCCTGGCAGCGTCCATGGATCATCCCGCTCGCCGCCTTCCTGGGAGCCTTGCTGACTTCAGTTCTTCTCGTGCTCATTAGCGGACGCGGCAACACGGCGCGCCTTCTTATCACCGGCCTGGGCTTAAATGCATTTACGGCCGCTGGTACCTTAGTCATCGCCAGCCGCAGTAATGAATCGCGCGAATTACTAACCAATGGTGCCTACGGAGATTGGCTCGGTATGGCGACCCTTGAGCTCATCTGGCTTCCTTGCCTCCTCTGCGCCTTCGCTTCGGGCCTCCTCTTGACGCTCGGTCGCTCGTTCGACCTGCTTTCTTTTGGCGAAGATTCGGCCCAAGCAAGTGGTTGCGACGTCAATCGCTCGCGCCGTTGGGCCGTCTTGCTGACCGCCCTGGCCGCCGCGGCCGCCCCTTGCTTAATCGGGCAGGTTGCCTTTATCGGATTACTCGCGCCTCACCTAGCCCGCGGCATCATCGGCCCGCGGCATCGTCTCATGATGCCGCTCTCTGGGCTTCTTGGTGGCGGACTCCTGCTCTGCGCCGATACCATCGGGCGCGCCGCCTGGCCCCAGAACCCGCTTTCCGCCGCGGCGGTGATGGCGCTTCTGGGCGCACCCTTGTTCATCTGGATAGCAAGGCGAAGCCATGAGTGAAATCGCCGTGCAGGCCTTGGGCGTCAGCGTTAATTTCGACGGCAACCTTGCCTTAGATGGGGCCTCGCTCTCTCTGCCGTTCGGGACCGTCACCGCGCTCGCCGGAGCCAATGGTGCGGGCAAAACCACGCTCCTCCGCGCTCTTGCTGGGCTGATTCCCCAAGCCACCGGAGAAATCGCGACGGCGGGATACGACCCGCGCACCACGCCGCCCGCCCTCTTGTCAGGCGTGCGCGCCTATGGAGCCCAAGCCGCTTATTCGGCGTGGGATTTCTCGCTCTCCGATCTCCCCTTCCTTAGCTCCGACCCCGTCCTCTGCGACGCCTGGCTCGAGCGGCTGGAATTAGCCCAATTACGCCACCAGCGACTTTCGCAACTCTCGGTCGGTCAGAAAAAATCTGCTCACTTGGCCTTGACCATCGCATCCCTGGGCGAACCCTTCGGCAAAATCTTCCTGCTCGATGAGCCTACCGTTGGACTCGATATCGCCCGACAAGAACTCGTCCAACAGGCCTGCCTGGATCTCGCCTTGGCCGGCGCGGCCTGCGTGGTCGCCACCCATGATATGAATTTTATCCGCCGCTGCCATCAGGTGGCCGTATTATCCGAAGGCAGACTGATCGCCTATGGCACGCCGGCGACGACGCTTACCCCGGCGATTATTTACGAGACTTGGGGCGTGTCTTAGTTTCCGGCGCTGGCACCACGGGCAAGACCCCTTGGCGGGCCGCTGAAAAAATAAACTGCTGCGCCAGTCCAGCCGCCGCACCGAAATGCAAACGCCCGAACTCTTCTAAACGTTCAGGTTTCCAGCCCTTGAGCCCGTAAGCCGAACTCAGCGCCTGCACGACCCAAGTATCGACGGGGAAACTTTCGAGGCGAGCAAAGCCGAACAACGTGACGCAAGCGGCGACTTTCGGACCGACCCCGGGTAACTCCTGCAACGCCGCCATCAGGTCCGGGGTGCTTAACCTTGCAAAGTCTGTCTCCCATCGCGGACTTTGCTTTAATATCTTGGCGGTCTCGCGGATATAAGCCGCGCGATAACCGAGCGAACAACTCCGTAAAATTTCGTCATCCGCTTCGGCCAAGGCTTCCCAGGTCGGCATCGTATAAAACCCGCCGCCGAGCGGCCGCCCGAGCTTCGAAGCTAAAGCAGCGACCATGACCCGAATCTGTAAAATGCGCTTATTGGAGCTACATAAAAACCCGATGAGCGCCTCGTGCGGATCTTGGCGCAGGATACGCAACCCCGGATGGGCGGCCATCGCCGCGCGCAAGACCGAATCCGATCGCCAAGGCAAAGCCTCGGCCAATTGGGCCTGCTTACCGTCGGCATCAAGATACTCGCGCAGGCGCTCTTCTGCAGACGTATCAGCGACTGGCGCACTCCATTCTAAGCCCTGCTTGCCAGTACGCAGTCGTGCCAACGTTTGCCCCAAAACACCCATCCAACTGCCGTCAGGTTGGGCCGCCCAGCGAAAAGACTGACCCCCATCCAATTGCTCCGTTAAAATTTCTGCCGAAATATCCGTATGAAGACGCAAGGGACGCCAGGGAGTCCAAGCCAGCGACTCCATGGTGCTTAGCGCTGACTGACGTCGAGCGGCGTGCCCCAAAGAAAACTATGCGACGATGCCAGGAAATTACCTTTCGCATCGACCACCGAAACCCGCCAGGCCACTGGACGCCAACCGGCGGTCCCGGCCTGCTTGCCCGTCAGACCGATGACGAATTCTCCGAACGGAAAAGCTGGTTTCAGATTCACCGCAAAATCATAACGTTCGGGTTTAGTATTTTCCGTGCGCACGACCTCGAGGACCAGCCGACCGTCCGCCGGCGGATCGACATCTAACTTCACGAAAAAATAATATCCGACACGCTCTTGTTCTTCGGTACGGTAAACGACATCATTTCCATGATGCTCTTTGGCGTAGAAAGCTTCAGAAGCTCGGGCGACGTCCGCCTCACTGCGGCGACGTTCATGCACATAAGCAATGCCCTTAAGCGCCACCATCGAGGGCGGAGGGCTATCGCAAGCGACAAGGACCAGCGCGATGAGCGCGACCCACAGAGTGGTCTGGCTCACCAACCGGTTCACTTCTTGCCCTTTTTCTTACTCGCCGCGGCGCGGGCGGCTTTGACGCGATCTTTCTGGCGCTCGAGATAAGCCCGACGACGACGACGCTTGATGACTTTATTAAGCTGTTGACCCATAGTTGTTGCATCCTCCAACAACGCCCCCCGTGGTCAAGGAGAAGGTTTGGCCGAGCGATTAAAGACCAAGCCAACCCGAAGGCCTCTCGGCCTTGAAATTGCCCTTTCTGGCTGCCTGGGTAGGGATCGAACCTACGACCAAGTGATTAACAGTCACCTGCTCTACCGCTGAGCTACCAGGCAGTGCGAAAGGAGGTCAATCAAGGCAAGGTCGGGGCGTCTCTGTCAAACAAATCCTCCTCGCCTATAAAATCAGAGGTGCACCGCCTTAAAGCCCAATCTCGTAAGAAAGCGCCCCTTTTATGAGCTAACCCCAACATCATTTTGCGTGGCTTTGCCTAATCTCTGGACACCCAACCCTCTGGTGTCTTCCTGTGGAGGTCACTCTCATGTCTATGCGCTGGTCCCGTCTTCCTGAAACCCCTAACGCCCCCGGCGTCGGCGGTGCCTTCGTTGGCACCTCATCCGATCTACTGCTCTGTGCAGGAGGCTCGAATTACCCAGATAAGCCAGCCTGGGAAGGCGGTGTCAAAACCTGGCACGATCAGGTTTACACCCTGGCCAGCACGCGCTCCAAGAAATGGGCCATCGCCGGTAAACTTCCTCGGCCCATCGCCTACGGGGTCGGTATTTCCATTCGCCAAGGGCTCCTGACGATTGGTGGCGCCGACGCTCACCGGCACTATGCGGATTGCTACACGCTCGCCATCGAAGAAGGCGAACTCAAGGTGCGCCCCTTCCCTTTCCTGCCACGCCCATTAGCTTACGCCACCGGAGCCCTCGTGGGCAGCAAAGTCATTGTCGCTGGAGGCACCGAACGCCCCGAGGCCACCTCCGCTTCTTCCGCCGCCTATGCGATTGATTTAGCGAATTTAAACGGCGGCTGGAAAGAACTCCCGCTCTGGGCGGGTTCTGGCCGGATGCTCGCGCAATCCGCTGGCACCAAAGATACTTTTTATATGTTCGGTGGTGTGGCACTCACTCCCGGCGTAAAAAACGTCGAGCGCGAATACCTGACCGACTGCCACGCCTTCACGCTCGGTAAAGAATGGCGCCGACTGGCCGCTCTCCCTCACGCGCTGGCCGCCGCCCCTTCGCCCTGCCCGGTCATGGATGATGAAATTCTGATCTTGGGCGGAGATGACGGGAAATTAGCAGGCAAAGTAGAAGCCCTCAAACACCCGGGCTACTCCAAGCAGATTCTTTCTTACAACCGGATGACGGATACCTGGAAGCCGTCCGAAGAAGAGGGTTCGTCCTCGGTCCTCTCGACGGGCTGCACCAAATGGAGTAATGGGTTTGCAATCGTGAACGGCGAAATTCGCCCATTCGTTCGCTCGGCCGAAGGCTGGTTGGTGCGTAACGATTAAATATTGAGGCTGGTGCGGTAAGTCTATTTGGGGCATTAATCACATTCCCTGCGGTCGCCCATGCCGTTCATCTTACTCATCCTGATAATCTGTAGCGGCTACTCTTCCTTCGCCGCCGAAGCCTTGCCGGATTTACCCGACAGTCTCGGCCGAGGCGGCATGGCAGCCGTGACGATTATGGATGACGCTGGACACGAGGCGATTCTCGCCATCGGTGGCTCGAACTTTCCAGATAAACAACCTTGGGATGGCGGCATCAAGAAATTCTACGGCGACATCTTGCTACTAAGCCGTGAAACAGGTTCTTGGCATTGGCGCAAAATCGGCGAGATGCCCGAGCCGGTCGCTTACGCGGCGTTCTGCGCGTCAACCGACCGCAAGTCGATGATCCTCGCGGGCGGTTGTAGTGCCTCCACCCACCTCAGAAATACCTGGCAGATCAACGCCAAGGGACAGATCAAACCGCTCGCCCCTTTGCCCACGCCACGTGCTTACGCCGGCCATGCGGTCCATCGGGGTCGACTAACTTTATTAGGCGGCTCTTCCGAGCCTGATGCGCTTAAGACCGAACTGGGGTGGAGTGATTTTGATCTGAGTAAACCGGATGCCCCTTGGCGCGCCTTCGAAGCCACCGCCCCGCATGGCATCCTCCCTCTCTGCGGGTCGACGGGAGATTTTCTCTTTTACGGTAGCGGCTGCTTACTCACTGGAACTGATGGCAAATCCACGCGCCTCTACCAAAGCAAGATCTTCTCAAATGACTTCCGGACCGCACCGAAAGTCGCTCAGCTCACTCATCCTATCGTCGCGGCCGCTGGGCCAGGCATCGCCGTCGGCCCTACGCTTTTTTTCATCGGCGGGGATGACGGTCATCACTATCCTAAGCCAGCCCAAGACCACCCGGGGCTTTCCAGCGACATCATCGCCGTGACCGGATTGCAAATCAAAGTCGTCGGGCAATGGCCCCACCCCGTGGTCACCGCACCGTTGCTGCGACTCGGCAATGACCTCGTGACAGTCGGCGGTGAAAATAAACCTGGCTTCCGGACCGCCAAGGTCAGCAGCTGGACGATCCCTCTCGAATACCGATGAACCCAACATCCTCCGTTAGCCGCACCGCTTGGCTCGTCGTCGCCCTGCTCATCCCCGTAGCACTTCTTAATTACCTGGATCGGCAGATGCTCGCGACGATGAAGCCTTCGATGATGAAGGACTTGCCCGATATCGCCACGGCGGCGAACTGGGGCTTCATTCTCGGTTCATTCAAATGGGTCTACGCGATTTTCAGCCCGATCGGCGGTTTCCTGGCCGACCGAATGAGCCGCCGCCACGTGATTTGCTTCAGTCTTTTTACTTGGTCCCTCGTGACGTGGGCAACAGGTCATGTCCACAGCTACGAGCAACTATTGGCGACGCGCGCCGTGATGGGCATCAGCGAAGCCTTTTATATTCCTGCCGCACTTGCGCTCATCGCCGATTACCACGTCGGCGCCACCCGGTCGCGCGCCATCGGCTTGCACCAGATGGGTATCTATTTCGGCGTGATCATCGGGGGCTTCGCAGGCTATGCGGCCGACAGTCCAGACCTCGGCTGGCGCGGCGCCTTCACTTGGTGCGGCCTCGTAGGTACTCTCTACGCTTTGCCCCTATTTATATTTCTTAAGAATAAGCCGGCCTCCGCGGAGGCCGCCCCCGGACTCAACCCCAGGGAAGCCATCACCTCCCTGGCTCGCAACCGCGAGTTCCTAAAACTCATCCTCTACTTCACGCTCCCGGCCATGGCGGCATGGATTGTCCGAGACTGGATGCCTGATATCCTGGGCGAGCGCTTCCACCTAGGCCAAGGCAAGGCTGGTGTCTCGGCGGTACTCTACTGGCAAGTAGCGGCGATTGCCGGCGTGCTCATCGGTGGCTGGATTGCCGATCGCTGGACGAGGCAGAATCCGCGCGGCCGTATCTATGTCAGCGCAATCGGCGTGCTCCTGCTTCTGCCTGCCCTCTTCGGCGTTGGTAACGCCTCCTCGCTCATCGTCGCACTATCCTTCCTCGTCATCTTCGGCTTCGGCTGGGGTTTCTTTGACTGCAACAGCATGCCCATCCTTTGTCAGCTCGTCGGCCCGGAAAACCGAGCCGCTGGCTATGGCCTGATGAATTTCGTCAGCATCAGTTGCGGTGGTTTCGCCGACTGGATCTTCGGGGCACTACGCGACCACGCTGTCCCGCTCAACGGTATCTTTGGCGTCTTCGCGGGCATCGCCTTGCTTTCCGTAGGCATCGCCCTTTCCATTCGCTTACTACCATCCATCTCTAAATAAAATATAACCTATGGCCTCCTTCAAATTCACCGGTCTCTGTACCGCCACCCATACTCCCTTCGATGCGGAAGGTGGACTCAACCTCGCGGCCGTCGAGCCTCAGGCTAAATTTCTGCGTTCGCATGATATCACCTCGGTCTTCATCGGAGGCACGACTGGCGAAAGCAGCTCCCTGACGGTCGCGGAACGCCTCGACCTCAGCGACCGATGGGCAAAAGTTGGTCCCGCTGTCGGCATCGACGTCATCGTCCACGTGGGCGCCAATTGCTTGACCGACGCGGCGGCGCTCGCCGCCCGGGCCGAACGCAATCAAGCCAAGGCCGTCTCCATGATCGCGCCCTCCTACTTCAAACCGCGTACGATTAACGACCTCATCGGTTGCTGCGAGATGGTCGCCCAAGCGGCGCCAAACACGCCGTTTTATTATTACGACATCCCGGGTATGACCGGCATTACCGGATTCCCCGCGGACCAGTTCCTCGAGCAGGCTGCAGACCGCATCCCGAATCTCGCTGGGATCAAATACTCTAACCCTGACCTAGCCGCTTACCGCAAGGCGCGGGCGCTCGCAGGTGGCCGCTTCGACATGCCTTTTGGCGTCGACGAGATGTTCCTGGCAGCGATGCAAGCTGGCGCGACCGCTGGCGTGGGTAGCACCTATAACTTCAACCCCGGCCCCTTACAGCGCGTCATCGCCGCCTTGACGAAAGGTGACCTTACCACCGCTCAAGCCGAACAAGCCAAAGTGCAACCCGTCGTAGATATCTTGGCCAAGCGTGGCTACATGGGTGCCGCCAAAGCATTGATGAATCATCTCGGCGTGCCCGTCGGCCCAGCCCGCCTGCCCAACGGCAACCCCGACGCTGCTGAGACGAAGAAGATGATCGGTGAACTCGAGGCCATCGGCTTCTTCAGCTGGAATTTCTAATCATGCGCATCGTCCTGCTCCTCAGCCTACTCTGCGTCCAATCCTTCGCCGCTGACGGAACCGATATCATCGTCTTCGAAGCCAAGCTGAACCTTTCGCACCCCTCAGTCCGCATCCCTTCGCTGCTCCGCACGCAGAGTGGCACCCTGCTCGCCGTCGCCGAGGGGCGCGACAAGCCCACTGACCAAGCCAGCAACGACTTGGTGATCTCCTTCTCGAAGGACGAAGGTGCCACGTGGTCCAAGCCACGCGTCGCCTACGAACAAGGCGCGGACAGCTGCAATAACCCTTGCCTCGTCCAAGAAACCAAGTCCGGCCGCATCTTCCTCTTCTATCAGACCTTCCCGGCTGGCGGACATGAGTTCGGCGCGCTGCCCGTCGGCCCGGCTGACCCCAAGGGCAATCGCTCGTGCTACATTACCTCCGACGACGACGGCGTGACGTGGAGCAAGCCGACCGATGTCTCCGC
>QYQK01000079.1 GCA_007280935.1 Opitutales bacterium
ATCGTCGATCCAATCGGTCTTGCCACCTTGGGCACGGACCATCGCTTTGAATTTCTCGAGAGCCGAACCGTCCTTAAGATGCTTCTCAACCGTCTGCTTGGCGGAAAGCGTCGAACCAGCTACACCGGCCAGACGGACGACTTCCATGCCTAATTTGAGAACGAGATCCTGAAGATCTTCTGGTCCTTCGCCCTTGAGGAGACGGACGGCTTCGAGGACTTCGAGGCCCGTGCCGACAGAATCACCCAGAGGCTGATTGATGTCGGTGACTAGCGCGACGCACTTGCGGTTAAGCGAGCGAGCGACGCGAGTGACGATACGCGCGAGCTGCTTGGCCTGCTCGAGGTCGCGGATAAAGGAACCATTGCCCCACTTCACGTCGATTACCAGCCCTTCGCAGCCTTCGGCCAGCTTCTTGGAAAGAATGCTGCCGGTGATGAGCGGAAGGGAGGGAATCGTACCCGTCTTTTGGCGGAGTTTGTAAAGGATATCGTCGGCAGGAGCGATTTCGCTGCACTGCTCGGTGACAGCGCAGCCCACGCGCTCGAGTTGCTGGCGAAACTGATCCATCGTCGCCTTGCCCTTGAAGCCGGGGATAGAGCTGAGCTTCTCGACGGTCGAGATACAGAACTCTTCGTCCTTACCGTTCATGCCCGGCATGATGACGCCAGCGGCGGCACCGAGAGGACCGAGCACCATGGAAGTCTTATCACCCACGCCACCGGTCGAAACCTTGGCGATCTTGGGCTGAGTCAGGCGGTCCAAATCGATGACATCACCAGAGAGGCGCAATTCCTCGGCCAGCATGGCCGTTTCCTGAGCCGACATCTGCTTAAAGTAAATCGCCATGGCCAAAGCCGCTTGCTGCGCCTCGGGCATCTCCGCATCCATGATCGAATCAATAATCTGACGAATCTCGTCGGCCGTAAACTCACCGCCGTCCCGCTTCTTTTCGATGAGAGACGTAAATGAGGGCTTTTCCTTCCGCTTGTGTTCTAAGATTTTGTCTGTCATAAGTAGTTAGGATTTAGAAGGTTAGGCTTGTTCTGCTTTAGGCAGGGAGGCGGACTCGCTGTGATGTAAGTTTTTCTTGAAAAGGCGAGCCAAAACCGACAGGCGGAGCCGTCTTGGTGCTAAAAGAAACCTCCCACCCTCACGGGAAGGCCCAAACGGGGCTAATTTTGGCCTTGGAGGCCTTTAGGGAAATCAATCGAGGTTACCCCAAATAACCACGGAAAAGAGCATCCTGGCCCAAAGCCGAGGTCCTTACGGCCACCATCGGAAGCTCAGCACCCTCGAACCACGCCGGACTATCGGGGTCGCCCCGCAAACGAGGTGACACATAAGCGAACAAGTAATCCGCAAAGGCGCCTTGCAGCAGCGCGCTTGCAAGGCGGGGGCCAGCTTCGATCAAGACCGCCGTAAGACCCTCTGCCGCGCAACGCTCCGCCCAGGCATCGAGAAATTCTTCAGCTTCACCTGATAGGGCCCAGACGGTAATCCCTTCGGCCTCATACCAAGCCAGATCGGACTTACGGGCAAGAGCCGCCAGACCGACTACGATGGTGCGGGATCGATGATGATCCTGGAAAAGATTCAGCCCCACCCTTCCGGCCGATTTGAGAGTACGATCAAGGACGAAACGTATCGGGGAGAATTCACCCTTAGGACCTCTTGAGGTCAGACGTGGGTTGTCCGCCAGAAGCGTATCGGCGCTCACAGCGATGGCCGGAAAAAGTCGCCGCCATTGATGGACATCGGCCTGCGCCGCGGCGCCGGTGATTTGCTTTCCTTCGCCAGGAGCGAGCACGAGTTTGCCATCCAAAGTGGAGGCCACCTTAACGGCCATCAGTGGCCGCTGAGTCGTGATCCAATGATTAAAAATCAGATTAAGGTCTTCGCACTCTTCACCCAAGACCCCTTCGATCACCGAAATCCCCGCCGCACGCAGTAAGTCGAGCCCCTTCCCGGCATGGGCAGGATTAGGATCCAAGGCGCCGACGACAACCGTACGAAAACCAGCCTGAATAATGGCTTCCACGCAGGGCGGCGTCCGACCGTGCGTGCAACATGGCTCAAGCGTGACGTACAAAATCGCCTCAGCCCCTGGCTTACGACCCAACGATCGGAGTGCCATGACCTCGGCATGCGGTTCGCCCGCCTTCGCATGGAAACCTTCGCCAACAATCTTGCCATTTTCCGTGATCACCGCCCCGACCATGGGATTAGGGTGAGTCTGACCCCAAGCCTGGCGAGCGAGCTCCAAAGCTCGGCGCATAGGGGGCTCGCTCGGAACAAGGGACACGATTATCGATTACGTTTACGAGAAACCAACGCCGCCTTGGCGCTACCAGGCACCAACTGAGGTTCGGAGTAATAACGGAAGTCTTCTAACTTACGGCGCTCGATCGCCCGACCCAGCAGTTGCTCGATCTGCTGCAAGTGATGCATTTCATCCGGCGAGAAAAGTGTGAAAGCTTCGCCTTCCGCGGAAGCCCGGCCCGTCCGGCCGATCCGGTGGACGTAGTCTTCGGCATGCTCTGGGACATTGTAATTGATGACGTGGGTCACGCCGCGGATATCAAGCCCGCGCGAGGCGATGTCCGTCGCGACCATGATGGAAAATTTCCCTGATTTAAAACCAGCCAAGGCCGCGGCACGCTCGGTCTGCGTCCGGTCGGCGTGCATCGTGGCCACCGGCGTACCATGCCCTTCGATCCATTCCGCGATACGGTCGGCATCACGCTTCGTGCGGGTGAAAACGATGACGGACTTATAACCGCTCTTATTTAACAAGGCCAGAAGCAGGTCGTACTTCTGGAAAATATCGACGGGGTAAATCGCGTGTTCGACCGTATCCGCGGCACCTAAGCCGGTCCGGACGTCGATGGTGACGGGATCGCGCAAGGCCCAACCGGCAATCCGACCAATGGCTTCGCTGATGGTCGCGGAAAATAATAATGTCTGCCGTCCCTTCGGACAGTAGTTCACGATTCGGGTGACGTCCTCGATGAAACCCATGTCGAGCATGCGATCCACTTCGTCCAAAATCAGGATTTTAATATGCTTAAGGTCGAGCAGCTTCTGCTCATGAAGGTCGAGCAAGCGGCCGGGCGTGGCGATGACGACGTCAACCCCCTCTTCCAAGGCTTTCACTTGGGCTCCGTAACCGACACCACCATAGAGCAATGCCGTCCGCGTCCCGAAGTGCTTGCCATACTTTTGGAAATTCTCGTCAACCTGCACGGCCAGCTCGCGCGTTGGTACCAGGACCAGACAGCGCGGCTTACCGGCCGCGGGTCCGAGGATGGAAAGAGCCGGCAAAGCGAAAGCTGCGGTCTTACCCGTACCCGTCTGAGCTGCCCCGATGATGTCTCTGCCGGCCATAATGGCTGGAATGCCTTGAGCCTGAATGGGCGTAGGGGTAACATAACCGTGTTCGGCTAGTGAGCGCAGGACTGGCTCGGGGAGGCCGAGATCGGAAAACGTAGACATAAAGAAGGATGAGAAAGCGATACGGAGAGGTAAAGGGGAAGGATAAACGATGGAATATTAGGAAAGGAGGCAAGTTTGACCTGTGGAGCAGACTTACGTGGCTAGTTTGTCAGAGTTTGACAATTCGTGGCAGATTCCCTGCATAGGGCTTCCTTCTGCGAAGAAGGCTCGAATGGTGGTTGTAGCTCAGTTGGTTAGAGCACCGGTTTGTGGTACCGGGGGTCGGGGGTTCAAGTCCCCTCAATCACCCCATCTTTAAAGCCCCGGAGCAATCCGGGGCTTTTCTTACTTATCGATGCCCCTTGAAACTTTATACCTCCGTCGCGGGTTTCTTAGGTAACCCCATGCGCTTCGCCTTACTCGCCCTTTTCCCGTTGGCCACCTTGGCCGCGGAACTCAAACCTTTGATGGTAGAAATCGATAAGGTGATTTTCTCCGACGACTTCGCCCAAGCCCGCGATATCAAAGCAACCGCCGGAGCCGCCGCTAAAAATGCGACCGCCCCTCAACCCTGGAATCCGAATCAAGGGACGCGGTGGACCGTCGCCGATGGCGTCCTCAAGGGCCAAGCCTCCACTCCAGAATACCAAAGCTCGCACGATACGCACAAAGGCGTCCATCCCCGCATCGTCCTTAACGCCACCCCGGCGGAATATGCGGTCAAGTTCTCGTTCCGGCTAATCGATGGCAAACCCTTCGACGCCGCCAGCCGGAAATCGGTCTCACCTTTCCTCGAATTCGGTCACCATATCTCCCGGATCTCTTGGGGCGCCGAGGGAGCGATGCTTCTCGCTGATGCCGATAGTCTGGCGATTGATACCGCGAAAGGCTTCAAACTCGAAACTGGAAAGTGGTATACGGTGCTGGCCGAGCGTCGCGCGGATGAAATCTACGTGCAATTTCAAAACGGTCCTTCCTTCCATGGTAAACATGCCAGCTACAAGAGCGAGCCTCACGCGGTCATGATCGCCGGGCTCGAAGCCGGAAACATGGAAATTGATAATGTCACGGTCTGGTCGATCAAAGCCGGCACGAACCCCGCATGGGAGGCGACGCTTAAAGCCCATCCGGCGATCGCAGAAGTCCGCCTGCATGAAGCCAAACCTGCAACCGAAGCCACGCCCAAGAAGGCCAAAAAATAAGCCGGCGCCGGACGTACGGTTCCGGCGGCTTACTGCGCACCCTTGGCTTTGAAATAAGCTTCGAGGGTCTCGCGGATAGCCTTCTCTAGCTCGTCGTCCTTGGCCTTCACTTCCGCATCCAAGACGGGATCGCCCACGATGGCGCCTTTGCGGAAATAACCGCCGTCGCCCGCGAAGTTCAACCGCTGCGCATAGTAGCTCGCGTAGCTGATATTGTATTTATAACCGGAGGAATAATTCTGGAAACGTAAGGTCAGCGATTCGACGGGGTAGTCGGGCTTGATCTTCACGACGGCGGCGCGGAGCAAGGCCAACGCTTCGGGCACCTCGCACTTAATCCGGTTATCCATGAACCGTACGTCTTCCGGCAGTTCGACCGTGTGCGGAAAGAAAACCCCGGTCCGCACGCCGCGAAACTCCGTATTCGGAATCCCATAGTACAAGATTGCGGCCGTGATAAGCGTCGTGCCCAGCAGCAGCGCAATATTGACGAAGGGATTCGATTCTTTATTGAGCTCAACGGCGCACATGCCGGTGGAGATATCCCGGGCAGACACCGTGGCAATCAGATATGAATTCGGGGCAAAAACGTCACTTCAACGTCTGCAGGAACGCCTTGATGTCTTCGATTTCCTGCGGCTTTAAGATTAAGCCCATCGGGGGCATGGGAGAGACCCCAAGTTTCTCGAAGCCCTTGGCCAGGACTTTATTTGGCTCCAGCAATGACTCCTGGATGTAGGCCGGAGTCCCACGGGTCGCGATACCATCGAGAGCCGGGCCGATGGCGCTACCCTTGCCTTTCACCATGTGGCAGTTCACGCAGGCCGCAATCGGATGCTTGAGGACGATCTGCTCGCCGCGGGCAGCCACACCCACAGTCACCGGAGCCTCGCCCACTAAAGTCAGTTCACACAGTTTCACATCATCGAACAAGGCGTCGCCGGCGGCAGCAACCTGCAGCAGGTTGATACTGGCCTTGGTCCGGTTGCCACTGTTGAAGACGACGTCGACCTCGCCCCACTCTGATTCACGAGCGACGATCTTCTCGGTCTCGGCACGGCCGATATGATCGTTCAGGCTGGCTTTGCCGCGCAGGGCGTGGGTCTTGATCCAAGCGCTCAAGCGATACTCGGTATTCGGCTTGAGTTCCACGTCAGCGTGCAGACTCGTATCGACTTCGCCACGGGCGATGACACGCACAGAGACCTTGCCCGAATGCACCAGCTTAGGGTCGGTCACCACGCCCCACTCCACCGTCTTACTACCGGGCTTGGTGCCATAATCACGACGCTTCCAACCAACGGGGAGTTTCTTATCCGCGGTAAGTTCCTCGAAACTGGGATTGGGAAGCAAATTGGGCCCTTCGACATAATTGGCAGTCTTGTGCTTCTTAGCGAGTAGGTGCGCGGCCTCATTGAGCCATTCGTCTGCTTTGACGGATGTATCGGAGGAGAGCTGACGCACCAACGTCTGCACCTCGGGCGTCGTGGGGAAATCAACCAATTTGACGAATGCCGCTAAGCGCGTGATGGGATTCTTATCCGCAACGACACCTGCTCCGAAAAAGAGCCCCTGGGAGGCGACATCATCGCCGAGTGCCCGGATCGCATTTCGACGCAAGATGTCATCGCGCGATAGCAGGGTCTTTTGGTGGGTTTCAGCATCCAACTGACCCAGCCCCTGGAGCGCCCAGAGCGCGTGAACGGGAGCGATGCCGGACTTTTCATCCAGTGCCAGTTTCTTCAGTTCCAAAACCAGTCCCATTTTTTGCCCCTCGACGATGGCTTGCTGCGCACGCAGTCGACCATACTGCGTCGAGCCCGATAAGCCCGCGAGCAGTTCGGCATCGGTGGAACCAAGCGCCGGCGAGACCACCGGTTTATTTTTCGAAACTACCCGGTAGATTCGTCCGCGACTGTGATCGCGCAGCGTATTTTCGTGCGCGCCCCCGCCGCCGGTCTTTGCATCATAACCGCCACGAATTGTACTCGGAGTCGGATTGTGCTGAATGATGAAGTTCTGCCAATCCGCCACCCAGATGGCACCGTCCGGGCCGACCGCCGCATAGACCGGAGAAAGCCATTCATCGGAGCTTGCGAGCAGATTGAAGCCGTCCTTGGCGACATACCCCGCGCCGTCGGCCTGCACATCCATCAGCGTCACGACCTTCATTGTCGGCTCACAGACCATGGCCATACCTTGCAAACGTTCGGGGAGTTGGGCGGAGTAAATATAGTTAGAGCCTGCGGCGGCCGTATAGCCTCCCATGACGTCGACCTGGCGGAAATTCGGGGTGATTGTATGAGTCTCGCTGACCAGATTGATTTTCTTAGCTGTCATGACACGTGCGCCTTTCGGAAGTACGGAGTTCGGAATGCCTCCGTAGAAAATCGGAGCGGCATTAGCAGTGCCTCCAAACTCATCCCCCGCCGCATTCGTACTCTGGGCCCAGGTGTTATTGGTAAACTGATGGAGGAACTGGATTTTTTGACCATCTGCCGTGAAGCGATAACTCCCCATGGCGAATCGCTTATCTTCGCCCCCGACCTTACCTTCGAAACCG
>QYQK01000088.1 GCA_007280935.1 Opitutales bacterium
GGAGGAGCAGATGCCCTCCCGTAAGCATGGCGATCATGACGCGTTCGACGACGACGTCTTGGCCGACGACTACTTTAGCCACGCGCTCGCGCACGGCGCCCACAAATTCTTGGGCGGACTTGGTCGCGGCTGGAGGAACCGGATGGGAATGAGATGACATAGGGATAGGTGTTAGATTAATATTTTTAAAATCAGCGGATCACGCGGAGCCATTTTTCGACGACGCGCCGGAGTTCGGCTTCGGATAGCGATTGGCCCGAGCCGCCAAAGCAGACTTGCTGCAGCCGTTCCACCTCGGACGTCAGTTCGGATTGCTGGGCCGCATTCAAGCGGACGAGCGAACTCGCACCTAAGCGGCGCAATAACGCCACCGCGGCGAATGCATCCACTTCCGTCGGCATCTTAAAGACATCACGCGCCCGAGGGGCCGGAATTTCCGTGGCGCGTCGCGTACGTAAGATCAAGAAAAGCAAACCGCCTAGTCCGACAACGACCGCACCTCCCACGCTCAACCACCACATCGGGCGATGGCCCGGTACCGAAAGGACCGCTCCCGGCAACGCTGCCACGCGATCAACGCGAACGGATAGCCCAGGCAACGGAATCAGGTCGAGATCCTTATAAGTCTGCGGTTGCACCAGAAAGTCTTTCGATTTGGCAGCAGGTAACGATATGTCAGCCGGCCGGTCTGCCGCCCGGATCGGGTCACCATTCAAGGTCAGCGTCCATAAGCGCTCAGATCGCGGCGCTACGGTTTCGCCCCAAGTGTTCAGTTCTTTCAACTGTAAACCCTCGTGCGGGCTAATCTGACGAATCTCTACGCCTTGCTTAAACGCAGCCAGATCAAGCAGATCATCCAACTCAGGTACGAGTCCGTTTGCGGTCGCTTTGATTTCTAAAGTCAACCCGCCATTGATAGGGAACTGACGAGTATCGAAGGTCTCAGTGATCTCAACCTTGCTCGCCGGACGCGCGGGCATCGGCGTCGCCACCATTTTGATCAAGGTTTCCGCCGATGTCGCGGGGATCGTGACCGGGCCGCTGAGGTCGATGAATTTCAATTCTAGCTGGATAGGCGGGACCTTATCGACGCTCGCGTCCTTGGCTCGCACTAACGCGTAGGCCAAGACGGTCTCTTCCCAACCGATACGGGCCGTCGATCTGGCTTTTACTTCTGGAGTCGAAAAAATGATTGTTTTGACGTCGAAGAACGGCGCCAAGGTTTCCGTGAGGCTTTGCTCGAACTCATCGCGCGGGCCCTGGGTTTCCCGCACCTTCTTGTTGATGGTAGCCCGGCGCTTGCCCTTGGCCGCGATCGCCGCGGGGTCATTACTGAGGTATTGGCCAAAGCGCGCCACCCGACCCATCGCCTCGGTGTGTACGACGCTGATGACGATACCGAATTCCTGGCCGATACCGATGGTGTTTGGACCGTCGATTCGGGTCTGCAATCTGATCTCGCTCAAGAGCTCATCAAAATAGGCGACCTTCTTCTGTAGCCCCATCGTAAAAGGGTCGTCCTTCGTGACGACCAAGGTGCTGGCAAGGTAACGATACTTCAGGTCCTCGTGCAAAGGGTAGTTTTCATCGGTGAGCCGCGCGTTCAAGGTCTTGGCGAGTAAGTTCATATGCGCCGAGGCGGCCTTCCCGGGCAAAGCCAGAATGCTGGCACGGATCTTTGCCAAGCCGGCGCGATTGATGGTCTTGTTGAGATTGACCTGCCCACTGGGCCCGAGACCTAACAAGCACTGGAACCAGGTGATGTAAATCTCGATGGTGTATTCCGAGGGACTGAGTTTGAGCATTTCGCGGCCGTATGCTTCGGCGGCCCGCTGGAAATAATCCTGAGCGAGGAGATTCTTTTCCTTATAGGTGACCACGCGCTTCTGCGGGTCGGTGGCGACGAGTTCCTGCATCGACTCGAAATCTCCCCACTCTGTCAGCAGTACGCCCGCTAAAGTAAGCGCCCGAGATGCCTCGGTCTTACCGACCATCCAAGCGTCTATCATCCGCAGGTTAGTCGCATACCCTTCGCGCACCATCTCGTAAGTTTCGAACTCCGTGCGTCGGGTCAGACTCGCACGTTGGATATCCATCTTGCGCCAACGGTCCGCCAAATTGGAATGCATCCGATTGACCAGCAGGAAGAAGACTTCTTCGTCGAGCTGCGGGATCGGACCGAACACTTTTTCAATATGCGAATCCCGGTAGGCTTCGGCATTACTGTAGGTGACATCGAAGGCATTGACGACTTTGGCGTAATCGCGCGGAGCGATCTTGGCCTCGCGAAAAAGCGCCATCATGCGCGCCAGGCTATCGATATTACGCTCCATCATGATCGGGGTGACCGGGATGCGCGCATCTTCCGGCAGGCCGAATTTCTTGCGCATTTCCTCAGGTAATTGCGGATTATGAGCCTGCGCCCACGCAGCGAGGAAATCTTCGGCCAACGCCACGCCCGTCTGCGGATGACGTTTGCTGAGATCGATGATACGGTCGGCCGCAATTTCGAAGTTCGCGCTCGCCAAAATCGCCTTCGCTAAACTCGCATCAAAACGATCGCGCAAATCAGGCGGCAAAGAATCGAGCCACTTGCCGGTCGGCACCGCATCCAAGAGGTCCTCGGCGTCGATCGCCCGGACCGAACGCGAACGCGCCCGGACATTATTGCCCTTCATCGCGTAGGTATTCTCAGCCTCGCTCATCCAATATTCCGCCATCAGCTGGACCAATTGGCTCCAAGGCGAGGTCTTGAGGTCGGTCTGAGCGGCGATCAGGTTCGCCAAAGTCAGCTGGGCCCGGAGATTTTCGGTACGTTGCGCCACTTCTCCGTGCGCATCGTTCTGGATTTTACGTTCGATGCCGCTGACGAGGCGAACGGCGCTGTCCGGATTATCCTTCAGGAGCGCCGCAAAGGCCGGGGCGATTGTGCCTGGGGCGACCTGCATCATCACGCGAGCCATCGCATTGCCTGCCTTGGTCTTCTCCCAATCGTTCACCTTGCCCTGGCTCAAAACCCGCAGGCCTTCGTCCCAGACCTTTTGGACCTGCTCACGCTGCACCGATTCGTTCGCCTGTTCAGCAGCGAGAAAAGCGGCCACTTCATTGCGCAGTCCCTCATCCTTGATTTCCTCGAGTTTGCTTGCTGCCGGCCAATAAGTCCGGGCCAACTCCCGAAAGCCTCCGGCCAATAAGACCCGCCCGGTCAGTAAACGCTTAGCCGGATCCGTCCCGCCCAATCGCTCCGTACCCGCCCGCAAGCGGTCGGCCAGCCAATAGGTCTCATTGGCCGGTACGATCAGACCCAAGATTTCACCGACCTTCCGCAGCTCGTCATCGGTCAGCTCGCCAGGCACCGCATCGGCCAAGGCGAGCACGTCTTCGAGCCGGAGATTGCTTTTCTGCCGATCGGCCAGGTCGTTCAATATCTTATCGTAGATTCTGCGAGCCAGTTCAGGCGGGAGCTTAGCGAACTCCGAACGCACCTTACCCCACTCGCTCAAACGAAAATATGAAATGAACCTCAGGTCGGCCGCGGCGGCCTGTTCCGCCTTGTTGGCATGCTCCAACGCGCTGAAGAGGTCGTTGTGGTCGCGGGTGAACTTATGATTCAGCAGTTTCTCATACTGCTTGAGCTCCTTGGCGTCCAAAGCTTCGGCGGCCGGCGTCGGGGCACCCGCGAGCACGCCCCAGGCGAGCGCGAGGAAGCCGAGGGACCATCGGGAAAATATTTTTTTCATAATTTAAATAGGTGCGAGGACGATTCAGGAGCCGTTGTCGGGGATTTTATCGAAGTTCTGCAGCAAGTCGCGTCCGTCGTTCTTGGGGCCAGCCTTCGGCGCCGGTACCGGCACGGTCAGAAGCCCGGCGGCGGCCTTGGCCTTATGGGCTTCGCCAACGCCCTTGCCGACATGCTGTACCTTCAGCGCGGCTTCCAGATTCTTGAGTTTTTCGCCATCGATCCCGGCAACGCCGTCGACCGGGCGAACCGAAGCACCACTACCAGCCTTACCGGGCGGCGGTAGCGGCTTCATTCCCGGCGCCGGCGGTGCGACGGCTTTGGCAGCGGGTGGAGGCACGCCGGCCGCATGTCCAGGGCCTTTCACTCCCGCCGCGGCTTCAACCCCTTCGACCTTTTCGACCCCTTTGGCCTTGGGCGGAGGAATGGCGGCGTTACTGCCCGGCCCTGCCACTGGGGTGGCCGGATGTGCGACCGGCGCGGGCGGAGGGGTCGCATCACCGGCGGCTTTCACGCCTTTGACGGTCTCGACTCCATCGATCTTTTCCACGCCTTGGGCTTTCGGAGGGGGTACGGCGATACTGCCATTTTCAACCGGCTTCACTTGGGCGGCGCCCTCTTGCTTGACGCCAGCAACTCCTTCGACCCCCGCAGATGAAGTGGCCGGTGCAGCCATCGAACTCGCCGCGACCAGACTGAGGCCGAGCAATGCAAGCGGGAAAAAGGTTCTCATGGGTTTCGATGTTGGATGGCTTTGTTAAATTCGGTTTCTACCCTTTGCTCGTATTGCGCAAGCGCGCCGATGTCTTGGTGTTCGGCCAAGTAACGGAAAATCTGGCGGGTGCGTTCGGCAAAGGGCCGCCATTCGTCCTCCGTCGCTCCGTTCGTCTTAAGCAACGTGGTCGCGTAATAATAAGCTTTCCCCAAAGTCTCGCGGATTGCCCGGGTGATGGGCACGTCCTGACCATGGATCTCGGCGGCATTTCGCAGCAACAAGGTAAGGTCTTCGATGGCGCCGGCGACATCCAGCATCTCGAGCTTCGCCTTGGCCTTGGCCAATCGGATCTGGTGACGCACCAACGGGCGCTCGTTCGCCGGGAGCGCCGCAGCGACCTTGTCATACTCTTCCACAATCTGCTGCCAGTCAGGCTCCTTCGCTTTTTCAAACTGGCGAATGACATTCAGATGCTCGCGCGCCTTTTCCCGGGCCAGATCGTCCTGCCCGTCGTTATAATGATAATAAATCACCGCGACGGGGAAAAGCAGCCACAGGAGCAGGAAATATTTTCTCATCGGACGGCGGGATCGCTCCCAGGCGTCGGAACGGAGTTCGGCCGAGGATGGGCCACCTTCCATGCAGTTCCCCCAAATTCCAACGCCACGGGAATCAGGGCGCAAAAAGCGGCCCCCGCCAACAGGGCAGCCACCGCGAACGTCGCCAGGCTGAGCCCGCTCTGCGGCAGCGGCGCCAGGACGACCAAGTCGCCCAGCGCTGAAGTCGCCAAGTGCTTTTCGTTCACGTCATCGTACGTGCCATGCAAGGCGGAAGCGATTTCACGAAGGGTATCGCCATCTTGGCGCGATTGATGGCCGTCGATGAACATGCCTTTATGAGGATTGCCGACGCCGAGGATGAAAACTTCTTTCACCGACTTAGGTCGAGGCAGGATCGGCAAAAGGGGAATGGAATCTCCATCCGTCAGGATTACGAGCCGAGCACTACCCTCGGGCAAGTTCTCCACCAATTTGACCGCCGCATTGACCGCCGTACCGAGATCGGTCTTGCCGGGCTTCATGCCGTAGGCCAAAGGCAAACCGTTGAAGACATTGCGAACAAGCTCGGGATCACGGGCGCCCATCACGACCGGCAGTGCGTCAGTATAAAATCCGATGACGCCGAAGCGCAGATTGCCGCTCACGCGGTTAAGAATCCCCTCCACGACCGCACTCATGCGTTGATATCGGCTATCCTTCCCTTCCGGCCCAGCATCCTTAAGATACATGCTAGGCGAAAGGTCGGCCACGAAGATCAGATGGGTGGCCTCCTTATCGGACGCCGCTTTACCCTCAGCCACGTCGAATCTTAACAGGAACAAAGTCGCCAAGCCCCACGCGAAAGCCGCTAAGGCGAAAGGTCGCAGGATGGACGCCAAAACCGTCCAACGCGCCGGCGCCCCTTTAGGCCCAAAAGCCAAGCGTCCGGCTAAGCGTACGCGACGATGATGCACCCACTCGGCGAGGACCGTCAGCGTCAGGACGCTTAGTGCGAAAAGCAGCGGTTTCATGGAGTTGAACCTCGGCGTGCGGACCTGGGGGCGGGCACGACGCTACGAAGGGGTATGGCAATCTTTACGCCTTCCCTGAGCCAATGCCAGCCCTTCTCTTGCCATCCGTAATATTTCGAGTCGGTGAGCATCTTATCGCTGATATCCAGAGCTCAGACGAATGAGAAAGGTTCCTTAAACTATGAATAATTGGCTATAAATTAGGCCTCTTTAACCCGCATCAGATCGACCCTACCTCAAGCGGCGGCATAAGAACTTGCACGCCTTCCGTGAACGCCAGAATAGCGAACACCCCGCCCAGATGAAACCCCTCCCGTTCCTTATCCTCGGGCTGTTACTCAGCCTGAACCTGAAATCTGCTGCCGCTGATTTTGAAAAGCGATCCGTCACGATTTTTAGCGATGGCGTCCGCATGGCCGGCGATCTTTACACGCCCAAGGGCACCAAGGCCGACGAAAAGCTTCCCTGCTTGGTCCTCTGTTGCGGCACCGGCGGCACCAAGGCCAGAACCGGCAATCAAACCGCCCCCCATTTCGCTCAAAACGGCTACATGGTCCTGGCCTTTGATTATCGCGGATGGGGACAGAGCGACAGCAAACTCATCACCGTCGACCCGCAAAGCCGTCCCGACGCCAAGGGCGAGGTTCAAGTCAAAGCACGCGCCGTCCGCTGGCAGATGGATTACGCCGATCAATTGGGCGACATCCGGGCCGCGATCAGCTTTATCGTCGGCGAGCCCAACGCCGATCGCGATCGCATCGGCCTCTGGGGCACGAGTTATGGCGGCGGGCTGGTGACATGGATCGCCGGCAACGATCCGCGCGTCCGCGCCGTCGTCGCGCAAGTCCCCGGCATGGGGGCTGGGCGCTCCGGAGCGAAAGCACAGAAAACCGCTTATGATTTACTTACCAAACAAGCCCGAGGCGAAACCGAAGCGGTACCCTTTGAAACCGGTCAGCTCGGCGGCAAGCTTTCCGCTTACGCTCAGATGCGTTCCAACCCCGCCAAGGGCTTGGGTTTTTATCCGCTCGAGGCTGCCGCTAAGATCAAGATTCCGGCCTTCATCCTCGACGCAAGTGATGATGAACTGATGAATATCAAAGATAACGGCGGTAAGGCTGCGGAAATCATCAAAGCCAACGGAGTCGAGGTCGAGTACCACGTGATCCCAGGCATCACGCACTATGGCGTCTATAAGGAAAAATTCCAAGAGGTCACCGCCTTGGAAATCGCCTGGCTCGACCAGCATCTGAAAAAAGCCCCCGCCGCGAAGTAATCGGAGGCGGCGAATCGGCACTTTGGACGACCATTATTTCGCGATTCTTCCGAAAGTCCTGCCGTAACGCATCTGAATCAGCTTAAATCCCGACAAAACGCAGGATGGTTTGATTCCGGGGTAAATCGCATCTATTGTAATTAAAGCCAAGCCTTCTGGCCTTCACTGATGTCTCGCCCGTACGCTTCACGCTTCAATCTCAAGAGTATCGCCTACGGCCTGCTCATGTGGGCGAGCGTCTCGACGGGCCAGGCCTGCGAGCTTTGCCGCAAGGCGTATTATGACGCCATGGAGGCTACCCCAAAGGCCTCGACTTTGTATCCCAGCGCCCGCGTCGTGGAATATAAGCTGACGATCGCCGAACAGACGCTCAGCCCCGCCGGCACGCCCGCGCAGGTCCTGACGATCAACGGCGGCACGCCCGGCCCGGTCCTCCGCTTTCGCGAAGGCGACGTGGCTCGTATCACGGTCACGAACGGTTTGGTCGATGACTCGACCTCGATACATTGGCACGGCCTGCTGGTCCCGAACCTCGAAGACGGCGTTCCCGTCGTCGCCACTCCGGTCATCGCCGCGGGCAAGTCCCGCACGTTCGAATTCCTCATCCGTCAGCACGGGACTTATTGGTACCATAGCCACACGGGGCATCAACTGCAACGCGGCGTCCGCGGGTCCATCGTCATCGAGCCGAAGACCCCGACCATCCGCGCCGATCACGATCAGGTCGTAATGATTGGGGATTGGACCAACGAGCACCCCACCGAGGTCCAGCGCACCCTCCTCCGCATGAGCGATTGGTATTCCTTTCGCAAGGGCACGGCCCAATCTCTGCTCGGCGCCTACCAAGCCGGCAAACTGCGCGAATACTTGGACCGTGAGAAAGCCCTCGTGCCGCCGATGGACCTTTCCGACGTCGCCTACGATGCGTTCCTGATGAACGGGCAACGCCGCCTGCAACTCCCCGGCAAGCCCGGCGAGACGGTCCGCGTCCGGCTCATTAATTCAGGTGCGGCCAGCTACTTCTACCTCGGCGCGGCCACCGGCCCCCTGAAGATCGTCTCCGCCGATGGCCAGGACGTCATCCCCTTCGAGCAAAAGCGCCTCTTGATGGGTCCGGCCGAGACCTATGACTTGCTGGTGACGATTCCTGCCGACGGCTCCTGGGAGCTGCGCGCCGACGCCCAAGACGGCAGCGGTGCGGTCTCCGCCTGGCTCGGTGAGGGTACCGCCCATGCCGCCACGCCGACGCCCGCACCCGCTCTCTACGGGATGAGCGCCTACCTGACATCAATCCTCGACCAGCTCGACCCCGAGCCAGGCGCCAAGGAATCCGAACGGCCGCTCTCGCCCTACGCCAAACTCCGCGCGGCCACGCCGCACCCAGTTGCGACGTCGCACCGCGAACTAACCCTCAAACTGACGGGGGACATGATTCGCTACGCGTGGAGCTTCGATGGCCTCGACCCGCACGAAGCCGAGTCCATCAAGGTCAAGGCAGGCGAATCCCTCCGCGTGCGTCTGGTGAACAATACGATGATGCACCACCCGATTCACCTCCACGGGCACTTTTTCAGGCTCGTCGACGCGAACGATAAAGACCCGGCGACCTCTCCGCTGAAGCACACGGTCGACGTTCCTCCGATGAGCGTGCGCACCATCGAATTCACAGCCAACGAAGGCCAGGGTGACTGGCTCATCCACTGCCACCTGCTCTACCATCATCTCACCGGCATGATTCGCACCATTCGCGTGACGGCCGCCGACGGTGCCGAACCGCCCCACCCCCCCGGCAAGCATGTGATGCCGATGGTCTATGCCTGGGGTCAGGCCAGTTTCACCACGGCGTCCGCCTCCGGCTTCGCGACGATTCAATCGGGCCGCGATAACTTCAATGTCAGTTGGATGGAAGGCATGCGTCACGACGATGGACACGAACGCGAACTTAGCTACTCCCGCTACATCGACACCCGCCTCTCGCTCATCGCCGGCTATCGCTTCAACAACATGGAGTGCGGTCGCGACGGCCCCTTCGCCGGCGCCTCCTTCCGCCTGCCCTACTTCACGGATTTAACCCTGACCCATCAATCCGGCGGCGAGACCCGCGCCATGCTCATGAAGAGTCTCCAGCTCACCGACCGCCTCGCCCTTGATCTTGGTTACCGCTACGGACGCCAGACCGGTGTCGCTACCTCCGCCGACCTCCGTTACCTGCTCACGAAGCAACTCTCGCTCACCGCGGGATATAGTTCAGACTTCGGAACAGGCATCGGGCTCCTCATTCGCTTCTAACCCAACCATCAAAAATATGAAATCGCTCCTCCTCACCATCCTGCTGGCCACCTTCGCCAGCCTTCCCGCCTTCGGCGTCGAAAAATCCGTTAAACCCTACCCGCTCGACAAGTGTATCGTCTCCGACGAGAAATTGGGCGTGGAAGGTAAGCCCATCGTCTTCATTTATGAAGGCCAAGAAATCAAGCTCTGCTGCAAGGATTGCCGCAAAGATTTCGATGCCAACCCGGCCAAGTTCTTGGCTAAGCTACCCAAGGCCGACGCCGCCCCCAAGGTCGACAAGGTGGAACCGGCCAAGTCGAGCGAGACCGCCGCAGACGTACCCGCCAAGGATACGGCTGTGAAGCCCTATCCGCTGAAAAACTGCATCGTCTCCGATAACGATCTCGATTCGATGGGCGAACAGGCCTCCTTCGTCTACCAAGGCCAGACGATCAAAGTCTGCTGCAAGCCTTGCATCGCGAAGTTCGAGAAGAACCCCGCGAAGTACCTGAAGAAACTCGAAGGCAAATAAGCCTCCTCAAGCCCCGCAGATGCGGGGTTTTTTATTGGGCAGAAAACCCCTGAGCCTAGACACCCTCAGACATGAGGCTGGCTTGCATCCTCACCTGTTACGCCTACCAGTTAGGCCTTCCCTTCCATGACCACCACCGCCCAGGCCTACGGCTCCGCCTCCCCTTCCTCGAAGCTCGCTCCGCTGCAGATCACCCGCCGCAAACCGGGCCCGACCGACGTCCAGATGGAGATCCTTTTCTGCGGCGTGTGCCACTCCGACGTCCATACGGCCCGCGGCGAATGGCCGGGCACGAACTACGCCTGCGTCCCGGGCCACGAAATCGTCGGCCGCGTGACGGCCGTCGGCGCGAAGGTGACGAAGCTCAAGGTCGGCGACATCGGCGCGACGGGCTGTCTGGTCGACTCCTGCCGCACCTGCCCGAGCTGCCAGAAGGGTCTGGAGCAGTTCTGTCTCACCGGCGCGACCTTCACCTATAACAGCCCCGACCAGCATCTCGGCGGCCATACCTTCGGCGGCTACTCCAACGCCATCGTCGTCGCCGAGGCCTTCACCCTGCGCGTCCCGCAGGGCATGGATCTCGCGGCGACCGCTCCGCTGCTCTGCGCTGGCATCACGACCTATTCCCCGCTCCGTCATTGGAAAGTCGGACCCGGTCAGAAGGTCGGCATCGTCGGCCTCGGCGGACTCGGCCACATGGGCGTCAAGATCGCCCGTGCCTTCGGCGCCCACGTCGTGCTCTTCACGACCTCCCCCTCCAAGGTCGCCGATGGCCTCCGTCTCGGCGCTCATGAAGTCGTGGTCTCCTCCGACGCCGCTGCGATGGCTAAGCACGCGTCGTCGCTGGACTTCATCCTGGACTGCGTCTCCGCCCAGCACGACCTCAACGCCTACATGGCACTCCTGAAGCTCGACGGCACCCTCTGCCTCGTGGGCGTACCCGAGCAGCCGCTGGCCGTCCATGCCTTCAGCGTGATTATGCCCCGCCGTAATTTCAGCGGCTCCTGCATCGGCGGCATCGCCGAGACCCAGGAGATGCTCGAGTTCTGCGCCAAGCACGGGATCGTCTCCGACATCGAGCTCATCCCGATTCAGAAGATCAACGAAGCCTGGGACCGCATGATCAAGCAGGACGTGCGTTATCGCTTCGTGATCGACATGGCCTCGCTGAAGCAGGCTTGAATGGGTTACTTCGCCTCGGCCTTAGGTCCAGCCGACGCGGCATCCGCGGGCGTCCTCGCCAACATCTGGTAAAGCGGGCTGGGGTCCGGAATGGAGATCTCCTGGCGGATATTGCGGAAGAATTCTTGGAGCCGATTCGTCTTGGCGAGCAGGATCGGATCATGCGCCAGTCGGCCGTAAAAGACCTGGTCGGCGACCATCATGCGCGCATACATCGTCGCCCGGTCATCGGTGGCGATGTTCATACCATAAGGTTCGGCGAAACCCTTTCGTCCCTTGTTGTCCTTGGTGTGAGTGGGTTGCCCTTCGGCGCTCACCGAGTCCGGGCCAATCCGATATTTGAACCCCGGCTCGTTCAGTGCGTCCCAAGTGGCCCCAAACAGCGGGCCACCGGAGCGCGTGAACTGGCGTTCCATCGCGTGGAACACCTCGTGGTGCGTGGTGCGGCTGAAGAAGGCGCGGGAAGCCATCTCCTCGGGCTTGAACGAGTTCAACCCGTAGGCGACCGCCGGTTTGGGAATCCAGCTGAAGCTCTGGCCAGCGAGTTTGACGTCGCGGTAAGTGAACTCGTCCAGGATGTAGATATTACCAAATCCCAAGCGGGAGACGATCGCCTCCGGATACATGTCTAGTTCGTCGCGCAGCATGCGCACGAAGGCCTTGAACTGGGCGAGTTTCTTGTCGGTGAAATAGGAATAGACCAAGCGGACCTTGGCCGGCATCGGCGGCGCGGGTGAACCGGGCGCCCAGAGCACAGTGATGCCCCACTTCTGCTCGATTTGTCGTAGGTCAGCCTGAATTTCGGGATCCTTCTTGATCAGGTCGACGCTCTTTAGGTCGGTGAGGTCGTTCGTGCAGACGATTCGCTGGGACTCGGGGATAATCGTGAGCTGATTGAAGAATGCCTGGTCGAAGCCCTTGTCCCGGGTGGCCAGGAAGTCCTTCATGACGGCGAGTTTCTGGGCGACCGATGCGTCCGCCTTAGCTTCAGCGAGCAGATCAAGGTGTTCGAACGGGTCCCACAAAAGGCCAAACAAGGCGGCACGTGAGTCGGCACCAGCCAAGCGCTTTCCGATGGCGGTCGTGGACGCGGTGGCCAGCTTGGGCAGTTTCTTCCAGGCGTCGAACGAGATTGGATCGGCCGGAGTCTTATGAGCTAGGAGCAGGAAGCCGATCAAGGTCTGGTGGATATGGCGTGCCTTGGAAAACTCCTGTACCGCGGTGAGCTTAGCGGGAATCGTCAGGGCAATCGCATCGGCGGCCTTGAATTCAAATGAAGACGGCGAGGTGGGCGTAACGCCCGACACCGGACGCTTGGACAGGAACGACTCGGCCAACACGAGATTTCTTGGTCCATGGTGCTTCAGGAAACCGGCTGGATATCGCTTAAGTTCATCCTCCACCCATCCGAGCACCTTCACCGTGCCGGGGAGATTTACGTCCGCGATCGGCGTGACATCGTAGGACGCCGATAATGCGTTGTCGTCCGTTTGAGCTGACCGGATCTCGATATCATACTGGGCCTTGAACCGGCCCTTCAGGTCGGCGAGCTGCTGGCCGGCGGGAATCGGTTCCGCCGCGGTCAAAACCCCGAGACCTAAGACCAAAAACATCAGGGCATGGCGAAACGAACGGTCCATGGGGTAAGCCGAATCTACGGTACCCCGTAGAGAGGGCTACCACTATTATGGATAAGCCCTAAACAAAAGGGCCGCCCAAATAGGCGGCCCTCTTCCCGTCATGCTGCGGAGGCTTACTTGAGCAGTTCCTTGACCTTGGCTTCCATCGCGTCGGTCCAGATCTGGTAACCCTTTTCGTTCGGATGCAGGAGGTCGGGCATGATGCTCTTGGACAGCGTACCATCGGCTTCGAGGAACTTGGCTCCGATATCCAGGAAGAAGACCTTCTTGTCGTCGGCGAAGCCCTTCACGATGGCGTTAGCGGCCTCGTTCTGCTGGCGATACTTGTCGTCCTTGTTCGGGCCGCGCGGGAAGATGGCGAGGACGAGGATCTTGGCGTCGGGGCACTTCTGCTGGAGCTTGGCGAGGATGGCCTTGATGCCTTCGGCGGTCTGCGCAGGGGTGCACTCATAGACGGCGCCGTTGAGCTCCTTCTGCGGACGGCCCTGATGCCCGGTGTTATTCGTGCCGATCATGAGCACGATCTCCTTCGGCTTGAGGCCGTCGAAGTTGCCGTGCTCGAGGCGCCAGAGGACGTGCTCGGTGCGGTCGCCGCCGATGCCGAAGTTGGCGGCCTTGAGCGGAGCCCAGGACTTGTCCCAGACGGCCTTGCCCTTGCTCTCCCAGCCGTGGGTGATCGAGTCGCCGAGGAAGACGAGCTGGGCTTCGCCCTTCTTCGAGATCTCGTTGAAGGATTCATGGCGCTTCTCCGTGCCGGGGTGCAGCACCGGCTGGACGGCGTAATTGGTCGCGGCCGAAACAGCGACGAGGGACGCCACGAGGGCGGCGAGGGACGTGATTGGGGTCTTCATAGGGGTAAGCGCACTCTGCCCTTCCCTGCTCGGCTGGCAAGCCTGAGCCAACTTGAAGACGTGGCGTGAGCCCGGGGCTGGAGGCGTGCCTGTGGGCTTGTCAGAGAAGAGGGTTGTGGTTGTAGTGGCGGGGTGATGCGTGAAGTTTAAAGTGTTCATGCAGGTCACGATATGCCCCTTGGAACCATGCCATGAAACTTTATACATTCATCACCTTGGGCGTGATTCTTCTTCGTCCACCGTTGACCTCTGCCGAATCTCCTCCCGCCTCGTTCGCCTACGTCCTCCAGGCTGACTCATTTGCCAAGTCGAAGTCCGCCGCCGTCAAGTCGCTTGCGGCGTCAGGGCGCGATTGGATTGTACTCGATGCGGCCTTCGGCGGCGACATATCGTGGGAACGCGCCGAACTCGACGCAATCCGTAGCGAGCAGGCGGGTCGAAAAGTTGTCGCCTATATTTCCATCGGAGAGGCGGAAGATTACCGGCCTTACTGGCGTGAGGAATGGGGCAGCAAAGGCAAGCTTACGGCTGCCGCGCCAGCGTGGCTCGGCGCAGAGAACCCGGAGTGGAAAGGCAACTACCGCGTGAAGTATTGGCATGCCGAGTGGCAGAAGCTGATGCTGGCCGCGATTGACGACGCGATGGCGCGGGGCTTCGACGGCGTGTATCTCGACATAGTCGACGGCTTCGAGACGTTCGAGCAGGAGGGCAAGGAGTTTATTGACGACCGCGTGAACCCAGAAACGAAGCAGAGCTTTCGCCGTGACATGGTAGACTGGGTGAAGGCGATTGCCGCCCGCGCTCGCGCGAAGAATCCCGCAGCGCTCGTCATACCGCAGAACGGCTCGCAACTTGTCGCACACCCGGACTTTCTCGAAGTCATCAGCGCCATCGGCATCGAAGACCTCTTCACCAACGGCAACAAGGTCCAGTCCAAGGCGCACACGAATGAAGTGCTCGGCCATTTGAGTAAATTTTCAGTGGCAAAGAAGCCAGTGTTACTCATCGAGTATCCAAAGTCGGCAGAGCGGCAGGCATTGATCAAGAAACTAGCGGCTGAGAACGGACTCGTCTGGCTGGTGACGGACCGTCAGCTCAAGACGCTTGGCGAATCCGGAAGGTGAGTCTTGAGACTGCCGCCTAACCCTGCGCGGCGAATCGTCACATGGGGTCAGGCCGTACCCTGGTTTAGGGTGTAACTAAAAACGCCTAAAATACTCGAATCTAGTTGCGCCTTCGTATGGGTACGGCCTGACCCCCTTGGATGATTGACTCATTACTGACATAATTGTCACGGTAAATTGACAGAGTGCTGGCTGTGAACCGTCGCGCAACGGCATCAGCGTTGGCGAGATGAAGCAATCTACCCCTTTGAGCGCCCTCGCTCTGTTTGCCGTCCACGCCCTTTGGGCCGGACCTGCTACCTATACGAAACCCAATCTCGACACGACGCCCCCAGGAGAGACAAAGAAGATTAATTTTAACGGCGCCTCGTTCATCAACAAAGGTCTGGTCGGCATGGGCGAGCTCGCCATCGGCGTCCTCGATGAGCGTGGCGATAGCCATGGCTCGTTCTCATCTTTTAAAATCGACCCCAAAACTTGGCATCGTAACCCCGACGGCAGTTATGCCGGGGTTCTCTATACGTTGCCTGATCGCGGGTATAATGTAAAAGGCCTCGCCGATTATCCTGCGCGGATCCAATGCTTCGAGGTGATATTTCGTCCGGACTACGGCCGCACCAACGTCGCTCAACCTAACCTGACGCTGGCCTTCAAGTCGACGCACACGCTCCTGGACTTCAAAGGCAATCTGACGACGGGGTTGGATCCCGACGGGGATACGCTGCACGGATTTTCCCCTGTACCAGTCAAAGATGGCAAACTTACCGTCGACGCCGAAGGTCTGGGGCTCTGCAAGGATGGCAGTTTCTATGTTTCCGAAGAATATGGTGCGACGATTTATCACGTAGACTCGACTGGCCGCATGCTGGGCTTGATTACGCCACCCACCGCCTTTCTCCCCCAGTTTTCCGTTCCCGCTTTCAAAGGCTTTACGACTTCCGATCAAGCGGTGAAATCCCAAATTGGCGGGCGTCGCGATAATCACGGGCTAGAGGGCCTCGATCTCACGCCGGACGGCCGTTATCTGGCTACGATGCTGCAGAGCGCACCCCGACAAGATTGCCCGGGGGACAAAGACGCCAACCGAGCCTACACCCGCTTGCTCATTTATGATTTGTCGCGAGAGGCGACACCCGCCAAGCCCACGGAACACTACCTCGTCGAGCTTCCGACCGTGAGTAGCTCCGGTTCAGGCAAGCCCGCAAACAAGACCGCCGCCCAGTCGGAAATCATCGCCTTAAGCCGCACGACTTTTCTGGTACTTGCGCGTGACGGCAACGGCAACGGCTCCGGCAAATCTGGTTATGAGTCCAAGGCGGCCGCCGTCGGTTACGCCGAACATCCCTTGGTTTATAAAAGCATCCTCCTTGTCAGCACGAAAGGTGCGACCAATTTAGCGGGGACGAAATTTGAATCCGGATATGACTCCGCCGTTCAGGGCTCAGGCCCCACCTTGGCGCCGGCCCACGGGCTGATCGCCGCAAAGCCAGTAGATTTTATCAGTCTATTGAATCCGAGACAGCTCGCACGCTTCGGCTTGGATCTGAACGTCATCGGCGCCTCCGGCGTCGCTCTGGCGGCGAAAGCGGGCCATCAGGTCGGTCCGCTTTCCACGCACTCACTTTCGGCTAAATGGGAAGCGATGACCATCGTCTCCTGCTGTGATCCCGCATCTCCCGACGACTATTTCCTACTCGTGGGTAACGATAACGATTTCATCACCCAGCATGGCACCATGTTTGGCCAGACTTACGATGCCCTTTCCGTCGAGGCCGGCGCCGAAATCGTGGAAAACCTGAACCGTGTCCTCGTCTATCGGGTAACCTTGCCGGGCTACAACGCTGCCGGACGATGAGTGCGGCCGGACGTCACCAAACGCTCGAAGCCTACCTCGGTTCGGTCGATTCAATCAAAGCTCAAACCTTACGGTCCATTATCCGAACCATCCTGAGCACATCAGATAAACTGGAAGGGGTAATCGCCTGGAACGTTCCGCAAATCCGACTCGGTCGCCACTATGTCTTCGGCCTTAGTGCTTCTAAAAATCACCTGACCTTGGCACCCTGGAGTCCACCCGTGATCGAAGCTTTCCGTCCACGCCTGAGCCCTTTCGTGGTGCGTAAGAATTGCTTCTTGGTGCCCGTCGACTGGCAACCCGATGCCCCGCTCCTCATCGATCTCGTGAAGGCGCGACTGGCTGAGTTGGATGAATCGCCCGTGCCACGCCCCAAGCGAAAATCCGCCCGATAAACGGGACGACAGCGGCTCGCCCATAGTTATTTAACTCGGACCGACCCTTCCTTGAGACCCGCGGCATAAGCCTCGAAGACGAGCCTGATTTCATCACGCACGCGACGGAACTCATTGCGGATCTCTTCGGGCGTACCGGTGGCGTGCGCGGGATCCTGGAAACCCCAGTGATGGCGATTTATCTGGCCAGGGAATATCGGGCAGACCTGGTCGGCGTTGCCGCACACCGTGATAACGGTCGTGACCGGAACTTCGAGGAATTCGGTAAGGTGCTTCGAACGATGGGCGGAGGCATCGAGGCCAATCTCCTTCAAGACTTCGAGGGCCATCGGGTGGACATAGCCGGCTGGCTTGGAGCCGGCGCTGGCGACGTCGACGAGGTCGCCAACGGCGCGTCGGAGGATAGCCTCCGCGAGGTGACTACGGCAGGAGTTGCCGGTGCAGAGAACGAGAACGAGGGGCTTGCTCATGGGATGCGGGAGGAAAATTAGCAGCAGCCGCTGCCGGGCTGACAAGTCTGGGGCAGGCAGACATCGGGAGCCAGGCAATCGGCCTGCTTGGCGGCAAGGAGGAAGATGCGTTCGTTACCCTCAACGACGGAGCCGACGACCGGAAAAAGGGTTAGCAATGGAAAATCGTGCTCAACCTCGATCGGAAGGTTCGTCGAGCCAACCAGGTCGGCGCCGCGATTGAGCACCTGCAAGGCCTTGGCGCAGCCGACACGATGGTCGGTGTCATCGGCCGCCCAGAGCTGCAGACGCGCGGAGACGTCCGTCCGAATCGTGCCGCCGCAATCGATGAAGCGCTTCTCGACGCGGGCGACCTCGGTCAGGTGCAGGTGAATCGGAGTCAGTCCGCCGGTCGGGAGACGGAAACGTAGCCCCAGATTCGGGCTCGAGGCGAGAGCCTGGCGGAAATCTGCGAGAGTCATGACGGCAGGTTTAAGAAGTTGCATACGCTTTAGCATATATGTTTAGTGTCGCATGCCCAAAGTCAAGCAGGCAGCTCAGGCGCCCTCCACCGCACAGGTCTGCCTCGGACTTTCCGATCCGACCCGACTCCAATTGCTGGCCCGTATCGGCAAAGAAGAAGTGTGCGTCTGCGACCTGCAGACCTTCGTGCAACGCGATCAGCCAACTGTCTCGCGCCATTTGGCGATGCTCCGCAAGTGCGGCCTCGTCGAAGTCCGCAAGGAAGGCCGTTGGTGCCACTACCGCCGCACGAAGATGGCCCCTGCCCTTGCGCAGATCGTCGACCTCGCGACGCCAAGGTTCAGTAGCAAAAACCGCTCCTGCTGCTGAAGGCCGCTTCGGCTGAAAATGCCTCACCGAAAGTAGCCCAACCGGGGATCGTCACAAGGGGCGATTGCACCGGAAGGCCACGGCGCGTGCGGTGATTGGCTGTAATTAATCTACGCAAATTTGCGTATATTAGGATTGTCTAATCTACGCATCAACACGACCCTCGCTCCATGAAGGAAGACCGCACAAAAGCCCAACGCGGACAAATTTGGCAGCTCACCGGCTGGCCTGCCCTGACCGTGGACGCCGCCGCGGTCGCCCCTGCCCTGCTCGAGGCCACCCGGGCGGTCTCCCGCCTGCACGGCCGCATGGAGTTACTCGACGGCTCAGCCCGCGACGAGGCCCTACTCATCACCTTGACCGACAACGCAGTGCTGAGCAGCGCGATCGAGGGCGAGGTCCTGCGTGCCGACAGCGTACGCTCATCCTTGGCCAACCGCCTGGGCATCGAAACCGGCGTGAAGGTGCCCACCAACCAAAAAGAGGAAGGCGTGGTACAAATGACCCTGGACGCTACCCGCAACGCCCAACGGCCCCTTTCCGCGAAGCGACTCTTCGGCTGGCAGGCCTGCCTTTTCCCCACCGGCTACAGTGATGGCAAGAAGATCAAGGTCGGTGCTTGGCGCCCCTCCTCCAGCGACCCCATGCGCGTGGTCTCTGGAAACCTGGCTGACCCCAAGGTGCACTTTATGGCCCCGCCGGCTTCGCAAGTCTCGGCCATGATGAAGGACTGGCTGGCCTATTGCACGGGCACTCCGCGCCAGAACCCCTTGGTGCATGCTGCCCTGGCACACCTGTGGCTCCTGACCGTCCACCCTTTCGAAGACGGTAACGGCAGAGTGGCCCGCGCCGCCACCGACCTGCTGCTCGCCCGCGTTGAACAAGGAGCCGGTCGGTACTTCAGCCTGTCCGCCCAGATCCGCAAAGAGCGTGCCCAATACTACAAGGAGCTCGAGACCGCCCAAGCGAGTACGCTCGCGGCCACCCGTTGGTGCGTCTGGTTCCTCGGCTGCCTCGGACGCGCCGCGGATAACTCTAACGTCGTGGTAGAACGCGTCCTCAAGCGGGCTAGATTCTGGAATCAGGCGGCCACCGCTCAGATCAATCCGCGCCAACGCAAGGCACTGACTCGTCTGCTCGAGGGTTTCGTCGGAGACATGACTTCTGGGAAATACGCACACTTGACCAAGTGCTCGCATGACACTGCCGGCCGTGACCTCGAAGCGTTGGCCAAGCTTGGACTGCTCCGACCTAATGGGAAGCTGGGTCGAAGCGCCGGTTATAATCTGAAATAAAACCTGCATTACAGGCAGGTGGGCCCAGCTCCGCATTAACTGGTAGGACCACGGGCAATCCCGCCCTGCCTCGCGTTAATAAGCTTCATAACATCTCGATTTAGTCATCTTAAATCGACATATTGACTTTGACATGTCGATTGGCC
>QYQK01000126.1 GCA_007280935.1 Opitutales bacterium
GCGGCGGATCTCTTCCGGGTCATCGGTCTGGCCTTCGACTTCATGTTCGGCGCGGGGGCGAAGGACGAGGGCGCGCAATTCGTTCGGCTTGGCCAAGCGGCGTAACTCATGCAGGACTTGAAGTTGGCCGGTGCCTTTGCCCGTAAGGTAGAGCAGGCGGCCCGCTCGGCCGCCGCGCATTAACGCCAAACCATGTCGCAAAGCCGCGGAAGTTTTCCCGAAGCCCGTCGGCGCGACCAAGAGCCGCGTAGCGGATTCGATGCCCGCTTGGTCGAGATCGGCGCAACATTGCAACCATTCGGGACGGGGTTCCTTGAACGGCAGCCGGTCCGGGAGGTTGAGCAGGCGGGCGTGGCTGGCCCGACGATTTTCCGCATGGGCGGCGACCGTCTCGGCTTGGTTTAATAAGTCAACTTCCGCGGAAGCTGAAAGACTGACGGCTTGCTGTGTACCGTCGGTGGGATCGATGAAGATGACTTCGCCTTGGACGGAACGAGTGCCCGGTAAGAGGCGGGCGGCATGGCAATACGATGCCAGCTGCAGAAAGTGGTGCGGGTAGCGCTTGATCAGGAATTCCGGTTTGCGCGGCAGACTCGTACTGACGGTTTTGATTTCCCGGATTTTGATTTCACCTTCGCGCTCCAGCCATTGATCGGTCCGCCCGGTGATGGCGATTGTCCAGCCTAAGGCCCCAATCTCGCTGGCGATGGCGTGCTCGAACGTCCAGCCTTGGCCTTCCGCATCCGCGTGGCGCCGCAGGGTCTCATGCCATTGGCGGCCTGCCTCGGCCCGCCAGGGCGCGCCGCCGGCCCCGGCACCTGGGCCGGGACGGAAGGTCGCAAACTCTTGGGCGCTGAGTTCGACGCGCTTGGTCTTGATGAGGATTCGCATCAGGGCAGCACGAAGTGGGCTTCGCCTGCGGCCCAGCGTTCGAGGTCGATGGAAAGGGCTAAGACGCTTTCTTCTTCGATGGTTTGGGCGTCAAGGGGGTGCGTCAGAATATTGACTGCGAACTCTTGGCGAGCGCCGAGGCGGGCGAACCAATGTTCTTGGACGGGCCAGCCGCCATCTTTGATCATCAGCCAGAGAGATTTAAAATAGGCGCAATCTGCGCGGGGGCGGGAAGCCATCGCGTCAAAACTTTCGAGCGCAATGCGATAACAGACCGCCGCCGATTCCGGGGGCGGCGGATTTTTGCGAATCATCGAGGCCAGCCGGCAAGCCCGTTCCAGGGTGCGATGATTTTGCGCGAGTCCGCTGCGGCGAGTCAGCAGCCGGTAATCGCGGGCAAAGCGGATGCCGTTGTCTTTGGCGAGTTCGAGGATGACTTCACCCTCATCGAAGAGATCGGGAGCCGTCGTGCCTTTGCCGCGATGGGTGCGGAGCAAGCATCGCGTCAGGCCTTGGTCGGGTTCGAGTGCCGTGATGAGCGTGTGTGATTCACCTGACGGGTCGCGTCCGAGGATGAGGCAGCGCAGACTCGAGGTGGACATCAGCCCCGCTTTTTTTCTTCAAGCTTAGGGACGACGGCGCCGAAACTCATCAACAGACCGAGGGCTTCGGAGACGGTAAGTTTGGTCTCGCGGACGTCTTCCGGCGAAACTTGTAAAATAAAACCGTTCGTGGGGGCGGGCGCGGTCGGGACAAAAACATTGATCACGGTCTTACCCAGAGCTTCGCTGAAGGTGGCTGGGTTTTCGTGCGTGACGAAGCCAACGCTCCAGCTACCGGGACGTGGGTATTCGACCAACACGACCCGGCGAAAGGTTTCTTTATTCCGGCCGCTCAGGGCGTCGACCATCTGACGGATGGAACTGTAGAGTGAACCGAGGCCGGGGGTGCGCTCGAGGAGGGTGGCGAACCAGCGGTGGAGGAGTTTACCGAAGAGCCGTTTGGAGAGCCAGCCGACGATGGTCAGGATGATGATCATCACGAGGGCGGACGCCACCATGAGACTGCCGCCTAAGGTGCCGGAGCTAAAGTCAGGCAGGGGTTGGCGAGAACTTTCAAAAAACCAGCGCAGGCATTCTTTGGCGATAGTTTGGACGGGCTTGCCGATCAGATCCAAAAGAATGGAGATGACGTAGAAAGTCAGACTAATCGGCAGGAGTAGGAACATCCCCGTCAGGAAGTTGTGGCCGACCCGAGAGGCGAAGGTCGTCTTTTCTGGCGTTTCACGCATGCCACCACAAAAGGAAGTCCCGAGGCCGTGGCAAGGTCGGTCACAGGATTCCGGGATTGGAACCTTGGCGGCAGGCCCCTTTAATGAACTTATGAAGATATTCCTCTGGGTTGCTCTCGCCCTTGCCGTGGCGTCGGCCAGACTGGGTGCCGTGTCCGAAGCCTATCCCCGCACCGCGCCTGGCGACCTCGAGCTCAAGACCTTACCGGCGGCCCGCTGGATGCGCACGGAATCCGCGAACGATTATTTCGCCGCGGACAACGGGCTGTTCAGGAAGCTCTTCCGCTACATCGACTCCAATAAGATCCCGATGACCGCGCCGGTCGAAGCGGGCATCAAGCCGGGCACGATGGTCTTCTATATGGACGAAGCCTCGGCCAAGCGCGCGGACCTCGCGGAGACGCCGCAGGTGAAGCTATCGTCGGTGCCCGAACGACGCGTGGCCGCGATCGGTATCCGCGGTTCTTATAGCCGCGAGAATTACGAGGAAGCCTTGACCGAACTTCGCGCGTGGCTCGCGAAGCGGGCCGACGTGAAGGCGTCTGGTGAACCGTATGCGGTCTATTGGAACAGCCCGTTCGTGCCGTTCTTTTTCAAACAGTCGGAAGTGCACATTCCCGTCCAGTTACTTTCAGCAAAGTAAACGCGTTCAGATCCAGGGACGCTGGCGCCAGGCGAGGCCTTCGGCGATTTCGCGGGCGAGTTCCGGTCCGCGGAAGATGAGGCCGGAGTAGACCTGCACGAGGCACGCACCTTCGTCCATGAAGCGCCCGGCGTCCTTGGCGGACAGGATGCCGCCGCAGCCGATGACGGGGATCCGGCCTTGGGAGGCTTGCACGAGGAACCGCACGGCGTGCAGGGAGCGTTCAAGGAGCGGGGCGCCGCTTAGGCCGCCTTTGGTCGCGCAGGCCGCCGTGCCGGGCGGGCGCGTGATGGTCGTATTGGTCGCGATGATCCCGGCGAAGCCGCATTCGCCGACGACGCTCACGATGTCGCTGAGTTGGTTGGGGTTTAGGTCCGGCGAAACTTTGAGCAAGAGCGGGACGGGTCCGCCGACCGTGGTTTTATTTTCTTGGGCCAAGGTCGAGAGTAGCTGGACGAGCGGCGCCCGATCCTGCAAGGCACGTAAGCCTGGCGTGTTGGGGCTGCTGATGTTGACGACGAGGTAATCGGCCAGCGGGGCGAGGAGTTTGAAAGAGTAGAGATAATCTTCGTGGGCCCGTTCGTTGGCGGTGTCTTTGTTTTTACCGATATTAATCCCGAGAGGGCAGGTGCGTTGACCGCGACCGGGTTGGCTCTGGAGTTTTTTTTGCAAAGCCTCCGCACCCGCGTTCGGGAAGCCGTACGAATTTACCACCGCGCTAAGTTCCGGGTAGCGAAAGACGCGGGGACGTTCGTTGCCCGGTTGGGCCTTCGGGGTGACCGTGCCGACTTCGACGTGGCCAAAGCCGAGCGCAGCGGCCCCGCGCCAGCCGATACCATCTTTATCAAACCCGGCGGCGAGACCGACGTGGTTGGGAAAGTTTAGCCCGAAGGCGGCGATCGGTCGGCCGCCCTTAGGGGTCAGATGCCGCTCCATTAGGCCACGGAGCAGGGGCAGGGCGCCGAGGGCACCCATACCTCTTAGGCCTACTTGGTGGGCTAATTCCGGGTCTAGGGCGTAAAGGGCCTTGGTTAGCACTTTTTCATACAGGAAAGACATTCCCAGCAGTTAAGGGAGGAATGGACGGAAGGAAAGCGGAGAAGGGTTCCTTTTCAAGGCGAGTCGACCCCTCTTGACTCCCGGCGATAGTTGGGCAATTCACCCTGCCATGGCTGTGACTACCTCCAAACTGCTCTGGTGCACCCTTCGTTTTAAAGAGAAGGAAGGGACGTGGTGGGTGAAGGAGAATTCCGACCCTAAGCACTACGAGCCTGATGGTTTGGGCATGCTCGACCCGCACCAATTCCCTTGGATTTTGGACATGATGGATCCGCTCCGGGAGTATGGTCTGTCTAACGAAATCCTGGAAGCGGCCTTCGTTCCTTTCCAAGCTCAGGAGTTGGATAAGGATCAAGTGCTTCGCCTCGTTCGCGTCGCCGAACACATTCTCGATTCCGAAGAACAGCTCTTTGCGATGCCGAACGTCAAAGACGGCGACAAGGGAGCCTATGCCGACTTCCTCGAGCACATCATGCGTCTGCGCGTGAAGCTCATCAATGACACCATCAAGCTCGAGCATAAGTTGACCGTCGAAGATGTGGATGAACAACTGAGCGAATTGCGCAACCAAGCCCTCATCGAAGGTCGCGACATCCACCCCTTCGAAGAAATCACCGATATCCTCGAGTTCGTCCCGTTAGGTCATGAAGTCCCGAACGACGAGGACGATGATGACAAGCCTGCTCGTGCGCAATCTGCCGCCGAAGACATCCCTGATCTGCCCGACGTCGAAGAAGATAAAGACATGGAAAAGAATCTTCGCTGGGACGAAGAAGAAGAGCCCAGTGAAGAAGGTCGGGAAGAAGAAGGGGGCGCCTCTGGTGGCCGTCCTGCTTCCGGTCGTCGCCGTTAAGCGATTGGCGGATTACTTCGCGGGCGTCGGTTTCTCTTCGGTCTGTGGCCGTGGAGAACTCGCCGTTGGGTCGGTCGCGGCAGTCGCCGCCTTGGTACTGTCCTGAGATTCAAAGAGCCAGAGTCGTCGTGAGGGCATGTCGATCGCGATGGGGTGGGCGCGCAAGAAGTCGTCGCCCAGCAGGTTGTGTTCAGTATCGCGGATGAATTCCACGCCGGTAAGCGGAGTGCCACCGATGAGCAGGGATTTGATCTGACAGACTTCGATGCGCGTAAGGCTGACGCTACGGACGGTGGCGATGGGGATGTAGCCGCGAAAAGAGGTCTTCCCCTTGAACTTCATCGAGCTCATGTAGGATTTCGAAGCTCCGGAATCGACGATCATCGGCACTTTCTGGCCTTCGACTTCGATGTTCACGCCGCAGTGTCCACCTCGGCTGTAACAAGCGACTTCATGCGCGGCCGAGGTGTCAGGGGTTTTTCCTAAGGTCATGACCCGATTGCCGAGATCCATGTAGAAAGCGTGTTCGAATAAAATATCCGCCCCGAGCAGGCCGTCGAGGTCCATGCCGTCGAGCGGCATGATGGCGACGTGGAAATCTCGCCAAGTCGCTCCGCCGGCCTCAAGGGTCTCGACGTAGGCATAAGTGGACTCGCCGCGACCCGAGTTACCCATGGTGGGTACGCTGAACGCTGCGCTGACGCCGCACTTCTCCGCCGCGCGCGGCGTGATCACTGCCGAGCCTTGGCAGCCCGTATCCACCCCTAAGACTAATTCCGTGCCATTGAGTTTTACCCGGATGGTGGGGATGGATTTGATTTTTAACCGGAAGGTGGCGATGCCCTCGGGGGGCAACTCGGTCTTCGGGTTTTTGATTTCCTGTGCTGGAAGGCTCGCCGTAAGGCCGAAGACAAAACTGATTAGAAAGTATTTCATCAGGGGGGAAACTTGTCGGAGTATGTCACCCTAGGAGTATTTAGGGTAAGGTCGACAAGGACTTGATGATTCCTGCCCTCAGACGGCCACGGAAGGCCCACGCCGACGGCGCCACCCGTAAGTCAGGCCGAAACAAATCCCCCCCAAGCTGACGGCCCAATCTCCGTAGCGCACCCAGAAAGTCATCTCGTGTGGACCTTTGGCGATGGCTACGGGGCTGATCAGTTGGCTCCCTTGGAAGTAAATCGTGCCCCTGTTCGTGACCGGGAAGGAGCGTCCAAGCGCGTCGATTGAGCCGCTCCAACCGGCGTTACCGCAACGGACGACCGGCAGTCCAGTGGCGGCGGCGAGCAGGATCGAGTGGGCCGCATGCTGGTAGGCCCCGGCTTCGCGTCCGTACCAAGCATCGTTGGTCACGACAATCAACAGGTCGGCTCCGGCCTGCGCGTGTTCGCGGGCCAACTCGGGGAATACGTCCTCGTAGCAGACCAGTGCGCCGGCGGAGAAGGTGAACCCGCGACGGGTAGTAAGGGGCAGCAAGGCGACGTCTTTTCCGGCGATACAGTCTTCGTTAATCGGGACCACTTTTCGCAAGGGGATGAAGTCGGCCAACGGCACGTACTCGCCAAAGGGCACGAGGTGTCGCTTGGCGTAGGTCGGTTTCTGCACGCCTTCTTCGGTGATGATGGCGACACCATTACCGTAGCCGTTACCTCGGCGGTCGATGGCGCCGATGACGAGCGGCGTGTGTGCGGCTTGGGCCAAGCTGCTTAAGCGGGCGACGTAAGGTTCGCTTTCCAGCGAGAGCGGGAGCGCGGCTTCAGGCCAGAGGATAAAGTCGGCTTTTTGGGATGCGGCGACGTCGAGGGTGAGACGGCCAATCACTTCGATATGGTCCTGGAGGCGGGCGCTATCCCATTTTCCGTGAGGATCAAAATCGGTTTGCACGACCGCAGCGGTGACATATTCGTGGGCTTCGTGGGCGGTACGGCTATTGCGGTCGAGGAGGGCTAAGAAAGAAAGCCCGATCGGAACGAGACCGAGATAGAGTTCGGGAGTGATGCGATTAAGCCAGCCGAGCGGACCTAAGGGCACGAGTTTGGCGTCGGCCTGATAGAATCCGATGAGACGAACGAACCAGCGGGCTAAGCCCAGATTAAATAATACCAAAACAATCGAGAGCCCATACGGACCCGCCCAAGCGCAAAGGCTGAGCATGACGGGATTATCGGTCTGGCTGGCGGCCAGCGGCAGCCAACCAAAACCGGTCAATGCGGTCGCGCGAATCCATTCGAACAGGCCCCAGGCCCCAGCCAGCCCAAGCATCGCGAGCAGCCGGGCCGGAAGGCCGGCGTTATTGCAGGCGGGAAATATCCATCGCAGGGCCAGCAGCCAGACAAACGGATACAGGGCGCAGTAGGCCGTGAGCAAGATCAGGCCTAACCAACCGAGCGGGGGGTAAACGTGCCGTAGCCAAATCAATAAACTAATCCACAGTACCCAGCTCGTTGCGAAAGAGGCACGCCGCCAAGTTTTGAAGTCGGGGAGTTGGGCGGCCGCGATGGCAGCGGGCACCAGGGCGATGAAAGCGATGAACGGGTGACCGACGGGACCGAAGGAAAAGAAAAGCAGCAAGGCGGTTAGCGACGTTCCGCCCCAAGCAAGTCGGGAACTGGAACGCACGCTCATCGCCGCGGCTTCGGTCATTCGGAAATCGTTTCGACGTATTCCCAACCTTCATCCCGGACGAGTGCTTCGGCTTTCTTCCACTTGATCTCCTGGATTTCCGGGCCTTTTTTAATTCGCACGATGGCGTTGCGTCCGATTTTGACGGTCGTGCGGCGGAAAGGTTCGTGTTTGATCGGGGCTTTGGCAGGCGAAGTGACGGTTTCGGATTCGGTGCCAGGCTCCGCGGGGCCGGTCGCTTTGGTCAGGCCTTGGGCGCGACGCATGAGGGCTTCCAGTGCTTCCATGGAAGAGCCCGTCCGGAAGAGACCCGAGCAGACGTCGTTGCGTAACTGACGCATCAGGCGTTCGAAGGCCTTGAAGGCTTCGGTCTTATATTCGTTCAGCGGATCTTTTTGGGCGTAACTCCGGAGACCGACGCCGCGACGGAGGTCTTCCATTTCCGTCAGGTGGTTTTGCCAATTACGATCGATGCCGCGGAGCAAGATGCTGCGCTCGAGGTATTGAAGCATTTCCTTGGATTCATGTTCCTCCCGGCCGACTTGCAGGTTGCGCACCTTGGCGAGGGCGAACTCGAGCGCTTGAGCTGGCGTGCGGCTTTCGATCTCATGGGCGTCGATCCGCATATGGAAAGCGGTGATGAACCAATAGACAAAGGCCTCGGTGCCACGGGCTTCCGCCGGGCTGTGGGGGTCAGGGAAGGCGGTGGCGAGGCGATCTTCGATTTCCTCGGTGATGATATCGAGGACGGTTTCGCGCGTGTCTTCGGTTTTTAGAGTTCGATTGCGCAGCGCGTAGATGATTTGGCGCTGCTGATTAAGCACATCATCGTACTGCAGCAGGCGCTTGCGCATCGAATAATTTTGGCCCTCGACCCGCTTCTGAGCGGTACCGATGGAATGGTTCATCAACGGGTGCTCCAACGGTTCGCCCTCTTTGAAAGATTTTTCGAGCAACGAGGAGATGATGCCTTGGTTAGAGAACAGGCGCATCAGGTCATCTTCGAGTGAGACCAGGAAGCGTGAGCCACCAGGATCGCCTTGCCGCGAGCAGCGGCCGCGCAACTGGCGGTCGACGCGCCGGGATTCATGGCGTTCGGTGCCGAGGACGTAAAGACCACCTAATTCACGCACGCCTTCGCCGAGGCGGATGTCCGTCCCGCGTCCGGCCATGTTGGTGGCGATGGTGACGGCGCCGTTCTGCCCCGCCAGCGTGATGATATCGGCCTCTTGCTCGTGGTGTTTGGCGTTGAGGATCTTGTGGGGGATTTTGGCTATGCCAAGCATACGGCCCAAGGTTTCGGAAGCTTCGACCGAGGCGGTGCCGACCAAGACGGGTTGACCGCGTTTATGGGCCTCGCCGATTTCCTTGATGGCGAACTGATATTTTTCGCGGCGGGTTTTAAAAATGATATCGTTGTCGTCGATCCGGATGCAGGGGCGGTGGGTCGGGAGGGTGACCACCGACAGCCGGTAGATGTCATTGAATTCCGAGGCTTCCGTTTCCGCTGTCCCCGTCATGCCGGCCAGCTTCTGGTACATCCGGAAATAATTTTGAATCGTGACGGTCGCGTAGGTCTTATTCTCTTTCTCCAAGGGGACGCCTTCTTTGGCTTCAACGGCTTGGTGTAACCCGTCTGACCAGCGTCGGCCTTCCATGATGCGTCCCGTATTTTCGTCGACAATCTTCACCTTACCTTCGTGGACGACGTATTGTTTATCGCGTTCGTAGAGCGAGTAGGCCTTCAGCAACTGGCCGATGGCGTGAATGTCTTCGGAGACCCGGGCGTAAGCTTTTTCGGCTTCATCGCGTAAGGCCGCCCGGCTTTCAGGCGAAAGGCTTTCATCGCGGTCGAGTTCGACGTAACGGGTAGGTAGGTCGGGTAATACGAACGCATCCGGTTCGCCGGGGCGAAGGGTATCGCGGCCAAGTTGCGTGAGGTCGGATTCGTGGTTCCGTTCGCTGACAGCGAAGTAGAGGCGCTCCTTGAGGTGGTAGCGGCGATCTTTTTCCATTTCGCTGGCGAGCACGCCTTCGTGCCGCTCGAGCAGTTTGCGCCAGCGGCCATTCTCCATGAGGCGCAGGAAGAGTCGGTTGCGTGGCATGCCGTTCGAGGCCATCCAAAGTTTGTCGAGGGCGTCCGGCGAGGGCTCTTTATCATCGGGTACCTTATCCAGTTCGTCGCGGGCCTCGGTGATCACGCGCGTGACCAAGCGAATCTGAAGTTCGACCAGGCCTTGGATGGATTGGCGGAGGCGCGGGAAGGCGGGTTCGCTTTCTTCGGCGACCGGGCCGGAAATGATTAGGGGGGTGCGGGCTTCATCGATGAGGATGGAGTCAATTTCATCGACGATACAGTAGTAGTGCGAACGCTGGACTTGTTCGTCGGCTGACAGCGCCATGCCGTTATCGCGCAGGTAATCGAAACCGAATTCGGACGCCGTGCCGTAAGTGATGTCGCAACCGTACGCCAGTTTGCGTTCGTCGTTCGCCATCTGGTTTTGAATGCACCCGACTGTGAGGCCGAGCCAACGGTAGAGGTGACCCATCCATTCGGAGTCGCGTCGCGCCAGGTAGTCGTTGACGGTGACGAGTTGGCAATTTCGTCCCGTGAGGGCGTTGAGGTAAAGGGGCAGGGTGGCGACCAGGGTCTTGCCTTCGCCGGTAGCCATTTCGGCGATTTTGTTTTGGTGCAGGGCCATGCCTCCGAGCAGCTGAGCGTCGAAGTGGACCATCTGCCAGGTCAGCTCGTGGTCGCAGACCAGGCAGGAAGTGCCGCAAAGGCGACGAGCCGCATTTTTGACGACCGCAAAGGCCTCGGGTAGGAGACTGTCGAGCGATTCGCCTTTTTCGTGCCGGCTCCGAAGTTCGGCGGTTTTGCCACGGAGTTGATCGTCGGTCAGCTTCTGGTAAGCTGTCTCGTGGGCATTAATCTGCTTTACGATGGGTTCGCACTTACGGAGGAACTTCCGATTGTGATTACCAGAGAAGAGCTTGAGGATACTGAGAAACATGGGTCCGGGCGCGAAAGGTAGCAAACCCCGACCCCACCCCCCGGGGCAAGCCTTGACTAAGGTTGTTCACGGTTGGTTTTCCGCCTTGCCGTTGGCTTACAGACCTCAAGATGGGTATCCCCTATGGCTGAAAACGTCCTTATCCTTGGTACCGGCTGTGCCGGCCTTACCGCTGCGATCTACGCTGCTCGAGCTGGCCTCACCCCGCTGGTGCTCGAGGGCGGCCAGCCCGGCGGCCAACTGACCACCACCTCCGAGGTCGAGAACTTCCCTGGCTTCGTCCACGGCGTCGACGGCAATGAACTTATTACGAATATGAAGGGCCAGGCCGAACGCTTCGGCGCGAAGTTCGCCTGGGATCGCATCGACTCCGTCGACTTCTCCGGCCCGATCAAGAAGCTCAAGGGCGGCGAAGCCACCTATGAGGCCAAGGCCGTGATCATCGCCACCGGCGCCTCGCCGCGTTTCTTGGGTATCCCTGGTGAACAGGAATACTACGGCGGCAACGGCGTCAC
>QYQK01000135.1 GCA_007280935.1 Opitutales bacterium
TAACGCCGTACTGGCTGGCTTGGGTTGGATGGATCCGCTCCACCCTCGTGACTGGATGGCCGAGAATCGGCTCGTTTGCATCGTCGTGATGAATGCGCTGCACCTGTACCCAATCCTTTATCTCAATCTCGCCGCCGCATTGGCACAGATGGATCCGGCGATGGAACAGGCGGCGGCTAACCTCGGCTGCTCGCCTTGGCGCCGGCTCACGCGCGTGACCCTGCCCATCATCACCCCGGGACTATTCGCGGGAGGAGCGTTGGTCTTTATCTGGGCCTTCACCGAACTCGGCGTGCCGCTGGTTTTTGATTTTCCACGCGTCGCACCGGTGCAAATTCTGGATGGCATCAAGAACCTTGATCGTAACCCCCTGCCGTATGCCCTCACCACCCTCGTCTTGCTCATCGCTGGCGGCGTTTTCCTTGCATCGAAACTCCTGTTCGAACGGCGGCGGATCGGCGCGGCGCCGCGCCCGAGCCTACGTTCGACCCCTCAGGCTCTCGTTGGATGGCGCGGTTGGGCTTGCAGCCTTCTCTTCGCCGGCATCGCGGCTTTGGCCTGCCTTCCCCACCTCGGAGTGATTCTAATGTCGATTTCCGGCCGATGGCATAACTCGGTACTGCCGGTCGAACTCACGCTCGCGCACTGGCAGGAAGCACTGGGGAGCGCCTTGGTGGTACCATCCATTCAAAACAGCTTGGCCTACGCCGGACTGGCCACCGTCATCGCGCTGGTGATGGGTATCGCCGCCGCGTGGGTGATCGCACGCTCCGACCTGCGCATCCGTCACCTCTTGGACACCCTGACGATGTTGCCGCTCGCCGTGCCAGGGCTCGTGCTGGCCTTCGGCTACCTATCGCTTTCCCAGGAAGGTAAACCTTTCGCCTTCCTGGTCAGCGCGGGGGGCAGCCCCTTCCTGCTACTCGGTTTGGCCTACGCCGTCCGGCGGTTGCCTTACGTGACACGAGCGGCGATAGCCGGCCTTCAGCAATGCGACCCCATGCTTGAACACGCCGCCCGGTCAATGGGGGCGACCGCCTGGTCCACGTTACGTCGTATCTCGGTACCCCTACTCGCCGCGCACCTCGCCGCGGGGGGTGTGCTGGCCTTCGCCTTCTCGATGCTCGAGGTCAGCGACAGCCTGATCCTCGCCCAGCGCGCAGAGCACTTCCCGATTACCAAGGCAACGTTCGCCCTGATGAGCGCGCTGGGTGATGGTCCTCAGTTAGCAGCGGCCTTGGGCGTGTGGTCCATGGCCTTCCTTTCGGCCGCACTCATCGGCGCTTCTCTGCTCAATGGCAAACGAGGCGGATTAACCGGCGAGTAAGCTTTACGCAACGGCGCGACGACGACGGCGGCGGATCGCCGCGACCGCCAAAAGGAGCGCTCCGAGACCCAAACCATAGGTCGAAGGCTCGGGCACGGCGGCCGTGAGCGTCATCGCCCCCGAAGTCTCATCGTAAGACATCGCCCAGAAAGCGGCGTTCGATAACGAACCGTCGGAATACTGAAATTGCGAAACATCGTACGTGAAAAGGTCGGCGATATTCGTCCCGAGGCTCGGTTTGGTCACCGAAGATGCGGTTGCGAAGTCAAAAGGGTGCGACCCCAAGCGTGACAGCGACAAGGGCTGGCCGACGGTGGTGTCACCAGGGCTGTTAAAGGAAATGATCCGCACGACAATCTTGTTTGCGATTGAAGCGGTGCTCAGGTCGAGACCCGTCGAAAAATTAAAAGTATCGTAGCCGACGCCGGCCGCAGCGGCGGCGTCGTTTACTTTCCACTCGATGATCGCGCCCCCCGCCATCGTCGCGGCATTATTCATCGTCAACGTGGCGGCATTCATCTGCCCGATGGTGGTATTGGCGGCGATGACTCCGCCGGCGTTAACCGTAACGGCATCCAGTTGACCGTTGCCCGAAAGACGACCTCCCGAATTAACCGTGATCGCGTTGGCGATATTAGCGGCGACAAAAAGCTGACCGGTGCCGCCGATGATGACCGCGCCCGTCCCAAGCGCAGAACTGAGAGACGAACCCGAAGGAGGGATTACCTTAAGTGTCCCGGCGTTCACCGTTACCCCGCCCGTATAGGCACCATAACCCGACAGCGTCTGCGTGTTGGAGCCGGCCTTCACCAGTGAGATGATTCCGACGCCATCAGAAATATACCCAGAGAAAGGATTCCCGGGACTGACAGACCCCGCCAATGTCAAAATCGAGGCCGTCGCTGAGTTATTGACGATTTTCAGATATTTAACGGTCGTGACGTTCGCACCATCGGCCAAGTAGGCCACCTGCTGGTTCTTGCCGTTGAGGTCGAGAATCGGCACGCCCACGCCTGTCTTCGTGCCGACGATGAGGCCCGTGCCCACAGGCAGCGCATTATCAACCCCCAGGATGATACTCACCGCTGGCGAGGTCGGCGTATTCGCATTGATAGATGTATTGCCGGTATAAGTACTCGCACCCGACAGAGTCAGGACCCCAGTACCGCCGCCGGTCGTGGAGCTATTGGAGAGATCGACGTCAGAATCCCCATACATCAAGGAAATGATCAAGCCACCCCCGGTCGTGCCCCCGACGGTGGTGAGGAAATCAGTCGAAGGCGTGTATACCGACCCAGCCCAGGAGCCCTTAGCGAAGGTGAGATTACCGCTGTTCAAAGCAATCTCCGACGAAATCGTGCCACCGCTATTACCCGTGGTATTGGAGATGAGCGCGCCTTTGGCCGCGACCTTGATTTTGCCGGATCCGGAGATCGTACTGCCATCATCCACGTCGAAACGAATTCCACTACCGAGCACGAGGTTGCCCGTCAGAGAAGTGTTGGCGTAAATTCTGACCGTGCCGGAGGCTTGGCCGAACACGAGGTCGCCCGCACTGACCGTGAAACCGGCGCCGGCCGAAGAGGTCACCGTGCCGACCGTAAGGCTACCGGCGCCAGTCTTAGTGAGCAGCCCAGAAGTGGTCAGGGCGCCGAGCGTCATGCCGGCCGAACCTGCATTGATTGTGCCGCCGCTGGCGCCGATCGAAAGGGCATTCGTCGACATCGACAACGTACTCCCTGCGGTGCTTGCCAGCGTGGCACCCGCTCCGTTCAAACTGATGCCGCCCGTACCAAGCCTACCCGCCCCATCAATCTGCACCGTGCCTCCGGTGACGGTAACGCCACCACTGAAATCATTATCAGAGTTTACGGTTAGCGTGCCGGCACCTGATTTGGCGATACTGGTACTGCCCGTGATCTTATCTCCGGAAGTCGGACCGTTGAAAGTGTAAGTACCCGATGCAGCGGAAACCGTCACGGAGCTCGGCGCCAAAGCTCCCGATAGCGTAATAATCCCTCCAGCGACATTATCAAAAGTGACATTATCACCAGCCACATAGGCGACGTTCGATCCGCTGGAAGTAAAGTTGGTCAGGGTCGTATCCCAGGTGCCATTGACGAGGAGACGCCACGTCAGATTGCGCACCGCGGCAGCGACGCTGAGGCTGAAATTATCTACCCCGGCATTCGCATCGCTGCCCGTTTGGTCGACTTCCTTCCAGGCGAGGTAAAGATACTGGTCGGCGCCCCAGCTGAGGGTAGATAAATTGCCGCTCATCGTACCGATTTTGAAAAGCGGGGTAATTGCCGCCTGCGTCCCGGGAGCGCCCGTTCCCGTCGAAGGCGTCGTGAACCCCAAGGTCGATGAATTCAGGGTGGCGCTAAAAGTACCCGCGGCACTCGCCGTGGTCGAAGTACTCACGGCGGTCGAGCTGACGAGGTAACCAAAGAGATACTGATTCACCGTAGATGACGGATTACGATTCATCACCGCATCATAAGAAATACTGACGGTATTGATGGTCGCACCCGAGGTGTTCTTGAGCACCAAGCCGAAAAAACCGTAAGCCGTTCCCGACCCTTCGGACCCCAGGGCACGACCACCGGAAGAATCAATCAGCTGACGAAATCCGCCGGTGCTACTGCCGCCGCTATCAGCTCCGAGCCACTTGTTGGCGGCCGTGGTCCAACCAAGTCCGTACATGTACCAGCCCGCGACGCCCGCACTGCCTCCGGACAGCGTGGATATTTCCGTCATCGTCGACCCAGCCACGCTGCTCGTGGAGATAGCCGCACCGGTCATCGACTGAAAGTCCTGTGTGTAGGCCGATGTGCCGGCGAAATCGATCGGCGCAGCTGAAGCCGCCAACCCCATGGCAAACAAGGCGGCAAAGGTCGGAAAATATCTGCGAGGGCGAGGAATCACTGAGGGCACGTGCACGTCGTCATCGTCACCTTATTCGAAAACATATCTACGAAGAACGGCGGCGTAAAAGTTACTTTTATTCGACGAGGAGATGTCGGTTCGGTGTCAGGTTTTTTTGAAATCTTTAGCCTCACCTGAAGTCTAAATGCCACCTTTCTGTCACACGGATTTAACCGATTTAACGGTGGGTATTACCCCTCGTCCATCCATCGTGTTTCCTATGATTCTTAAAAAGATTCTGCCTAGTATCCTCTTCCTTACGGCACTCCTCTCCCTGACCGCGGGGCACGCCGAAGAAAAAACGGGGTCAGGCGCCCGGCCCTTCACGGTGATGGCTTATAACGTCGAAAACCTTTTCGACCTTGATGCGGTTTCGTTATATGATGATTTTCCGGTCACGGGCTCCAGCCCCGAGCGCTGGACCCCGGAGAAATTAGCGGGCAAGCTCGAACGGATTGCCAAGGTGCTCAAGACCGCCGAAAGCGGACGCGGGCCCGACATTCTTATCTTGGATGAACTCGAGGCAGACCACACCCCAGACTCCACGATTTCGCCGGAAGACTTCCTCGCCGGTCATAAAGCCCAAAACTACCGCGACATCCTCAAAGGTGAGCTCTCCCCCGAACTGGTCGGCACCCCAATCGAAGCCTGGCTCATCAAGGCATTGGAAGACGAAGGCCTGACGGGCTATAAAATCATCCTCGGCGACGTGCTTGACCTCACCAAAGAGGCTATCCACTGCGCGATCCTCACCCGCCTGCCTGTCAAAAGTACGCACCAACATCACGTGACCGGAGCCCGCACCATCGTCGAGGCCGAGCTTCAGGTCGGCGGTGAGACCGTCTTTGTTTTCGCCAACCATTGGAAAAGCGGCGCTGGTAATGCCCAGACTGAACCCACTCGCATCCAGAACGCCGGCGTAGCCCGGATGCGTATCGACGAAATTCTCAAGATCGACCCGAACGCCAACATCATCTTGGGCGGTGACCTGAATTCCCATTATAACCAAAAACAGCGTTACCCCTACATGCTCAAGACCGGTATCCAAGATACTTTAGGTTCGCAGGGCGATGCCAGCAAACTGGTCAGCGGCGGTGCCAATCTTTATAATCTCTGGTACGACGTTGCTCCTGCCGAACGCCGATCCGATGAATTCCAGGGCGAATGGGGCACACTTATGCATCTCGTCATCTCTCGCGGTCTGGCCGACGGCAAAGGCCTCGACTACATCGGTGGCAGCTTCGGCGCCTTGATTCTCCCCGGATTGAACGCCCATACCTACCCGGTCGTACCCTGGCGTCTGAGCAACTACGGCCCCGGAGCCGGCGTGAGCGACCACTTCCCCGTGCAGGCTGATTTTATTGTCCACGACTCGGCGGCCAGCCTGCCGCTGTCCCGACCCGAAATAAGTCCAGCGGAAGGTCTGCCCGCCTTTCCCTCCGAACTCGACCGGGGCAGACTTCAATCAGCTAAATCCCTCCCCACCCTGAGCTCCGAACAAATCAGCCAAAGCATCGGTGAACTGTTCCTCCTCGAGGGCATCTACGACGGCGGATCAAAACCTTCGATCACGATTGGGACGACGCGTTATCCGGTCTACGTTGCTAATCCGAAACTCCTTCAGGCAATTAAGGCGACCAAGAAAGGTGAAACCGTGAAATGGGTGGGCCAACTCAACTTCTATAAAGGTCATCTCGAATTCGCCATCTCCAGCATCGATTGGATTAAGCCGCACTGATTGCCCGCGCACCCAAGCACAAAAAAGCCCGCCGTTTGGCGGGCTTTTGTTTGGTAAGCAGCAAAGGGTTACTTGCCGGACTTCTCCTTACGAGGCTTACGGGACTTCTTACCTTTGTCGTCGCGGTACTCGCGTTCTTCGACTTCAGGGGCTTCCTCAGCAATTGCTTCGATGGGGTTTTCGGAAACCACTTCAAACTCTTGGTCGACCGTAACCGTGCCATGCAGGCGAATGCCGCAGGTGTGCTTGCCGAGCACCTTGACCGGACCTTGGCCGAGGTGAATGCGCTTACGTTCGATTTCGATGCCGGCTTCCGCGAGCTTAGCCGAGATCTCAGCGGTACTGATTGCACCAAACATCTTGCCTCCTTCACCGGTCTTGACGGCGAAAACGAGTTTCAGAGCCGCCAACTTGGTGACGGTTTCGTTAGCGGCTTCGAGGTCGCGGGATTCGCGCACATCGCGAGCCTTCTTCAAGGACTCGATGTACTTGGTGTTAGCACGATTAACTGGCAGAGCGATGCCCTGGAGCAGTAAATAGTTACGCGCAAAGCCAGCGCGGACGCGGACTTGCTCGCCTTCGGCGCCAAGGCCGTCGACGGGTTTGATGAGGAGAACTTCGATGAATGCCATGGTAGTTGCTTGCTTGGGTTTAAGGGGATGGAGGAAAATTAGAAAGGAACATCGTCGCCGCCGTTATCAGGCGCGGGCGAAGGGGTGTCGTTGCCGCCGCGGGCACGTGGGGCGGAACCGCCCTCTTCGCCACCTTGGGCTTTGCCACCAATGAAGGTGAAGTTTTCGAGGACGACTCCGAGACGAGAACGCTTTTCGTTCGTCTTCTTATCTTCCCATTGGTCGAGCTTGAGACGTCCTTCGACCAAGATGCCCGATCCTTTGCCGCAATATTTAGCAATGATTTCGGCCTGCTTGCCGTAGCTCTCGATGTCGACGTAAGTGACTTCTTCGCGCTTTTCGCCTTCCTTGGTGGTATAGGAGCGGTTGACGGCGAGAGAGAACTTGGTGAGCGGCTGTCCCGAAGGGAGGGCGCGTGCCTCCGGATCGCGGGTCATATTACCAGCGAGAATAACGCGATTAAAGGAAGCAGCCACGTCGAAAGAAGTTTGGGGATTACCGGATGACCTGCGTCATGATTCGATCGATGGTGCGGTCGAGGCGCAGCTTTTCGCGAAAAGCGGTAGGAGCGGTGATAGGACCTTCGTAGTGAAATTGGACGTAGAGACCGGAGACGAACTTACGGTCGACAGCACGGGAGAATTCTTTCTGGCCGAGGTTTTCGACTTCGTTCACTTTGCAATCAATGGACTTCAAGATGTCCTTGAGCTTGTCGATGACCGTCTCGGGGGCGTCCGTGGATCCGCGGAGGTCGAGGATCAGGCTGGAGCGGTAGGAGCGGCGGAGCGTGGCGGTGGTCATGGTGATGGTGTTTTTCTGTTGGTGAGGTTTTGGGCAGCTGGAAGGCCGCGGGAAAAAAGAGTTTCGAGTCCTAAAATGAAGTCGGGGATGCGTTGCGTTAAAAGCTCCAGGTCGGGAGCGGGCAGACGACCAAGCACGTGGTCGGCGAGGTCTTGCTCGGGGTGCTGCTTGGGGCCGATGCCGAGGCGAGCTCGGACAAACCCTTCACCTAGGTGGTGAATGCAACTGATAATGCCGTTATGTCCCGCCGCCGAACCTCCTTGGGAAAGCCGAAGCTGCCCTGGTTCAAAAGCGATATCATCGTGCAAGACGACGAGTTCGGTCAGCTCGATCTGGTGGAAACGAAGGAAAGCCGCGATGGGCTGTCCACTTTCGTTCATGAAGGTGAGTGGCTTGATCAGAAAAACGGAGTTACCTCCGAAAGTGATTTTAGCGACCGAAGCCGGGAAACGGCTTTCGACCTTCCAGACCGCGCCGGCTTGGGTAGCCAGAGCGTCCACGATGATCCAGCCGGCGTTGTGGCGCGTGGCGGAATATTCTCGGCCCGGATTACCGAGGGCGGCGATGACCGAGAATGGCATTTGACTTCAAAGAACGGGTACCGGGAGCAACGCCCGGCGCGGAAAATTACTTCTTGGCAGCCGGGGCGGCGGCGGCCGGGGCGGCACCAGCGGCAGGAGCGGCACCAGCAGCGGCTGGGGCAGCGGTACCGTCGGCGGCCGGAGCGGCACCAGCAACAGCTGCTGGTTCGGCGGCGGCTTCTTCTTCGGCCATTTCGGAACAGACGATGACGACGCGCTTTAAATCGCCCGAGAAAGTGATGCCAGCAGGGGCCTTAACTTCGCCGACGTGAATCGACTCGTTAACCTTGAGCTCGGTGACATCGATTTCGATGAACTCGGGAAGGTCCTTAGGTAAGCAGCGAACATTGATCGTCTGGGAGACGATCGCGAGCGTGCCGCCTTCGGTCTTAACGCCATGAGCTTCGCCCTTAACGCGGACGGGGACGGCAGCGGACATCGGAGAACTTGGGTCGATCTCCATGATATCGATGTGCAAGAACTTCTGGGTGATGGGGTGGCGCTGGAACTCCTTGATTAAAGAAAGCATTTTTTTGCCGTCGACGCTCAGGTCGATCAACGAAGTGGCGTTACCCTTGGCGCGCATGAGGTCGCGGAAGGCTTCCTGGGCGACGGAAACGCTCTGGTTGCCAGATTTGCCATAAATAATGGCAGGAATGGAGCCGGCGATGCGAAGGCGACGGGAGGGACCACGGCCGTTGAGCTCGCGGCTGGTGACGGTGAGATTGAGCTGCTTCATAATAGAGATAAGGTGACTTTAGGTTCTGGTAAGTCGCGGACCCGCGTTGTGCGGCCGTGCCTTGCCCAGAGGAAGGAGGGTCGAACTTGATAACCCTCAGCCGAGACGCAAGCGGTAAATTAAAAGGGGGCCTTTTCGTCAAAAAGGCCCCCTTTAGTGAAGATAATGTCAACCCGGGGCTTACTTGTAATTAACCAGCCACTCCGCGATATCAGCGACATCTTGGGCCGAAAGGGCCAATTGCTCGGCCGACATCATCAAGGAACGGGTCATCTTTTCAGCCTTCCCGGCCACCCGGTCCTTGGGCACGAGCTGAGTCACCCCACCCGTCGAGATGATGACCATCGGATCATTGGCGGAAAGAAGACGGCCATCGATCATACCGGCCTCCTTCTTCAGAGTAATTGTCGAACCCTCATATCCCAGGGCGATGCTCGCCGAAGGCTCAACCATCGCCACGATGACCGCATCCCTGCCCTGTCGCGCCGCAAAGGTACGGAGCTCCGGTCCGTAGGCTGGCCCGTTGCCAGAAACTTGGTGGCACATGGTACAGCGCTGAACCAGCTGGGCGCCACGGGTGGCGTCGCCCGTCTTAGCCAGAACGTCCTGCACGGTGTAAGTCGGCTTGGGCGCTTCGGGGACCACCATGGGGCTGACCACGATCTTCGCCGCATCGTAGACGCCAGCGTTCTTAAGTTCGGTCCGAATATCAAAAGCAGACCAAAAACCCGTCATACGCATGAGTGCCCAGCGGGTAGCTTCAGATTTCACCGGCGAACCGTCCACGGCCAAGTTGATCATAGCCAACGCTGCTTCTTTGGTTTCGACAAAGGACAGAGTCTCGACGGCCAAGGCGCGCTGCTCTTGGGATAATTTGGCTGAAGTCGCGCGGGCGGAAAGTTCTGCTACAGAATCCGCTGGGTGCAGGACCCAAGCGATCCGTTCCACTTCGGGTGACCAAGATTCCGGACCCGACTTGACCATGGCAGATTTAATCGCGGGCCAGACGGCGGTTTCCTTGCCGGCCGAACCGATACCGAAAGCCGTGAGCGAGTTTTTGTCCGAGGTATCAAGCCGCTGCGCGAGCGTAACTAAAATCGGTACCGCCTTATCGGCTGGCACCGCATGCAATGAGGTCGCCACATCGCGACGGACGGCGACATCGGCGTCGGTCGCCAATTCAGCCGCCATCGATATGACATCATGACCCGCCCGGCGGAGCGCTTGGAAAGCGAGGCGACGCTGTGATGGGTTCGCATCCTTGAGCAACGCCTTCGCGCGGGCGACACCTTCGTCACCGAGGTAAGGCAAGAGCCA
>QYQK01000057.1 GCA_007280935.1 Opitutales bacterium
GAGGGAATGCTGAGGAGGGCCAAGGGTAAGGCCAGAACGGCGGCTTTCCAAGGGGTCATGAATTCGAGACCTAACGGGCCGTTGCACAGCCAAGCAAAACCCGCCGAGGCCAGAGCGGAGAAGACCAGGCCGCCGAGGCAGCCTTCCCAGCTTTTAGCCGGACTGATCGTCGGGGCGACTTTATGCTTCCCGAAGGGCACGCCGATGAGAAGCCCGCCGACGTCCGTGAACTTGGTCGCAATGATCACCCAGACGACGTAATAAAGCCCGACGGGTTTGCGGCTCAATAATTGTCCGTCTTCCATCCGGGCGATGGCCACCAGCGCCGAAAGCATGAAAGGGATGTAGAGGAAGCCGTATAATGTCGGCATCCGACGAAGTAAGAGCGGGACTTCGGCCGGATGGCGCAGAAGAAGGATCAGGTGCAGGCCGATGGCCAACGATGCCGCGGTCAGGAAGTAGTTCGCCTGGGCGCGCGCGTTAGCGAAAAAGAATAAGCAAAAGAGCAGGACAAGACCGGCAAGGATGCCATTGAGCCTGGGCTTGGTGACGCCCGGGATTTTTTCGGCCAGTTGATAAAATTCATATTGCGCGACGCTGGACAGCAGCGCCAGGAGCACGAATGCAGCTTGTTCGGCGATGGAGAATAGCCCGCCAATCCAAATGACGACCCCGACGACGACCCAGAGGCCGACGGTGCTTAAGGTGCGGTTGATCATGCGGTGGGGGTGGTCTGAATCTGTTCGCGAGTCATGCCGAAGCGACGTTCCCGTTTGCCGAATTCAGTGAGGGCCAACTGGAGTTGTTCTTTCGTAAAGTCGGGCCAGAAGACGGTGGAAAAAACAATCTCAGCGTAGGCGGATTGCAAGAGGAGGAAGTTGCTCAACCGAAATTCGCCGGAGGTTCGGATGATCAAATCCGGATCAGGCATACCCGCGGTCGAAAGGCGGCTTTCAACCGTCGACCAGTCAACTTTGGTCGGGTCGATTTTTCCGGCCGCGGTGTCTTCGGCGATGGCTTGGGCGGCGCGGACGATTTCTTGGCGAGCGCCGTAATTGAGAGCGACGACGAGCGTAAAGGCAGTGTTGTGTTTGCTCGACTCGATGACATCCGTGAGCGGCCGGCGGATAAAGTCAGGCATCGCGGATAAGTCGCCGATGGCCCGGAGGCGGACGTTGCGCCGTTCCAGTCGGGCGAGGTGGGCCCGCAAAATCCATTCACCGAGTTTGAAGAGCCCGCTGATTTCTTCCGGAGGTCGTTTCCAGTTTTCGGCGGAAAAGGCGAAAACGGTGAGCGTACTTACGCCTAAGTCGATGCAGGCGTCGACAATCTCGATTAGCCGTTCCCCGCCGCGACGATGTCCTTCCAGTCGGGGAAGGTTACGGGCGGCCGCCCAGCGACCATTGCCGTCCATAATGATCCCGATATGCTGAGGAACGTCTGGTTTGAGGGTGGAATTGGGCAAGGGGTCGAGCACGAAGGGGCAGAATGAATTACCTCTAATCCCTCTGGCAACCGCGAATCAACGCTCGTCCGCCGCAATCATCACTCCAGGGAAACCAGCGGTGCGGGCCAGTTCGCAGACTTCGAGAAAACTTTGCATGGTCAAGGAGGCGTCCGCCTTGATTAGGAGCGGCCGGGAGGCGCCGCCGGCGGCGGCCACGCGTCGTAATTCGGTGCCCAATCCGGCCCGATCAACGACCCGCCCGGCGACGACAAAAACTCCGGTGCCACGGGCTGAGACGAGGGTGACAGTTAAGGAGGTCCGCGCCATATCTCCGATGGTCGCCTTGGGGGTCTTAAGGTTACGTGAAACGGCCACTTGGCGTTGATCAAACCCCACATACATCCCTGGAGAATAAACAAAATCTGAAGCCAGCACCGAGACCAAGCCGGCGCAGACCAAGGCGAGGGTCAAGGGGATGAAGTCAATCCCTCTTTCGGTGGGGCGGACTTTCTCAAGAACTCCAAGCGGGGTGCGCACGATTAGACGGTCTTAGGTTTTTCGGCCGGAAGTTCGTGCCGCACGAAGGTGATGATCGCATGCGCGGCGATTTCCATTTCCATCACGATGGAGCGGACGCGGCCGACAAGGAAATGATGAGAGAGTGAACAAGCGGCAGCGATGACCAAAGAAAAGCCAGCGGTCGCCAGGGCGGCTTGGACGTCGAGTAGTAAGAAGTCCGCGGAGGCATAGACGCTGCCGTCGCGCAGGGCAGTGGCGAGGTGAAATCCTGAGAACACGGCCCCGGCTAAGCCAAGGAGAGGGGCGATGCGCCCAATCGCGGAGATGGTACCAAGCCGACGCTCTAAGACGGGTAATTCGAGCAATGCCGCTTCGGTGGCTGCATCGCGCATGGCGACATCGCCGTTAGCCGCTCTGAGTAGGGCAGCTTTGACGACGCGCGGGACCGGCCCCGGCGATTCTTCGCAAGCGGCGAGCGCCTCTAAGGGTCGACCCGCGCGCAGGTTGTTGCGGACGCCTTCGATGAAGTCGGAAGAAAGGACCAAGCCACGATGGAGGAACATGGCGCGTTCGACCACGAAGACCAGGGCGAGAAAGGCGAGGACGAGCAGGAGCCAGACGAACGGACCGGCATCAAAAGGGAAAGAGAAGGCGCGGCTCATTGGGGTTTGTTCGTGGGGTTATTGGAAGCGGAGGTGCGTAAGGTCGCAAGTTTGCTTTCGGCGGTAGCTTGACCGGGAAGGCGGGCTTCGCCGGGTGCGAGGTTCCGGTTTAATTCAGGGATGATCCGGTATGCCGCCAAGGCCTCTTCGAGGTCGTTATCTTGTTCGCTGATTTCTCCTAAGAGCAGGATGGAACGCGCCAGCCAAAGCTTGCTTGCGGAATTGAAACGTTGCGTGGTGTTGAGCGAGCCTGGACTGGCGACGGAAGTTCGTAAGAGGTTGAGGGGTCGAATCAAAGTCGTGCGGGCTTCGCGCCGAGTTGCCGCCGCTTCACTATTCGTTTCGGTTTTGGCGCGTTCGATCAAGGCGAGGGACCATTTGTACCAGGCCTCGACACGGATTTCGTCGGAATCTTTGGACCAAGCTTCGGCGACGCGTTCATAGGCGGCAGCGGCGCGGGCGATGCGTTGGCGGTCGATCTGACCATTACGATCGCGGCGAAGCTCGGCTAACCCGAAAAGTGAATCGGCCCGGGCCATCTCGGCTTGAGGGCGCGAGGGGTCGGAAGGTTTGCTCCGGATCAGGCCTTCGAGCACTAAAAGCGCTTTATCGAAATCACCTAAAGAACGGAGAATTTCGGCGCGGCGCATCGCCACGCGGAACATCAGCGGGCTGAGCGGATAACTATCGGTGAAGCGTTCCAAAAGTTCGACCGCATCTTTGAGTTTGGCTTCGCCTTCGGTGGGGGCTTGGAGTGCGGCTTGTTCGGCGGCTTCATAGAGCCCGAGTTGCGCGAACTCCGAGAGGGCGGCGTCACCCTGGAATTCTTTCGCTAAGGCTTCGAAGCGAGCCTGAGCTTCAGTATTTCTGCCGGCGGCGGCTAGGTGTCGGCCTTCGACGAGGTAGGATGCGGCCGTAGCAGCGACCTTACCATACTTCTTTCGTAAGGAGATCAGTTCTTCCATGCCTTTGATCGAACCAGTATCAAGGGCGGAGCGGGCTTTCAGCAAGGCGACGTGGCCTTTAAGTTCTGGGATCGCCTTGCGAAGTTCGTCCGAGGCTTCGGGCGGAAGTTTTTCCAGACGTGTCGCGATACTGTCGGCGATTTTGGAGGCTTGGTCAGGCTGGTGGTTGCTCAGCGCGATCAGGGCTTTTAGCCAATCGAAGCGCAGCGTGAAATCGATTTTAGTATCATTGATGATCGGCGTCAGGCGGGTCAATAAGCGGGCCGCTTCCGTCGGTTGATTGGCCTTGCGCGCATCATCGATGAGATTCCACACGGCCATCCAGAGGCGTTCGCGCGGAATGAAACGATTTTTACGAGACGCGTCTTCGATGACTTCAGCGGTGCGATTCCATAAGGCGGGTTCATCGCCTTGGAGTAGGAGGCACTGCACCCGTTGGTGAAAGGCCGTAAAGGCTAAGTCCGGGAGGGTGGTCTCGGTTTGGATGATGGCATAGGCTTTTTCGGCTAACACGTAATCTTTGGCCAAGAAAAGGCAGTCGGCGGCCACCGTGCGGAGTTTGTCGCGGCGGGTGTCGATGGTGCCCTCGGAGAGCGTCGTGATGTGATTCGCCGCCAATCGAAAAGAACCATCACCCCAAGCGGCCAACGCCAAGGTGCGAGTCGCTTCTCGGGCGAGGGGGCTGGCCGGTACGTCGTGGAGCAAGTCTTCGGCTGCTTGGCGGGCTTTTTCGCGATTACCCGCCACCAACATGAGTTGCGCGCGGGCTAAGTGGATAGCGTCAAGAATCTTGGGGTCACGCGGGCAAAGGAAGGCAAGCTGTCCTTCGTTATGTCGCATCAGGAAGTCGTAGACTTCATTACTGATGGCCTTCGCTTCGATGGGATTGTTTTTTGCTTGTTCATCTTCGGCGGCGAAAACAAGGGCATGAATCGCGGTGATGCGGACCGAAGAATTGGCTGGATTCTTGGCGGCGTCTTTCAGCCGTTCGCGTCCGGCCGTGGTATTGGGTCCGAGGATGAGTCCCGCCAAAAGATCCGCTTCGGCTTGCCGATTGGCGGGCAGCGGGCCGCTTTCGGCCAAAGCCCGGGCGGCTTCGGTCGGGCGCTTGAGATGTGCTAACGCCAAGGCAAGATTGCGGGAGTAGGCGAAAGCCAGCGGGGTGTTCTTGGCGGCGGCGGAGAGTTCTTTGAGCGCTGAAACCGTCCGCTCTTCGACCTGGCCGGCGATGATGGAGGCCCGATAGCCCAAGATCTCGATGCGCTGACGTTGTTCTTCTGAGACGGCGGTTTTACCGACGGCCTCCAGGTTGACGTTAATCCCGAAGTTATCCCCTTCGGCGGCGGCGAGCATCCATTTGAGCGCATAGACCCACGCAAGTTCCGGCGGAGGGATTTGCGTTAGATTGATGTCCGCGACAAACACTTTGGCGGCGGCGAGATCGTTATCCAGGAGCGCCACCAAGGCTTCGCGCAGGGCTTTGCGGCTAGAAGCCGGCAGGAATTTTAAGGCAGCTTTAGCTTCCGCGGTGCGGGTTCTTTCGATGCATGCGGCGGAGAGTCCCAGGCCCGCTCTTTCCCGGTCAGCCTCGTTCAGGCGCGCGTCCGCAAGGCCTTGGGTGAAGAGCATCGACGCAGTCGAAGATAATCCCGCCGCCAGGGCCTCTTCGGCTAATTCAAGGGTGGTGCGCCTCTCCGGTTGTTCGCCGCCCGAAAGGTCGGCATTGCGCGCGATTAACGAAGGCGGGAGGTCTTGCGCCCGAATGCTGGGCACGAAAAGTCCGGCGCAGGCTAAGAGGGTGGCCAAGGTGAACCGTCGCATTCCCGCTACTGTGATTGGGGAAGGCCTGACGGGCAAGAGGCGAGTGCCGTTCCTAGGCTTTATCGAGACCGAAGGCCGTATGGACCGCCCGCACCGCTGCATCCGCTTTGGCGGGGTCGAGGGCGATCGAGATTTTAATCTCCGAGGTCGTGATTAATTCGCTGTTAATCCCCACCGAGGCCAAAGCTTTGAAAAGTGTGCCCGCCACGCCGGGGTGGGAAATCATCCCGACGCCGACGATGGAAAGCTTGGAGATTTCACCGGCCGAACGCACCGAGCCCGAGCCGAGTTTCTTGAGCGTATCACCCACCACTTTTTCGACGCGACTATATTGATCGGTCGTGACGGAGAAGGTGAGGTTGGATTTCCCGCCGTTTCCAAGATTTTTAATAATCATGTCAACGCTCAGACCCGCTTCGCCGAGGTCGTCGAAGAGCGCGGCGATTGCCTGAGGGTTGTCCGGCAGGTCGTTCACGGTGACGCGAGTCTGGAGACGGTCGAGGGCGACACCGGCGATCGCGGCGTCTTCGAGGGTTTTGTCGATGGCTTTCACAAGGGTACCGGGTAGGTCGTTAAAGGAGGATCTTACTTCGAAGGGAACGTTATATTTTTGGGCAAATTCTACCGAGCGTGATTGCATGACCTTAGAACCGCTGGAAGCGAGCTCGAGCATTTCTTCGTAGGAGATCTCATGCATTTTCTTGGCATTCAGAACAATCCGAGGGTCGGCGGTATAGACGCCGTCGACGTCGGTGAAGATCTGGCAGAGGTCGGCTTTGATCGATGCCGCCACCGCGATAGCCGTCAGGTCAGAGCCGCCGCGGCCGAGGGTCGTGACTTCGCCTTGTTCGGTGACGCCTTGGAAGCCAGCGACCACCACGACTTTGCCTTCTTCCAGGCGTTGCAAAAGGTCGCCTCCGCTGATGCGGGTGATGCGGGCACGGGTATGGATGTCGTCGGTGAAGATGCCCGCTTGGGCGCCCGTGCGGGAAATAGCCGGTACGCCGATGGCGTGCAGGGCCATGACCGTCAGGGCGATGGTTTCTTGTTCGCCGAGGGACATGAGCACATCCATTTCGCGTTCATCTGGTAATTTTGACAGGGCTTTGGCCCGGGCAATCAGGTCGTTCGTGACGCCACTGCGGGCGGAGACCACCACGACTAATTTATGCCCTTGTGACCACTGCTCTTTGATTTTGGCCGCAACGTTCTGGATGCGGTCAACGGAGCCGACGGAAGTTCCGCCGTATTTCTGGACGATAAGCGACATCCTTAGGATTCAGGAGAGAAGATGCGGAGAATGACGGGTTCTTCGAGTACCGTTTTGAGGCGGCGCAATTCTGCCAAGACGGCCGACATCTTGCGCTCGCTCACCGGGTAGGTCGAAAGGGTGACGGTCCCGCGGCCCTGGTTCGGGTGTTCGTACTGGATGACTCGGGCAATCGACACTTTGTGCTTAGAGAAAATCCGGTAAACCCCTTCCGAGACGCCCGCCTTGTCGAGGAGCGAGAGACGGAGATAGAAGGGCGAGACGATCTCATCGAGGTCGGCCATGCGGAGGGCGCGGCCGGCTTTCTCGCGGGCGGCGAGGGCTTCGCTGGAAAGGCCTTGAGGAGCGGCACCCGTAAGGGCTGTGATCGCATCGACGATATCGCCGATGACGGCCGAAGCGGTGGCATCACCGCCCGCGCCGCGGCCGGTAAGGGTCGTGGCACCCGCGACATCACCGCGTAAGGTGATGCCATTGTTAACTCCGGAAACCCGGGCTAAGATATCGCGATTAGGAACGAGGGCAGGGTAGACGCCGACGGTCATCCAGCCGGCTTTGAAGTCGCGACGAATCACCGCCAGGTGTTTCAGGGCGAAACCGAATCTGCGCGCAAAGTCGATGTCGGCCGGCCCGATTTTACGAATGCCTTCAACCAAGGTGCGTGCGGCGGGTGCCCATTTACCGTGCGCCAGCCAAGCGAGAATCGAAGCTTTATGCCAAGCATCAATGCCGTCGACGTCGAGGGTCGGGTCGGCTTCGGCATAACCAAGGGTCTGGGCTTCTTTAAGCGCGTCTTCGAAAGACAAACCATCTTCGCCCATGCGCGTGAGGATGTGGTTACAGGTGCCGTTCAGGATGCCGACAATAAGGTCGAAACGGTTGGCGACGAGGCCTTCGCGGATGGCTTTGATAATCGGGATGCCGCCGGCGACGCTGGCTTCGAAGAGGAATTGTCCGCCATGCTTGCGGACCGCGGCGAAGATTTCAGGGCCATGTTCGCAAAGGAGGGCCTTGTTAGCAGAGACGACAACTTTGCCCAAGTTCAACGCACGGAGGGTGAGCTCGCGGGCTTTGGTGGTGCCGCCGATGAGTTCGCAGACGACGTGGACTTTCGGGTCTTCGATGACTTCCAGCGGATTCTTGGTTAACTTAGAAGCGGCGATTTTTACCCCGCGTTTTTTCTTCAAGTCACGAACGGCCGCTTTACGCAGGTCAAGTTTAACGCCGAGGCGCGACTCGAGGTCGGCCTGTTTTTCGGTCAGGTGTTTCCAGACCCCTTGGCCGACGGTGCCGAAACCAAGTATTCCAATGCCGAGGGTGCGTGGGGCGGTCATAGCGGTAAAGTTAGGCTTTTTTGACGAAGCGGTTCTCGGTGCCATTCAAGAGGCGACCGATGTTCGAGCGATGCGTCCAGACGTTGAAAGCAGCGATCGCCGCGGCGAACCAAAATTCAGCGGGCGAAAATTTCCGAGAGGTGAAGAGCGGGAGCATCCAGCAACTCAGTGGAAGGGAAACTCCGAGCAGGATCGAAGCGACGGAAACATAACGCGTCAACGCAAACGCCGTGAGCCAGAGGATGGCACCAATCAGGATAGGAATCGGCAGTAGGACGAGCAGTCCGCCAATCGTTGAAGCCACGCCCTTGCCGCCCTTGAACTTCAGGAAACAGGAGAAGCAATGGCCGAGCAGCGTGCCGACGAAGCCAGCAACCGATAGTCGGAAGATAATTTCGTCGGCATTAGGAACGTCGATGAATTTGACGAGAACAAGGCAAAGGCCCGTGCCAACGGCTCCTTTGAGGACATCGAGCCCGAAGACCAAGTTACCCGGGCCTTTGCCGAGCACGCGTTTGACGTTCGTCGCGCTAGGATTACCCGAGCCTTCTTTCAGGATATCGACGCCGTGTTTTTTCGCCACGAGCACCGCGAAGTTGACCGAACCGATGAGGTAGCCCAAGACGGCGAATACGCCTAAGAGAATGAGGGCGCCGTCCATCGGATTTAGGCGTCGAGCAACTTGGCGCTGACAATCGCCGGATTACGCAAGATTTCGGCGAGAGTGGCGGCGCCAGGAGCGGTGTCGAGTTGGTAGACGGCCAGCGCATTCGCTCCCCCCGTGCGACTCAGCGCCATGTTAGCGATGTTCACGCGATCCTTGGAGAGCAGGGTGCCCAGCGAACCGATGATCCCCGGCTGATCTTGGTTTTCGATGAGCAAGAGTTTACCTTCCGGGACGAATTCCAAGGTGCGTCCGTTGATGGAGACGATGCGAGGCGATTGGGCTTTGCCCAAAATGGTGCCGGCGACGGAGACGGATTTGCCTCCCGCCAAGATGACTTCAACCAAGATAAGTTCCTTATAGTCAGCTTCGGCGGTGGAGCGGATCGATTGGACTTCGACGCCGAGAGCCTTGAGCTTGCTCGGGGCGTTGACGTCGTTGACGCCCTCGCTGATGCCGCGCAAGTAGCCACGTTGAATCGAGCGGGAGATAGCGGAGGCCCCTTGTTCAGAGCCAGCGCCAAAGGTGGTCAGGCGGAGGGATTCGATGCGACCGGGGGCGGCCAGCTGGCGGGCGAGTGAGCCCAGTTTTTCAGCGAGGCTGAGGAAAGGACGGATTGTCGAGAGAGTCTGCGAGTCGACGGAAGGGAGGTTCACCGCGTTGGCCGGCGAGCCGCCACTGAGCACGGTGATGCAGGCTTCGGCTACTTCGACGCCGACATTCTCCTGAGCTTCGGCGGTCGAGGCTCCGAGGTGAGGCGAGAGGTGGGCTTTAGGCAGGGAGCGTAAGGGATGATCTTTGGCGAGAGGCTCTTCGACAAACACGTCAAAGCCGCAACCACCGCATTGGCCAGAAGCCAGGGCGGCCGCGAGGGCGGCTTCATCGACGATACCACCCCGGGCGCAGTTCACGATTTTTACACCTTTCTTCATCTTGGCAAAAGCAGCGGTGTTGACCATGCCTTCCGTCTGTTCAGTCAAGGGCATGTGCACGGTAATGTAATCGGCTAAAGCAAAGACTTCATCCAGCGTGGCCATGGTGACGCCCAGCGATTTAGCGCGCGCTTCCGTCAGGTAAGGATCGTATGCCGAGACTTTCATGCCGAAAGCCAGCGCCCGCTTCGAGACTTCGGCGCCAATGCGACCCAGTCCGAGCACTCCCAAAGTTTTACCGAAAAGCTCCGTACCCGAAAGATTCTTACGATCCCACTTTCCTTCGCGCATGGATTGGACGGCTTCGGGGACCGGCCGGGCGAGCGAGAGCAGGTGGGTGAAGGTGAGTTCCGCCGTGGCGATGGTATTGCCCGAAGGGGTGTTCATGACGATCACGCCGCGGTCGGTGGCGGCATCGACGTCGATGTTGTCAACGCCGACCCCGGCGCGGCCAACGCAGACCAGTCGGCTGGCGGCGGCGAGCACCTCTTTAGTAATCTGGGTCTCGGAACGGACCAAGATGGCGTCCACATCCGCGACCAGGTTCAGCACCTGTTCGGGAGTTGAGCCATAGGCTTCGACGACCTCATAGCCTGGTTGGGCTTTGAGGAGGGCGACTCCGGTGGGCGAAATCTTGTCAGCAACGAGTACCTTGGGCATGGCGATGGCGTATAAAGTTTGGTTTAATTGATAAATGCCACCCCTTGGTAAAGGCAAGCACCTACCCCCGCCTGACTGTCATAATTAGGCTATAGCCTCCGATGGGCATAATCCGCCAATTCGTAGCAATCTGGGTTCATTTCCTCAAGGAAACGGCAAGGGTCAAGGGGGCGATACCCCTCGCCGGATACCGCAAAACGAGGGGAGAAAAGGTATAGCAAGTTTTCGGCCCGGGTACAGGCCACGTAGAACAAGCGGCGTTCTTCCTCCACGTCGCCATCGTCAATGGCCCGGGTGAGGGGGAGCAGTCCGTCCGCGACGCCCAGCAGGAAGACGATGGGGAACTCCAAGCCTTTGGATTGGTGGATGGTCGTCAGGCGTAACATGTCCTCCTCCGGTTCAGCTTTTTTGTCGGAGGATTCGCCGTTCAGTAAGGCTACTTGGGCTACGAGGTCGCCGATGTCTTCGAATTTTGCGGCAAATCCAATCAGGCCTTGCAGGTCTTGTTCGCGCTCCCGCCAGTCCGGAAAGATCGTTTTGATAAAGGATCCGTACCAACCTTCGATGCATACCCGGACCGTTTCGGCAGGAGTCCGGGCGACTTTATGCGAAGTGGCCTCGGCGGCGGCCCGGAAGAGGTCCGCGTCCGGCCTGGTCGGGGCGGGCTTGCTCTTAGCCGCTTCCAAGCCTTCTAACATGTCTTCGAGGGTAATGGTCAAGTCGTTGAAATCATCTTTCGCGGTTTCGGGGACGCGTTTAAGTACCGCGGGATCGCGTAAGGCGCGAACCAGGCCGCGCCCCTGCACTTCGTTCACTTCCTTCGCGGCTTTGGCAATCTTCTCCGCCGCGACGGGCCCGACTTTAGGCAATAAGCAGAGCAGGCGGGAAAGGGCGACTTGATCGGGCGGATTATGGACGAAGCGGAGGTGTGCTAAAATATCTTTGATATGGATAAGGTCGAAAAACTTATGCCCGCTGGTGATGACGAAGGGCACGCCCAAGGCGTTGAGTTCCATCTGCAACTCCAACGATTGGTAGTGCGCCCGGTAAAGGACGTGGATGTCGGCCAGGGCATGGCCCTCGTGGTGCAGCTGCAGAATCTTGCGGCCGACGAGTTTGGCCTGCTGCGAGGTGTCGCCGACGGTGAAGACGGTCGGTTGGGCCCCGCCCGGGCGGACCGAACGTAATTTACGTTCAAAGCCATCGACCTGGGGGCGATGTCGCAGGATCTCGTTGGCGAAATCGAGGATCTCGGGCGTCGAGCGATAGTTGATGTCGATGGTGTGGAACTGCGTTCCCGGGTGTCGTTGCGGGAAAGCCATGATGTTTTCCCAATCGGCCCCGCGCCAGGTGTAGATGCACTGGGCGTCGTCGCCGACCGCCATGATCTGGTGTTCACTCGCCAAGAGGTCGATGATGCGGCTTTGCAACCGGTTCGTATCCTGGAATTCGTCGACCAAGATATGTTGAAAGCGTTGGCGATAGTGTGCCAAAACGGTCGGGTCGTTTTCGAGGACGAAGAGCCAGAGCGACAGCAGGTCGTCGAAGTCGCAGAGGTTCCGCTCCTTCTTGGCGGCTTCGTAGTCGGCGCAGAATTTAAGCAGTTTTTCCGGGCCGCCTTTCATCCAGTCGAGCCGTTCGGTGAGGACGTCGGGCAGGGGCCGCAGGGTGTTGCGGGCATGCGAATAGGCGTCCAGGATGACCGCGGCTTTCGGGTTAGTCTTATCTTTGATAAAAGCCCCGTCGGCGGCTTTGACGATTTCGGAAAAAAGGTGTTCGGATTCTTTTTGGTCAAGGATGGTGAAGTCGGGGGAGCGGCTGGCGCCGGCCGCATGGCGTCGCAGGATACGTTGCCCGATGGAGTGGAACGTCCCGCCCCAAAATTGACCGCGCGGGACGCCGGTAAGGTCTTCGACCCGCTCCAGCATTTCCTTCGCGGATTTATTGGTGAAAGTCAGCAGGAGGATGTCCCAAGGCCGCGCGCCTTGATGGCTGTCTCTTATACACATTCTCCGA
>QYQK01000035.1 GCA_007280935.1 Opitutales bacterium
GAGCCGTCACCACGAACCCCTGCGTTACCGCCGAATCATGGGGAGGAAAACTCATGCACGCGGAATGGCGGGGCTACCAATCATCTTCCGCTCAACCTATGACGCGAAAATGATTGGGCAAGACCAGACCCAATCGCCGAGGTTTAGTTTGCTCACTGTGGTTTATCGGAAATTATCAAATCAAGCCCGCCCCGCCTACTCTAACCATGCACCTTATCCGCTGGTCGCTCACCACCGTCCTACTGACGCTTAGCCTTCATGCCTCCGCCGGGCTACCCGCGGGCTGGAGCGAGATCTCGCCCCGAGATGAAATCCGGCCGGTCTTCGCCTACGACGAAAAGGCCTCCGCCTTCTCCATCGTCCATGATGACCGGCAAGGCCTGGACGGTTGGTTCCAGAAAACCTTTCCTGTCACCGGCGGCGACTTCGTAAAGTTTTCAGCCCTACGCAAAACACAGGATGTCGAAAACCCCCGCCATAGCGGACTGTCTCGGGTCGTCTGGAAGGATGCCAAAGGCAAAGCCGTCGCCTCCGACACGCCGGGTGCGAGCGCCGAACCAGAACATCCGATGGACGGCACGACGAATGGCCAAGGCCGCACCTTGATTTCAGGCATCTACCACGTGCCAGCGAAAGCCACGCAAGCAATCATCGAGCTACACCTCCAGCACGCGCCGAAGGGACGCGTCGAATGGAGCGAGGTTGTCTTCGAAAAAACCTCGGCTCCCGTGGCCCGCAAAGTACGACTCGCGACGGTGCAGTACGTTCCGACCGGCAAATCGCCGCGACAGAACTGCGAAGAATACGCCCCAATGATCGCCGAGGCCGCCAAGCAGAAGGCCGACCTCATCGTACTCGGAGAAACCGTCCCTTACGTCCATACCAAGCTATCCCCGGCCGAATCTGCTGAGCCTATTCCCGGTCCGACGACAGAATATTTCAGCGACCTCGCCGCCAAGCTTTCCATTCATATCGCCCTGAGCCTTTACGAACGCGAAGGCCATCTGGTCTACAATACCGCCGTACTCTTGAGCCCAGAAGGCAAACTGATCGGGAAGTATCGCAAGGTCTGCCTACCACACGGCGAGGTCGAAAAAGGCGTGGCGCCAGGCGCAGACTATCCTGTCTTTGACACAAAGTTCGGCAAAGTCGGCCTGATGATCTGCTACGACGGCTTCTATCCCGAAGTTGCACGTGCGCTGACCGCCAACGGTGCCGAGGTCATCGCGTGGCCGGTCTGGGGCTGCGATCCCCTGCTCGCTCGTGCTCGCGCCTGCGAAAACCGCGTCTTCATCGTGAGCAGCACTTTCACCGACCCAAAAAGCAACTGGATGATTTCCGCCGTCATCAATCGCACCGGGAAGGTCTTAGCCCAGGCGAAGGAAAGCGGCAGCATCGTCGTCTCCGAAGTCGATCTAGCCGAAGCGAACGTAGGCCCCTATAATCTCGGGGATTTCCACGCCATCGTCCAACGGCACCGCCCGGGAGCGCCGAAGTAAGCCCGAGGCTAGGCGAGCTCCGTCAAAATCGCATCCCAGAGTGCGATCCGTGACTCAATGGCGGCGACGGCCGCTTCGGCCGCTTCAGCCCATTTGCGATCGTCGTCACCGCAGAGTAGCTCGACCATGCGAAGCGAGATGGCGCCATGGTGGCCGCCGTCGACCTCGATGTGTCGTTCCAGATAATAACGGAAGGTATCGAGCTTACCTGGGTATTCATGGCTGAGTCGCGTGACCAGTTCGGTGAACATGTCTGGAATCAAGTCTTCTCGCCCAAAGGTGAAAGCCGCGGCGACCTCGTGCGATTTGCCGTTCGCCGCCAGGGCGAAGGTCGCGCCGGAGAAAGCGGCGGCACCGGACGGAACGCCGGCGGAGACCAGCGCGGCGGCGGTCGAGCCACCCGCGCGGACGGACGCGAGTGCCTTATCCACCGCGGCCGTATCGGAGCCAGCCTCATGCATCGCCCGCAGATAGAGATCGAAGTGCGCGATCCGCCCACCGCGCGGGTCGACGTCGGATTCCTCGCCGCAGACGATTTCATTGATCAGGAAACGCACCTCGGCGTCGCCGACCGGGACCCAAGGCACGGTCACGCAGGTAAGGTCGCGCTGGAGCCGCTTCAACAATGACATGAAATCCCAGACCGCAAAGACATGCGAACGCATGAAGGTGCGCACGTCGTCGAGCGAGGCCATGCGCGCATAGAGCGGATGAACAAGCAAGCGTTGGCGGGCAGGCGCAATGCGGGAGCGGATGATGTCGAGGCGTGGCACCTCCCCTAAATTAACAGATTCCGCACAAAAGCAAGTGGGGGAATCACTCATGATTTTTCGCCTTCCATTAAGTCGTCGCCCTTTTAATCTCACGGGATGAGAGACAGCCCAAGCGTGGAAAAAATCCTGGCCGAAAACCTTTCTCCTTCGGAGCAGTGGGAGTATAAGTTTTTCAAGCCCTTGGTATGGGGCGCCTCGCTTTCTTACGTGGTCCTTTCGGTCTTCATCATATTTTTCTGCAACAAGGAATATTTCTTTTTCTTGCTCCTCTCATTGATACCCGTCAGCTCCCTCTTGTGCGGCCTAGCGATCAGACGCCTGTGCGACCGACACCATGCCATCGCCAGGAAAGCCCTGGCCAACCTGAAAGCCAAGCACGCTACAGAAGCCGGAATGACTCCTACTTCGCCCGCTTGATCTGACGGAGCGCCTCGTAAGTCGCGATTCCGCAGGCGGTCGAGAGATTCAACGAACGTGTCTTGTCGTTGAAGTGCGGGATTTTCACTTCGCGATCCGCGCCGAACCAGGCGTGGATCTCGTCGGGCGTACCGGAGCCTTCGTTGCCGAAGACGAGCCCGTCGCCTTCCTGGAACTGCGCGTCCCATAGCCCGCGCGTCGTCTTGGTAGTGAAGAGCCAGAGGCGTTCCGGACGTCCGGACGAGGCGAGGAAGGCCTCCCAGTTGTCGTGATGACGGACGTCGAGCTCGTGCCAGTAATCCATGCCGGCGCGACGCAGCTTGGCGTCGTCGATCTTGAAGCCCAACGGGTGGACGAGGTGTAGCACGCAACCCGTCACGGCGCACATGCGACCGACATTACCCGTGTTAGGCGGGATTTCCGGACGGAGCAGGACGAGATGCAGGGGCGGCTTCACCGGCGGCGGCTCATCGCACGGGAGATCTCGCGCTTGGATTCACGTTCCTTGATGTCCTGCCGCTTATCGTGCTGCTTCTTGCCCTTGCCCACGGCGAGCAGGCATTTGGCCAGGCCGTGCTTGAAATAAATCTTGAGCGGAACGATCGCATGGCCTCCGGACTGGATTTCCGCCACGATCTTATCGACCTCGGACTTCTTGAGAAGCAGGGGCCGCGTCCGATAGGTGTCATGGTTATTGTGACTCCCGAAATCATATTCCGCGATATGCGCGTGGTAGAGCATCACACCCTTGGGACTGATCTTGATGAAAGCGTCGGCGATATTAGCCCGACCGGCCCGCAAGGCCTTCACCTCGGTGCCCAGCAAAATCATGCCTGCTTCGTAGGTCTGGCCAATAAAGTAATCCCTGCCAGCCTTAGGATTGCTGACTTCGGGAAGAGTATGCTCTCGGCGGGCGGCCATCGGAAACGAAAAGACTACGCGCCGGGAAAACCGGCTGGAGCGGACCGGCGCTTAGGTAGGCAGGCGATCTTCGGGACGGAACTCCCAAGTGATGCGGCCTTCGATGATTTCGCGCAAAGCCACGTCTTCCGGTGAGAGTTTTTCGAAAACGTCGCCCAAGAGGTGGTTAAATTTAGGAGGGATGACGGAATAGTCAGCCGTCGCCCGGAGCTGCTTCACGCGCTTGGAGACGACATTGATGAGAATGTTCGCATCTGGGATGACTTTACGGGCTTCCTGGAGGTATTCGTCGCGCATGGTGGTTTCCCGACTAGGGAACCACCGAACCTAGGGTAGCACCCCCCTCTGGCAAGCGATTTTTGGGGGTAAATTTGCCTTTGCTCTCTCCTTTAACCGCCAATAACACTCCTTAGCGCATGCAAAACCCGACGCCTTACGGTAAAACCATGAAATCAAAGGGGGGCCTGTTTCGTCTGTTCAACGCTCTTCGTTACACCTGGGACGGACTTCGGGCAGCGGCCAAACACGAGGAGGCCTTCAAGCAGGAGCTCATGATCGTCATACCCTTGTCAGTCCTCGCGTGGCTCATCCCTGGCATCAGCTTGCTCGAGCACGCCCTCCTCTTTTCGGTCCTGCAACTCATCCTCATCGTCGAACTCATCAACTCGGCCATCGAAGCGAATACAGATCATATTTCGCTCGAGCGCCACCCTTTGGCCAAACGCGCCAAAGACATGGGCAGCGCCGCCGTCTTCCTGACGATTGTGATCGCCGTGGCCATCTGGGGCACGGTGCTCTGGCAGCGGTTTGCCAACTAAATAACTTTAGGCTTTCGGAGCAGAGTCATCGCTGGCCGACGGCTTGGCACTCAGGCGAAGCATGCGGGCGCGCGCATCCGGCGACGATTCGTTAAGTGCGACGGTCACCCAATCAAGCAAGCCGTGGCGGACTTCACCGAGCGTCTCGCACTTACGAAGCGATTCGATGCCGCCCGATGCCGTGATCGCCTTGGCTAACCCGGACATCTCCTTGAGAAAACCGACGCGCTGACAGTCAGGAATCCAGTAGGCTACGACCAAGTGGACGCGGTTGCCATCCTCCGCGGCGTAATCGATGCCAGAAGCCGACCAACCCAACGCGCAAAATATTTCGGCATTGATGCCTTCGACGCGGGCATGCGGACAGGCTACGCCTGGCGCGATGGCGGTGTTGCCGGTCTCCTCGCGAGCGAACATGGCCTCGACCACGCCAGAGTCGTCGGGAATCTCAGGAATAGCTTCGAGCACGCGGCCCAGGAATTCGAAAGCTCCGCGCTTGGAAGTCTCAGTAAGCTCGAACAGACGGCCGGCTTGGAGGGCCTCAAGAAGGATGCGCATGGAAGGGTTTGGGTCAGGCGGCCTGAAGGCGCGGACGAGCAATCAAGTGAGCGAGGGTCACGTAGGCAACCGTCATCAGCGCGAGGGCGGCCCAATAGGTCGCACCCAAGGACGCACCCGCAAGCCCAAGCCCCTTGGTCCAAGGCGAGAAGGTCAGCCAACAAGCGAAGCAGATTGCGGCGCAGGTGGTCAGCGTAAGCTGCCAAGAGGCTCGGGAACGGATGAAGGGCATCTGCGCCGAACGGATGACGTGCACGACGAGCGTCTGGGTGATGTTCGACTCGATGAACCAGCCGGTATGGAAGAGGATCACGAACTGAAGCCGGCCGGCCTCATCGAGCTGACCCCAAGCGCCGCCGCAGGCGGCCGGGCAGACCACAAAAAACATTAGCGCGAAGGTGAGATAATCGAAAAGCGAAGACACCGGACCAAGCCAGACCATGAAACCGCGGATACCGCTGATATTCCACTGACGCGGCTTGGAAATCTGGTCGCTCTCCACCCGGTCGAACGGAATCGCCGTCTGCGAAAAATCGTAGATGAAATTGTTGAGTAGGATCAGGATCGGGCTGAGCGGCTGGAACGGCAGGAGTATCGCAGCGCCCAAGACCGAGAACATGTTGCCAAAGTTGGAGGAGGCGCCCATCCGGATATATTTTTCAATATTACAGAAGATGCGCCGGCCCTCATCGATGCCATCAACCAAGACCAGAAGCGATTTTTCAAGCAGGACGGCGTCGGCGGATTCCTTGGCGACATCGACGGCCGTATCGACGGAGATGCCGACGTCGGCGGCCTTAAGGGCGAGCACGTCATTAATCCCGTCGCCCATGAAGCCGACCGTATGCCCTTGGGCCTTGAGCGAACGGATGACCTGCTCCTTCTGCGAGGGCGTCAAGCGGGCCATGATGTCAGCCTCGAGCACGGCGGCGTCAAAGGTCGTCTTATCCATCGCAGCCAACTGAGCTCCCGTGAGGATGCGCCCCACGGGCATGCCGACATCCGCGCAGACCTTGCGGGAAACCAGTTCGTTATCACCCGTCAGGATTTTCGCCCGGACGCCACGGGCACGGAGCCCGGCAAGAGCCGTAGCGGCGGTTTCTTTGGGCGGATCAAAGAAGGCAAGGTAACCGAGCAAGACCAGACTGGCTTCATCGGCCGTGCCGAAAACTTCCTTCGAACGATCGAACTCCCGATAACCAAGCGCGATGACCCGGAATCCTTGAGAGGAAAGCGAGCGATATTCCTCCATGACTTCGTCCTTGATCAACGGAATCATGGTGTGGATTTCGTCGTCGATCTGATAGCGATCGCAGACGGAAAGAATTTCTTCCACGGCACCTTTGCAGATCAGCAAGTGGTCGCCTTCGTGGTCGACGACGACCGACATCCGTCGGCGCTGGAAGTCAAAGGGAATTTCGTCGACCTTACGGCAGCTCCGCTCGACGTCGAGGTCGGTCCGGTTAAGAATCGCACGGTCGAGCAGATTGCGGAGGCCCGTCTGGTAATAGGAATTCATCCACGCGTAACGCAGAACGTCTTCGGAGTCGCGGCCGATGACGTCGACATGGCGCTGAAGCACGATATGGTCCTGCGTGAGCGTGCCGGTCTTATCCGTACAGAAGATATCCATCGCCCCTAGGTTCTGAATGGCATCAAGCCGTTTCATTACGACCTTGAGCCGGGCGAGCGAACGGGCGCCTTTCGAAAGACAGGCCGCCAGGATCATCGGCAACATTTCCGGCGTAAGACCGACTGCGACCGTCAGGGAGAAAAGGAAAGCGTCAGTTAAATAACCATTGGGATTTGAGTTATGCGTACGCCAGGCGCTGAACCCGAAAGTCAAAGTGACCATCACGAGCATCATGCGGATCATCATCCACACGAACTCGCGAGTCCCGCGCTCGAAGGCCGTGGCATCCTTACGTTCGACCAGCCGGGCGGACATCGCGCCGAACTGCGTATCGCGGCCGGTGGCGAGCACGAGGGCCTTGGCCGAACCGCTTTGCACATTGCTCCCCATCAGGCAACCGTTGGGGCACTCTTGGGCGGAAACATCTCCCGTGACCGTCGCCATCACCACACGCTCGACCGGCATGGATTCGCCCGTGAGCGCCGACTGCGAAAGGAAAAAGTCCTTAGCCTGAATCACGCGGCAATCCGCCGGAATGATTGAACCCGCCGCCAGCACCACGATATCCCCGGGGACGATTTCGTCGATGGGCACGGTGATTTCGACTCCGTCGCGGATGACATCGCAGGTCGATTTCACCATCGCCTGCAACTTCGCGATCGTCGCGGCGGAGCGGCTTTCCTGGAAATAAGAAAGGAAGACCGAGAAGAACACCATGCCGCCGACTAGCGTAGTGCTAAGGATACGCTTAGTTTCGTCGTCCTCGAAGATGAACGAGAGTACGCAGATCACGATCAGCTGTACGACCAGCGGCTCCTTGAACTTGCGGAGCAATTCGATGATTGGGCGCGGGCGAGGAGCGGTGACCGAATTGGGCCCGAAAGCTTCCAGACGCTCAGCGACCTCGGCCGCCGTCAGGCCCTCCCGACGTGCGTTTAAGGCGACAAATGCCTCTTCCTCCGGACCACATAGCAATCTGGCTGTGCGGAGCGGGGCTTCCGCGATGGGCTTCTTTTCGGGCATGACGACAAAAGAGAGGCTCAAGCGTAGGTAGCGCCTTGTCGACCAGCCAGCCCATACTCACCGACCTCCCCCACTTTGAGTAGCAAGAGCGTTACGGACAGGTGACCGGCGGAGGCCTAAGGCACAAAAAAACCCGCCAGGTGGCGGGTCTCTATTTCTCCTTTAAGGGGAGGGGTCTTAGGCTTTGGTGACGAGACCAGCCTTGATCGCCTTGACGGACACCCATTGACGCTTCACCGAGCCGTTAGGCTGGAGCACGCGGATGCGTTGGACGTTAGGACGGAAAACGCGCTTGGTCTGTTTGACCAGCTGGAAGCCAATACCGCCGCTCTTCTTAGATTGGCCGCGGTGAATGATACGACGGCCTTTGTGAGGGCGCTTGCCGGTGACGCTGCAGATACGGGACATAGTGTTCGAGCTCCTTTTGGAAAGTCGGAGCAAAGGAGTGCTGAGCCGCTTGGCAAGCGGTAATTGGTCGCCTAACTCCGTTTCAAAGCTCGATCCAAGGCCTGGAGCCCTGCCGAAAGCATGTCTGGCGGGGTCAAAAGGCTTAAAACGACACTCGGCGTGATCGGCGCCATTCCGTAAAAATAACCCGGGTGAGCCCAAACCCCCTCATCAATCGCATTAAGGAGGAGCTTCTCCTCCGAAACCCCGGGCGGGAGGGTGACGATCGCCGACCAGCCCGAGGCCCGAGGTAAAACGGTACAACGGTTGGCTGAATTAATCGCCCATAAGCGCACAGCCGCATCGCCTTGGGCGACCCGCGCCCGCACGGAAGCCCGCAAGGGCTCGGCCCGGCGAAGCAAATCTGGCAGGGCTAACTGAGCTGGCGTATTTACCGAAAGAAAAGCGTCCGCGATATGCTCCAATCGACGACAGGCTTCCATCGCGAAATCAATCGGCCCGGCGACGGCAATCCAGCCGAGCTTCAATTGGGGGGTCAGGGCGACCTTGGAAAGCCCGCTCAAAACAAACGTGGCGACTTGCGCCTCCCCTGCCCACGTGCCTGGCGAGGCGACTCCTTCCGCCGGATAATCCAGAAAAACCTCATCGCACAAAATGGCCAAGCCGTGTTTTTGGGCAAAACCACGTAAGACATCACGATCGCGGCGGCTTACGAAAGAACCCGTGGGGTTGGAGGGATTGATACAGACGATGGCCTTGGTCTGCCGTGTCACGGAAAGACTGGCGGTGTCGATGACCCACTCGCCGGCCAGTTGCACCACCTGATACGGCCTTAACGTCACACCTTCGAGAGCGGCAATGACTTCGAGCAACGGATAAGCGGGCTCCGGCACGAGAACTTCGTCGCCAGGGTTGCACAATAATTTAAATAGCCAGCTGTAGCTTTCGCTGGTGCTCGCCGAAATAAATAACCGATCCGTGGGCACGCGGGCTCCGCGCACGGTATAATAATCGGAAATCGCCGTGCGCGTCACGGCCAGGCCATGCGGATCGGGATCTTGGCGCTGGATACCCTCACGACGCAGCAAGGTTCCCAGATCGGCGACCGACCAGGAGAACCCCGCGTTGGCCGGATTGGAGTCGGATAAATCAATCGTCGTCTGCCCTGCCACTTTACGCCGATCACGCGCCTTGCTTAAGGCGTTGGTGGTATCTGCAAAATCAAGCCTGGAGCTGAACATGCCCAGAAGAGACGGCAAGAAAGCGGCACAAGCGAGCGGAAACCATACGGGCGCGGTCCACTGACCCTCGTAGCCATCTCGACCCCTCTTACTTACGGATTGAACTCAGTATCCGCCTCTTCAAAGGTGGAGTCATGTCCCAGCAAGTCGTGAAGCCCCGTGTCCGTGGGTTCATCTGCATCACCTCCCACCCCGACGGCTGTGCCGCCGCGGTCCGCGAGCAGATTGCCTATGTGAAATCCCGCCAACCCCTCCAAGGCGGACCCAAATCGGTCTTGGTCATCGGCGCCTCCACGGGTTACGGACTCTCTTCGCGTATCGCCGCCGCCTTCGGTTCCGGGGCCGCAACGCTCGGCGTATTTTTCGAACGCAACGGCGAAGGTGACAAGCCTGGTTCGCCCGGCTGGTATAATACCACGGGGTTTCACGCCGAAGCCAAGCAGGCGGGCATCAAGGCAGTCTCCATCAATGGCGATGCGTTTTCCGCTGAATTAAAAACCCAAGTCATCGACGCCATCAAAGCCAAGATGCCTGGGGGCAAGATCGACCTCGTCATCTACTCGCTCGCCTCTCCTCGTCGTACCGCCCCCGACGGCGTGACGTACAAGTCCGTACTTAAACCGACGGGCGCTGCTTTCCACGCCAAGAATCTCGATACCGATCGTAAAATCGTGAACGATGTCGCGCTCGAAACCGCCTCCGCCGACGATATCGTGCAGACCATCAAGGTCATGGGCGGCGAAGATTGGGAAATCTGGATGAACGCGCTCGACCAAGCAGGCGTAATCAAGGAAGGCTGCCAGACCGTCGCCTACTCCTATATCGGACCTCAAGTCACTTGGCCCATCTACAAGGACGGCACCATCGGTAAGGCCAAGGAAGATCTCGAGAGCGCCGGTCGCAAGATTGACAGCCTGATGAAGCTCCATCGCGGCCGCGCCTTCGTCTCAGTCAACAAGGCCGTCGTCACGCAGGCCAGCTCCGCCATCCCCGTCGTCCCCCTTTACGTTTCGTTACTCTTCAAAATCATGAAGGCTAAGGGCACCCATGAAGGTTGTATCGAGCAGATTCAACGCCTCTTTGAAAAGCAGATGTACAACGGCAACGCCCTCGACTTCGATGAGAATGGTCGCGTCCGCATCGACGACTGGGAGATGGCGCCTGACGTCCAAAAGGCCGTCTTCGACATTTGGCCGACGATCACGACGGAAACCTTCGATGCGCACGCCGACTTCGCCGGCTACCAGACCGACTTCCATAAGAACTTCGGGTTCGGCCTCGCCGGGATTGATTACGAAGCCCCGACCGAAGTCGAACGCCCGATTGAGGACGTTTAAATGTCTAAAATATTCTCCATTGCGAACCAGAAAGGCGGCGTCGGCAAGACGACGACGACGATTAACCTCGGCGCTGGCCTCGCCCGACTCGGCATCCCCACCCTCGTCATCGACCTCGACGCGCAAGCCAACGCCACCAGTGCGCTCGGTATCGAAAAGACCGAAGGTAAATCGCTTTATAAAGTGCTACACGGCGAAGCAAACGCCGCTGACATGGTCGTCGCGACCTCCACCGACAAGCTCGACCTGATTCCCTCCGAGGTCGATCTCGCCGCCGTCGAATCTGAACTCGCTCAAGCCGAAAACTACCTGACCCGCCTCCGCGATGCGCTCGCTCCGCTCATCGCCGCTGGCAAATACAAGGCCATCCTCATCGACTGCCCACCCGCCCTCGGCATGCTGTCGATGAACGCCCTTGCCGCCTCGGACCACCTTATCGTCACCCTGCAAACCGAATACCTTGCCATGGAAGGCCTCGGCCAGATTCTCGGCGTGGTCGATCAGCTCAAGGCCGCGGGAGCTGGCGACAAGCTGACCGTCGGCGCGATTGTGATGACGATGTACGACGCGCGTACAAATCTTTCTCGGCAAGTCGTTGAAGAAGTGAAGACCCACTTTCCGGAGCTTGTCATGAAGGCGATGATTCCGCGGACGATTCGGCTTTCGGAAGCCCCCAGTCACGGCAAGACCATCTTCCAATACGATATTCATTCCCCGGGCGCCGTCGCTTACAACGCGCTCGCCAAGGAATTCGCCGTACGCTTCGCGCTGAAGTGAGCGCGTCCGGCCAGCTGCGCGTCCGCCAGGTCCGGAGTTTCGAAGAACTCAGGACCACGCGCTTCGCCGACGGCGTCAACGCGCTCTACTGGGAGCGCACGCTGCCTGGCGATTACGCCGAGGTCATCGCGAAGCTTGGGCCCGGCGAAGGTATCGTGCCGCTCGACGACGAACGCATCCGCGGCCTCGACCTGACGCCGGCTGGCCGACTCGCCGCTGAAGCGATGCTTGCGGACCAGCAGCTCCTCCGTGACCACGACCTCGCCCCGTCACTCAACTGCGTCTACGACTGCGTGCGCAATCCGGATGCCGGTACCGTACCGACGGACGTGACGTCGTTCCACGTCGACAGCGCGCCCGTCGAGGTCGACACGTGGCTCTGCACCTACCAGGGAGCCTGCAGCGAAGGCCTCCGCAACGAGGATGCTCTGCTCAAGATCGAGATTCCCGAGATCCGCGCGGCACTGCTCAAGGAATACGGCGGCGCGGACGACGCGGGGTTCGCCGAGTTCCTCCACGAACATAGCTACGACTCGCATTACGCGCCCAAGCCCGGTGCGACGCCCTACTCTTTCGGAACATTCGCGCTGTGGCGTATCGCCACGCGCTGGCCTGGCAGCCCGGTGCCTCCCTGCATCCACCGCGCTCCGGAAAACCGCCCTGACTCACCGCGCCTGCTGCTGATCAGCTGAGTTACTTCACCAAGGTCAGCTTGGAAGGATAGCGACGGTCGGCGTTCCATTCGCCGAGGTAGATGTCGCCGGCGGAATCCACGAAGAGGTCGTGGCCGTGCTTGAAGACCAGCTGGGCCTGGCTAAGCGGCTGGAGCTTACCGTCGACATATTTGGGCTCATTGCCGCCGGGCGCGCTGAGGACCTTCTTCGTGGCGCGATCCAGCACGAGCAGGAAGCCCGACTGCGCGAGGCGCTTGCCCTTGGCATCCTTGCTCCAGCAGACGGCGGTATAAATCTTGTCACCACGGAAGAACAGCTGCCCCGCGAAAGCGCCGGGCAGATCAAGGGTGTCGACATGCTTGCCGTCCAAGGTGAACGCCTTGATCTGGTTCTGGCTGCGCGAAGGTACCCAGACGAGCGGACCGCGCGGATCCGTGGTATCAATCGAGATACCGTGCGCATTGCTGAGACTCGCGCCATCCTTCGTGGGGCCGCCCCATTTCTTGAGCAGTTTTCCCTCGAGAGAGAATTCGTAGATGAGGTTTGATCCGTAGCCATCGGCGACGAGCAACGTGCCTGCTGGCGTCCAGGCCACGTCGCAAGGCATGAACTTACCGTCGCTCAATCCGAGCTCCTTCGGCGTCGGGAACTTACGCACGACCTTGCCCTCGGTCGTCAGCAGCGTAATCCGACCTTCCACCGCGGAAGGATTCCAGCCCTCGGCCGCCATGTGCCAGCCAGAGTCAACGTGTACAAGATACTCCACGCCGTCTTTCTCGAAGATCTCCAGGCCGTGACCGCCACCGAGGCCGGCGCTGATTGAGCAGACATAGCGGCCGTCCTTCTCGAAGACGATGAAGTCGTTCTTCGGGTGGTCGGTGACGAGATAGATACGACCGGCCTTATCCTCGGCAAGCGCGTGGGAGTTGACCACCGGGGCGACCTTAGGGTCAGCCTTCGCCCAATTGAAATCGACCGAGTAACGGAGGGTACCGTGCCCCAAGATAGGGGAACCTTTTTCCTGCGAGAAGAGGGTCGCGCAAATAAACAGCAAGGCGATATGTATAGTATGCGTGTTCATAAAATTTCTTTGGCAATTTCATCCCAAAGCTGATCGACCTGCGACAGCTTTTGTACCGGGCGGCCAGCTTCCACAAACCAGTAACGGGCGTTCCCGAGGTCGCCCTCGATGAGGTGCAGCAACGCATGCAGCCAAGATCCCATCGGCGTCTCCATGTCTTGGGCGATATCATGCGCCGCCTCCCATTCGCCTTTCTTAATAAACCAGAGTGCCCTCGCTTCCAGCGAAAGGCTCTTAGGCGGCACAGCGTCCTTAATCGCTGATGCTTTCAGTTCAGCCAACGTCATACGGCCACCCTAATGACGGGATACCTTGACGCAAGAAGGCTTCCCAACTCGATAGCGTCATGTCCGCTCAGCCACGCCGTGCCCTGACCGGCGTGCCCGCGCACGCTTGGGCGGCCTGCGCCTGCTCGGAAGGCGCCGACCGCAGCGTCCTCGTATTACTTGCTTCAAATCTCGGCGCAGCCGAAACCCTGGCCGAAGAAACCGCCCAACTCCTGAGCGAGATCAACGGTAGCCAGCCCACCGCGCGCACGCTCACCGAAGCTGATGCCGCGGTGCCCGCCTTCGAAGCCGACTGTGATTTGCTGGGCGTTCTTTCCGCCCTCCGTCACGGCCAACATACCGCGCAACGACCGTTGCTCATCGCCTGCACTCCGGGCTCGCTCGTTCGCCGGGCACCTGCCCTCGCATCGACTGCCGAACGCGAACTTGTCGTGCGTAAGGGCGGCAAACTTTCCATTCAAAAATTTGCCCAACGGTTGGCCGAAGATTTTGGCTATGCTCACGAAGCACTCTGCGAACAACCCGGAGAGTTCGCACTCCGCGGCGGCATCCTCGATGTCTATCCGCTCAACGCGCAGATGCCCGTGCGCATCGACCTCTTCGGCGACACGGTCGAGTCGCTCCGCCCTTTCGATCCCGCGACCCAGCGCAGCGAAGGCGAAGTCGAAGGCCTCGTTATCTGTGCGCCGCGCGATGATTCGGGCCAAGCCAACGAAGTCTCCTTTTTTGATCACCTGCCACCCGAGACTCTGATCATCGCCGTCGATCAAAGCCTGGAAGACCCTGCCTGCGTGGCCGTACACGCGAGCGGCCTGGCGGAATTACTACTCGAAGAAACCGACGAAGCCCCGGCCGACTATCTCGCCCAGGCCCTGGATTCAGCCCCAGCGGAATCGCTCTTAATCGGTGCCGCGGAAGATCCGGCACACGCCCGAGCGACCCTCCTCCGTGGCGCAGCCGCGCTCGCCAAAGACGGCCGCCTTTGCCTATTAGCCGGCGACACCGACGGTTCAGTGGAACGGCTGTCAACCGACGTAGCGGCGATTCAAGTGCGGGGTTTCAATCCGCGGATTATTCATGCGCGCTTCGGTGGCGGCATCATCATTCCCCCCGGCGCGTTGTCGGGTCTATTAAAGAGCGGCCTCGTGCTGTTGACCGAACGCGAACTATTTGGCCGCCGCAAAAGACCTCTCGCCTCCCTGCCCCGTCGCCGTACTGCCGTCCGCGCTGCGGTGGGTAGAGCACTCGACTTCGGCGAAGTCGTCGATGGCGATGCCTTAGTGCACGCGACCCAAGGCGTCTGTCTCTTTAAGGGAATCCGTCCGTTTGAAAATGACGGCCGCACCGAAGATTATATCTCGCTGGAATTTGCGGAGAAATCGATGCTCCACTTGCCGCTGCGAGAGTCGCATCTCCTGACGCGCTACATCGGTATCGGTCGGGCGCATCCCAAGCTTTCGAAACTCGGGGGCGGCGGTTGGGAAAAATCGCGGAGAGCTGCGGAAAAAGCGACCGGCGATCTTGCGGCCCAATTGCTCGCCATGCAGGCTGAGCGTTCGTCTCGTCCGGGCATCGCCCATCCCAAGGACGAAGATAATCCTTGGATGGGTGAGTTTGAACGCTCCTTCCCGCACCGCGAGACACCCGACCAAGCCCGGGCCATCGAAGAATGTAAACGCGACATGGAACGGCCAGCGGCGATGGATCGCTTGGTGAGCGGCGACGTCGGCTTCGGTAAGACTGAGGTAGCCTTACGAGCGGCCTTCAAATCCGTTCTCGGTGGCCGACAGGTCGCGATTCTCGCGCCGACCACGGTGCTCGCACAGCAGCATTTCGAAAGCTTTAAGGAGCGCCTCGCCCGCTGGCCGGTTTCCGTCGAACTCCTCAGCGGCTATCGTACGGCTAAACAGAAAGCGGAAGTCCGCGCCCGCGCTGCGGCGGGCACCGTTGATATCGTCGTCGGCACGCATGCCTTGCTTTCGGATGGAACCAGCTTCGGCCGACTCGGCCTCGTCATCATCGACGAAGAGCACCGCTTTGGCGTGCGGCACAAAGAACGGCTCAAGCAATTACGGGCGGAAGTTGACGTGCTCGCCATGAGCGCGACCCCCATCCCCCGGACGCTCTACCTCGCACTCGTCGGCGCCCGCGACCTTAGCGTGATTGAAACGCCCCCGCGCGAGCGGCTGCCCATCCGCACCATCGTGCGTAGCTACGATGAGCGTCTGGTCCGCGATGCCGTCAAGGCCGAGCTCGCCCGGGGCGGCCAAGTTTTCTACCTGCACAACCGCGTCGAAACCATCCAAGCCGTGGCCGAACGCCTCGCCGCCCTACTCCCCAAGGCGCGCATCATCGTCGGGCATGGTCAGATGGGAGCCGGGGAACTGGAGGAGACCATGTCGGCCTTTGTCGCCGGGGAATACGATGTTCTGGTGTGCACGACCATCATTGAGACCGGATTGGATATTCCGAATTGCAATACCCTCATCATCGAAGGCGCGGACCGCTTTGGCCTAGCGCAACTCTACCAACTCCGCGGTCGCGTCGGACGCTTTAACCGACAGGCCTACGCTTACCTCTTCCTCCATCGTCACGCCAACCTCGTGGGCACGGCGCACCGTCGGCTTTCTGCCATCCGCCAATACAACCAGCTTGGTGCCGGTTTCCGCATCGCCATGCGCGACTTGGAACTTCGCGGCGCCGGCAACATCCTCGGCTCCGAACAAAGCGGGCACGTGGCCACCGTCGGGTTTGATTTATATTGTCAATTATTACGCCGGAGCGTGGCCAAACTCCGGGGCGACAAAGGCGCGGCGGTCGACCGCTGCGAGATTCAACTGGATTTCGTCATGCATACTCAAGGGCCCTTGGGCGTCGCATCCGACAAGTCAGGCGACGGCGAAGCCCCCATTCTCACCGCCACGCTCCCGGCGGACTGGATACCCGAAACCCGATTGCGCATCGAAGCCTTCCGCAAGATCGCCCTCGCGGTCGATGGCTCAGAGGTCGCTGAATTACGCAGTTCCTTGCTGGATCGCTATGGACGACTGCCCCCCGAAGCGGACGCCCTCTTACAACTGGCTGATATCCGCTGCCTGGCTGAGCAAAAAGGCGTCACCTCGATTTCGACCGAAGATAGCATTCTTAAGTGCTTGGCCGTAGGGAAAAAGAACTTTGCCGAGCCAATCCTCATCGGGAACCGCTTTCCCCGCTTGACCGTAAGGGACCCCCTGCGGAAACTTAAAGAAATCCGTGGCTTTTTATCCCGGATACCTGAACCTACCGGAAAATGAAAGCCCACTTGACCACCGTTACCTTAACGCTGACCGCCGTCTTGACGTTCGCGCAAAACGCTTCGCCAACCCTCGAAGAAATGGCCGCCAAACGTTGGTCGGAGATGCATGCAGATCGCATCGCCGCTACCGCCGACGGCCAGGGCATCACCCTTTCCGATATCCGACGTCAAATCGAACCGGTAATCGGACAGATTCGTGCCTCCGTGCGTACTGATTCAGAATTCGAAAAAGCCCTCGGGGCCGAGGCAGAAAACACCTTGCGGACGATGACCGAGCGGCAGCTTGTCATCGCAGATTTCCGTGCCGGGACCGGTAAACTACCAGCGATGTACATCGACGCGGATATCGAGGAAACCATTCGCCGTGATTTCTCTGGCGACCGAAACCGCTTTGTCGCTTCCCTGCGGAGCGCAGGGATGACACCCTTGGCACACCGCAAACTCATCGAAGATCGTATCATCTTCGAATATATGTTGGGCCAGATCCGCCGGACAGCCACGGAAGTAAGCCCAGGGAAAATCCAAACCTACTACGAGGCTCACCGTTCTGAGTTTGAGCGCAAAGAGCAGATTCAGGTCCGCCAGATCACCTTGGCCCAAGGAGCTGCCGAGACCCTGGCCGAAGCCAAAGCCCGAGCCGATACCTGGGCCGAGGCCTTACGCCACCCGGAGAAAATCAACGAAGCTGTGGCGATATTCAAACTCACGGGTCCAAAAATGTCCGCCACCCCTTCCTTTGCCGAAATCGCCGAACGCATTAGCACCGACGACTACGCTAAAAAGGGCGGTGATGCCGGCTGGCATAATTGCGATGAACTCAACGAACGCGTGATAACGACGCTCAAAGCCATGGGCGATAAAGACATTTCCGCCCCCCTGCAATTTGACATTCCTGGAAGCAAGTCCGTCTGGTTTATCTTCTGTCGCGAAGGCTATCGGCCTAAAGGCTTTGCCACCATCGCCGACCCTGAAGTCCTGAACGAAATCGAAGACAAAGTCCGAACCGAAAGCATGAAAGAAGCGGTAAAGAATTGGCTCGGCGAACTGCGCGATAAGCATCTCGTCGAAATTCGCTAAGATGAAGTCCGAGGGCCGCGAAGAAGCCGCGACTTTCAGCTGCCAGGCATTCCCGCGCCGCAGCGCTGGCCTGCTGCTTCATATCAGCGCCCTGCCAGGCAAGGGGCCAATTGGTGCGCTCGGTGAAGGTGCCCGTCGCTTCATCGACGCGCTGCAAGTCGCCGGTTTTAGCTGGTGGCAAGTCTGCCCACTTGGCCCGACAGGCTATGGCGATTCTCCTTATCAGGCGCTATCGGTCTTCGCCGGCAACCCATACCTGCTCGACCTCGACGACCTCGTTGCACGCGGCATGCTGACGGCCGCCGAAATCGCCCCGCTTCATCGCCACGGAGACGAAGGCACTGATTACGGCCGACTTTGGAATGACCTAAGACCGCTTTTACGCCGTGCGGCCGGACGCGGAGCTGTGCTATTAAAAGACGATTCGACGTTCGAAGCTTTCCGCCGAGAGGAGGCTTACTGGCTCGACCCCTGGACGCGCTTCTCGGCTCTGCGTGAGATCCATGGTTTTACGGCCCCGACTTCATGGACAAAACAAACGGTCGACGACGGTTTAATAACCGAAGCCGCTGTCTTGCAGTTCTTGTTCAGTCAACAATGGCAGGCCCTTCGGATATATGCGCGCCAACGGGGTGTCTCCCTGTTTGGCGATGAGCCCATCTATGTCTCGGCCGATGGCTGTGATGCGAAGTTCAGGCCTGAACTCTTTCAGCTTGATGCGAGCGGGCGACCGACCGCTGTCGCCGGCGTCCCGCCTGACTACTTCTGCGAAGACGGGCAGCTTTGGGGCAATCCCCTCTATCTCTGGGAACGACATGCTGCCGATGGTTACCAATGGTGGAAATCGCGCGTGCACCACGACCTAAAATTATTCGACGCCATTCGCATCGATCATTTTCGCGGCCTGCATGACTACTGGAGCGTGCCCGCAGACTCGCCCAACGCGCGGGTCGGCGAATGGATGCCGGGGCCGGACTTGGATTTCACCCGTGCGCTCGGAGATCTCCCGCTGGTCGCCGAGGACCTTGGCCTACTCTCTCCCGGGGTCGAGGTCTTGCGCGAAACTGCCGGCCTTCCAGGCATGTCCGTTCTCCAATTCGGTTTTGGCGGCCCGCCCAAAGGCAACCCGCATTTCCCGGCCAACATCACTCCGGATCGCATCGTCTATACAGGCACGCACGATAATGATACGGTCGTGGGATGGTTCGCCCAAGCGCAGCCGCAAGAACTTGAACGGCTTGAGCAGTTTTTCGGACCGATGGCAGATCCTCACGTCACCTTAGCGGAAGCGGCTCTAGCCTCGCCCGCCGTCGGTGCCTTCATTCCCGTCCAAGACCTGCTCGGCCTTGGTACCGAAGCCCGTTTCAACACGCCTGGGAATCCGCAGGGGAACTGGACGTGGCGGATGACGGAGAGCCAAATGGAAAAGCTTATCGCTCAAATGCCCGCTTGGCGCGAACGCCTCAAGGCTTCGGGAAGAATTAACGCGTGAGTCGGCGATACTTCGGTCGGCGCGGCGTATCGGAGTCGAGCCCGAGCCGCTTCCGGCGGTCTTCCAGGTAGTCGCCGTAATTACCCTCGTGCCAGACCACGCGGCTATCACCTTCGAAGGCGAGGATGTGCGTCGCCACGCGATCAAGGAACCAGCGGTCGTGCGTCACGATCACCGCGCAACCCGCAAAACCTTCAAGAGCGTCTTCCAAGGCGCGAATCGTATTCACGTCTAAATCATTAGTCGGTTCGTCCAGCAACAAGACATTGGCACCGGCCTTGATGAGGCGAGCGAGGTGGATGCGATTACGCTCACCTCCGGACATGATGCCGACCTTGCGCTGTTGCACATCGCCGGTGAAACCAAAGCGCGCCGCGTAAGCGCGAGCCGGCACCATAATCTTACCGAGGTGTACCATGTCTTGGCCGTCGGAAATCGCCGACCATAGAGGCGCTTCCGCCGGCAAGGAATCGCGCGACTGATCGACGTAAGCGAGCTTGACCGTATCCCCTAAGGTCAAAGTTCCGCGATCAGGCTTTTCCTGCCCCGTGATCATGCGGAACAACGTCGTCTTGCCGGCGCCATTAGGGCCGACCACGCCGACGATACCACCGGCAGGTAACGAGAAATTGACTTCTTCCATCAGCACCCGGTCGCCATAGGCTTTCATGAGACCGCGTGCTTCGATAACGGCACCACCGAGACGGGGGCCAGGCGGAATCCAAATTTCCGCCAGTTTTTCCTGCAGGTTCTGATCTTGGGTCAGCATCTGCTCGTAGGCTCGGATGCGGGCTTTGTTCTTCGCGACACGCGCCTTAGGTGAGGCGCTAGCCCATTCTCGTTCGCGCTCCATGGAACGCGAACGGGCCACCGATTGCTTTTCTTCCATCTCCACCCGGGCGCGCTTCTGGCCGAGCCAGGATGAGTAATTACCCTTCCAAGGAATACCTCGGCCGCGATCGAGCTCCAAGATCCAGCCCGCCACGTTATCAAGGAAGTAGCGGTCGTGCGTAATGGCGATGACCGTGCCCTTATAACTTTGCAAATGACGTTCGAGCCAGGCGACCGTATCGGCGTCCAAATGGTTGGTCGGCTCATCCAGGAGAAGGATGTCCGGCTCCATCAGGAGTAATCGACATAAAGCCACGCGACGCTTTTCGCCGCCGGAAAGCGAGGACACGATCGCCTCAGCGGGAGGACAGCGCAGGGCTTCCATCGCCATGTCGATACGGGCGTCGAGGTCCCAGCCGCCACGCGTATCGAGGATCGCCTGAATCTCGCCTTGGCGCGCGAGAATTTTTTCCTGCTCCTTGGCATCATCCGTCTCGGACACCTTAACGAACGTATCGTCATATTCTTCTAACAAAGCCTTCATGGCGGCCGCGGCCTGCATCACGCATTCGTGGACGGTGAGATGTTCATCGAGCCGTGGTTCTTGCGCCAGATAGCCTAGAGTATACCCGGGCACCTGACTGATGGTGCCGTCGAAGTCCGCATCCTCGCCGGCCATGATTTTAAGCAAAGTGGACTTACCCGAGCCATTTAGGCCCAAAACACCGATTTTAGCCCCAAAGAAGTAAGAAAGTGAAATATCGCGGAAAATCGGCTTCTTTTCAAAAGACTTGGTCACCCCTGTCATCGTGAAGATTACCTTTTCGTCAGCCATAGGGAGAGATTTCTAAGTTCGGGGGCGGGGCGCAAGCGGAACCCACGACCCTGAAAACTTTACCGCTCTTGACAAGAAAGGGGGCGTGCCCAAGGTAAAACGCAGTTCACCTTTACCGAGGTGGGCCCGTCTGGGCCCGCTTTTTTTGTCCCTAAATCATTTCACCGCCAACACCGCATATACCATGAGCGTCGACATCAAACAATTCCTCCAATACCTCGAAAAAGAGAAGCACATCCCCAAGGATGAAGCCTGCGCTCTCATCGTCGAGGCCATCAAATCCTCCGTCGAAAAGTCGGTCATGTCGGGACAAAACGTCGACATCACCGCCGACCCCGCCTCCGGGAAGCTCGAGGCCTACGTCATCTATAAGGTGACCGATGCCGTCTCGGACCCCCTCCAGGAGATGAACCCAGTCTCAGCCGTGGCCTTCCGCGCCGACGCCAAGGTCGGCGAAGAGATCCGCAAGCCCATCAACGTCGCTGACCTCGGTCGGATTGCGGCCAAGACCACGCAGCAGCTTCTCAATCAACGCTTCCGCAAGATCGAGAAAGACCAAGTCTTCCAAGAGTATAAGGATAAGGTCGGCGATATCGTCACCGGCATCGTGCGTCGCACCGAGCGCGGTAACGTCATCATCGAACTCGGCACCGCCGAGGCCGTACTCACTCACAAGGAACGCTGCCACGGCGACGAGTTCCGCACGGGTGATCGCATCCGTTGCCTCCTGCTGGAAATCCGCGACGACCCACAGCGTGGTCGCGAGTTCGTCCTCTCCCGCGCCAACCCGCAATTCGTCCGCCGCCTCCTCGAGCTCGAAGTCGCAGAAATCGCCGACAAGACCGTCACCATTGCCGCCATGGCGCGCGACCCTGGTTACCGCACGAAAATCGCCGTTGATTCGCGCGACCCTAAGGTCGACCCCGTGGGCGCCTGCGTGGGTGCTCGTGGCGCTCGGGTGCGTAATATCGTCAAGGAGTTGGGCGGAGAAAAGATCGATATCATCCGCTACCATCCTGAGCCGCTCAAGCTCTTGGAAGAAGCCATCCGCCCGGCCCGTCCGCGCAATGTCCGCATCGACGAACGTACGCGTTCAATCTTCTTCGAAGTAGACGAAGACGACATGCGCATCGCCATCGGCAGCAAAGGCCGCAACGCCCGCCTGACCTCCAAACTCATAGGCTGGGGCCTCAACATCTCCAAGTCCACCCACAGCGAACAAAGCTTCGAAGCCAAAGCTGGCGATGTCGCCGTTCGTCTGGCCGAACAATTGGGCGTCAGCCCGGAGCTAATCGCGAAGTTCGTCGGCTTGGGCATCTCCGGACTTGAAGCCTTTGAAGGCACCACGGTTGAAGACTTTAAGGAAAGCGGCATCCCGACCGAAGAAGTCGAAGCCGTCCTCGCCGCCGTCGCCCAGACGCGTAAGGCCTAATTTCCTTATTTTTTAAAAAACCCATCGCCGCAACTATCGAACGAGCACATGACCGAGAAGAAGAAAAAGCCCGAAGCTAAGAAAGCAGTTGCGCCCCAACGTTACAGCGACGTCGCCAAAGATCTAGGACTCGAGGTCAAGGCCCTGATTGCTTTGGTTGATCAATTCGTAGAAGTACAGCCAGAGTGGAGAGACTACGTTTACTCCGAAGGAAAAAAGCCCGCCGCCTCGAGTAATTTCGGCAAGACCTATCGAGAGGCGTTTATGACCTTCGCGGAAGATAAGTTACCGAAGAAGGCACCGGAACCGGAAATCATCGTAGTTCCCGAGCCGATCACGCCAGTCGCAGTTGAAGCCCCGAAGCCAGTTGCGCCGAAGGCGAACACGCCCACGCCGGTCAGTTTGCCCCCTCGCCCGACGATGGCTCCGCCGCCCGTCAGCTTGCCGCCGCGCTCTCCGGTCATTCCAGCGCGCCCGATTGCGCCAACGCCGAACCGCGCTGACTTCCCTCCCGTCGTCATCAATTCGCCGACACCGCCCCCCGTTCGCCCGCCGAACGTGCCGCCCGTGCGCTCACCCATGACGGCCCCCGTGGTAAATCGTCCTGCCGCCACCAGCAGTCAAGTCGCTCCAGGCAGCAAGGGTACCATCACGGTTCGCCCGCCCATCGTCGTGCGCGACTTCGCCATCGCCCTCAACCTCAAGCCATTTCAGGTCATCGGTAATCTGATGGAATTGAACAAAGTCGTCAGCGTAACTTCCGTCATCGAAGAAGCCGACGCCCGCAAGGTGGCCGAGCGCCATGGTTATACTTTAGAAATTCGCCACCGCGGTGAAGGCGTCCAAGCCGTTAAGAAAGTCGAGAAGCCCGCCGAAGACGATCCGGCACTGCTAACCGTGCGTCCGCCGGTAGTTTGCGTACTGGGTCACGTCGACCACGGTAAAACGACCCTGCTCGACTATTTCCGCAAGACCAACGTCGTCGCCGGCGAAGCTGGCGGCATCACTCAGCACATCGGTGCTTACTCCGTAACCTACCAGGGCGAAAAGCCCGAGTACAAAGGACGGACCGTCACTTTCCTCGACACCCCGGGTCACGCCGCTTTCGCTAAAATGCGCGAGCGTGGTGCCAGTGTGACCGATATCGCCGTTCTCGTTGTCGCCGCGGATGACGGCTTCATGCCCCAGACCGAAGAAGCTTTGAAATTTGCGCAGAAGCATGCGGGCTCCATCGTGGCGGCCATCAATAAGGTCGACGCCAAAGGTGCCAACATCGATCGCGTCAAACAGCAGATGCAGCAGCGCGGCATCACCCCGGAAGACTGGGGCGGCGAAGTCATCACGAGTCCCGTCTCCGCACTTAAGGGAACGGGAATGAACGAACTGATTGAATCCATTCTTCTGCAGGCCGAAGTCCTCGACCTGAAAGCTAATCCGAAATGTCCCGCCCAAGGCGTGGTCATCGAATCACAGATGGAAACGGGCCGCGGACCAACCGCGACCGTCATCGTCCAAAAGGGCACCCTGAAAACGGGCGACTCTTTTGTCTGCGGCGAAACCTGGTGCAAAGTCCGCGCCCTCATGGATGAGCATGGCACCCGGATGCCCAGCGTCAGTCCCGGCCGCCCAGCTCTCGTCTTAGGCTGGGACGCCGTCCCCGCACCCGGTACCAAATTCCAAACCGTTAAGAACGACCGCGAAGCCCGCGAGATCGCCGAAGAGGCTGCTCTCGCCGGACGCAAGCTCGCCGAATCCCAACAGTTGGCGCCTAACACGGGTGCCCGCCCTGGCATGTCAGACCTCGAGCGCTTGATGGCGGCACTCGACAAAGATAAAGAAAAGATTCTCCGCGTCCTCCTTAAGGCCGATGTCAATGGTACCCTCGAAGCTCTCGAAGGTTGCTTGATTGAAATCAAGTCGACCAAGGTGCGCCTCGAGATTGTCGGTGGTTCCGTCGGACCAGTCACCCAAAGCGATGCCGATTTGGCTGCCGCAGCGAAGGCCTCGATTGTCGCCTTCGACACCAAAGTGGACAACGGCGTGCAGGCTCAACTCAAGCGCACTGCCGTCCGCCTGATCACGCACGATATTATTTACGAACTCATCACCCTTGTGAAAGAGGCGATGGCTGAGATGCTCGACCCCGAAGTCCGCGAAAGCAAGCTGGGCGCCGCCGAAGTGCGTGCCGTCTTCCCGCAGGGCAAGGAACACAAGGTCGCCGGTTGTATGGTCACCGAAGGCCTTATCCGCCGTGCCGCCAAGGCGCGCGTGTTACGCAACGGCAAGATTATCCATAACGGACCGGTCGAAACCTTACGTCGTTTCAAGGACGACGCCTCCGAAGTCAAAGCTGGCTTCGAATGCGGCATCAAGCTCGGCGGTTACGACGAATATCAGCCGGGTGACATCATCGAGGCCGTCGAGATGCTCCAGATCCGTCCCAGCCTTTAATCGAAATGTCGCAACGTCAGCTCCGGGTCGCCGAATTGGTCCAACGCGAAGTGTCTTCCGCGTTGCGCCAAGGCTGGGGCAACGAAGCGGCGCTGATCACGATCACGCGCGCCAACGTCTCGCCTGACCTCCGTCAGGTACGCGTCGGCTTTGCGGTCGCCGGCGATGACGCCGCGAAAAAGGCCGCTCGCACTTTGCTCAAACGTATCCGCAACGAGATTCGCGCCAAGGTCGGCGGCATCTTGCAGATGAAGAATACGCCGGAACTCAGTTTCGCCGAAGATGATGTGACGGGCGGAGTCGCCCGCGTCCAAGCCATGCTCGATGACTTATCGCGCAAGGATGGGACGACCCCGAAATACGACTAAGCCGTCGGCGGTCCGAGTTCCGGGAAGTCGCGTAAGGCCTCGCGGACGACGGAAGCCCGACGCACATCCCGACCGTCACTGTCCAGTTCACACCCCTGCCGCATCTGCACGTGGGCCGGCTGGCCCTCAATCATCAGACGGTCCACGATATGACGACGCTCTTCGGGCAGGCAGCCCATATCGCAGGCCAGGCGAAGGTGAGATAACATGTTCATCGACTCCGCGCTCGTGAGCAGACGGGCATAACGCAATACGCCTAAGGAACGCGAGAGCCGGTCGACAAACTTATCGCCCTCTTCCGTCGCGAGCTTCCGACGCGCATTCCATTCCTGTTCGACGACATTTTTAATCCAGCCGCCGAGGTGGCGCAGGATGGCATCTTCGGAAAGCCCTAAGGTCTGCTGATTAGATATTTGGAAAATGTTGCCAGCGGCCTCCGTGCCCTCGCCCAGCCAACCACGGACGGCGAGTCCATCCTGACTCAAGGCGCGCGAAACTTTTTCCATATGGCCGGCCAAGCAAAGCCCGGGCAGATGCACCATAGCGGAGGCCCGCAAACCCGTGCCGACATTGGTCGGGCAGGCGGTCAAGTAGCCCAGCTTTTCCGAGAAAGCGAATTTGAGATCAGGCCCGAGGGCATCGTCCAGTTGCTCGGCGATATTCCACGTACCGCGCAGATGCCAGCCGGCCTTCACGACCTGGATGCGGAGATGGTCCTCTTCGTTGATCATCACCGAACACGTCTGATCTTTGCTGATCACCGCCGCACCGAATTTACCGGAAGCAAGCTCCTTGGAAACCAGATGGCGTTCGACCAATACCGCTCGATCCAAGTCCGTCAATTCTCCCATCCGTAAGACATGGCCGCGCCTAAATTTTGGTAAGTGGTTAAGCGCCTCGACGCAGCGTTCGGCAATCTCCTTCCGTTGCGGCACTTTCGCCCAACCCGGGAATGGCATCCCGTCCAGATTGCGGGCCAGCCGGATACGTGTACTGAGCACGACCGCCTGCTGCGCACCCAGCATATGGGTGAGCTCATTTTCTGCGGAAAGGATATCTTGGACGGACATATCAAGAATTGCGGAGTTGAAGTTCTAATTGGGCGATTTCGTCTCGTAAGCGAGCGGCACCTTCAAAATCTTCGGCGGCGATAGCGGCCGCCATCTCGGAGCGAGCGGCTTCGAGTCGATGGCGCATCTGCCCGACGGGGGCGATGCCCACGGGCGATCGTCCGACGTGAGTGGCTTCATGTTGCACTTTGATTAGCAGACCGCCGAGCGCGTCGCCGAAAGTCTTCCAGCAATCTGGGCAACCCAGCCGACCGCGCTTACGAAAATCAATATCCGTAAACCCGCAATGCGGACAGATTAGCGACGGCGCTACGACCGGAGCGGTCAAGGCATCGGCCAATTGGAATATCGCCGGATCGGTGGCGCCGCCCTTTTGCGCACAGGCCTCGCAAAGATGCACCTTCGTGACCTTCCCCTGAACGACCTGGGAAAGGTGAACGGTGGCGGCCTCCTCGCAAAGTGAACACTTGAGCGGCTGGGACATCTACAAGCTCAGAAAACACCCCAAGATAGATTGGCAAGGGCAAGCGGGGAGCGGGGTTTGACTTCATGCCCATGGGTCACTTGATTGAGCTAGTCAGATGTCCTCCAAACCCCGCATTGTCATCACTGGGCTGGGCCTAACCGCCCCCAACGGCAACTCCCTCCTAGAGTTTCGGGCCAACCTGCTGGCCGGTAAGGCGCGAATCGCCGAAATCGAGGTCCGCCACATGGGCAAACACCCTGCCGGTGTCTGCGACTTTGATGCGACCAAATGGCAGAAGCGGAAAGAGATTCGGAATGGCACCCGCGTCGGTTCGATTTCAATTTTCTGTGCCCGCGAAGCCCTCGGCAGTTCCGGACTTGATTGGGACAAGGTCGATAAATCCCGTGTTGGTGTCTACCTTGGCATCACCGAGCACGGTAACGTCGAGACCGAGAATGAGATCTTTAATATCTCCCAATTCGGTAACGACACGAAATATTGGACCCACCACCACAACCCCCGGACGGTGGCGAATAATCCTGCAGGTGAAGTAACGATGAACATGGGCATCACCGGACCGCACTACACCATCGGTGCCGCCTGTGCGGCAGGTAATGCCGGTCTGATCCAGGCCGCACAAATGCTCCAGCTCGGGGAAGTCGACCTCGCCTTTGCAGGCGGCGTCTCCGAGTCCATCCACACCTTCGGCATTTTTGCCGGCTTCAAGAACCAAGGGGCCCTCGGCGCGCACGAAGACCCCAACAAGGCTTCACGGCCTTTTGATAAAAACCGCAACGGCATCGTCATTTCAGAAGGAGGCGCAATTTACATTTTGGAACGCCTCGACGACGCCCTGGCCCGCGGCGCGCCTATCATCGCTGAAATCGCTGGCTGGTGCATCAACTCCGACGCTACTGACGCCGTGCTCCCGAATCCGGAACGCCAGGCTGAATGCGTGCAGATGGCCCTCAAACGGGCTGGCATGAAGCCGCAGGACATTCAGATTGTCTCCACCCACGCCACGGCGACCGCCTTAGGCGACATCCAGGAGTGCACCGCCTTAAGATCGGTCTTCGCCGGCTGCCCCGAAACCAAGGTCAACAATACCAAGAGCTTTATCGGCCATTGCATGGGTGCGGCGGGCGCGCTCGAATTAGCGGGCAATATACCCTCTTTTGAGGATAATTGGGTACATCCGACCATCAATATCGACGAATTAGACCCCGAATGCGACATGCCGGGGCTGGTTATTAACCATCCCATCAAAGTTGAGAAGGTAAACGCCATCCTGAATAACTCCTTTGGCATGCTTGGAATCAATTCTGCCCTCATCGTTAAGAAATATGGGGTTGCCTGACGGGCCCAGCCTGTTTGAAACAAGTCCCTGACCATATGACCAAGGAAACCATCAAACAGGTCGTTCTCGACATCATCTCCGACATCGCGCCGGACGAGGACCTATCCATTGTTAAACCCGAGGTTCGCCTTCGCGACCAACTTTCCCTGGATTCCATGGATTTCCTCGATATCGTAATGGAATTACGCAAAAAGCACGGGATTGAAGTACCGGAAGCTGATTACGTTCAGCTGGCCTCCCTTGATTCGTGTGCCGACTACTTGCTCCCAAAATTCTTGGCCAAGGCCAGCAAATAAGCCTCCACACAGGCACCCGAAGACCGCCCAACCGGGCGGTCTTTTGTTTTAACCCAAACCTTAAGAAATTGAGCGGTATTCTGGATTTACTCCCCCTTCATTCCGTTCAGATTAGCCCTAGGCCACCCCTGTGAGAAACCTCCTCGCCCTAGTCTGCTTAAGCACTGTCATCGCCCAAGCGGAAACAGTCCAATTGCGACGTACCGGTAACCCCACCGTGATTACCTTTGAGTATATCACTCAGGACGAGCTTACGGTCATGGTAAAATTGGCGGACAAGGACAACGTGCTCACCTACCGATGGGAAGACCTTGACCAAGATTGGATCAAGAAAAACAACCCCAAACTTTGGGCCGAACGGGAGCTACTCCTGACGCCCGTCGAAGTCAGCGACAAGAAAATGGGCAAGAAAGAGGAAGAGCTCGACCCCTTTGCCGTGGTCATCGTTCCCACTGACGTAAAAAGCTTACTTAAAATCCTAAATACCGCCCTTTACGACGGGCTAAAGGGTCTGCCGATCGAAAAAAATATCGTCGCCGCCTGCAAGGAAGTAGAACTCGATGAGACTCTTTTTTGGAAAGGCTATGAAGAACTGAAACGGGCCAGCGCCAGCGACCCTTCCAAGATAGTCGAAGCTCCCGTGGTGGAAAAAGAACGTGAAGTGAAAGCCAAACCCACCGTTAAGACCAAAAACTCTGCCCCCGTCGCAGTTGCGACCCGGAGCTTGGCTAATATCGAAAAAGAGACCAACGCCAAAAAAGACTTAGCCGACGACCTGAAACCTTTCACCGGCTTTGGCTACCTCAAGCACGCAGCCGAAGGGAATTCTAAGATGAAGATTTCCTGGATGATTCTTCGTCGCGCGCCAGAGGACCGTAAGACCATCGTCGCCTGTCTTCGAAAGCATGAAGCGATGGCCAGCGAACTAGCCGATAAAACTGAATCCAAATCCATCAAGAGCGACGCCTTGGTCTTAAAGAAGATCATCTCGAACGTCGCCGAAGATATTGAGAAGATCAGCCGCGAAAACCTCACGATGGAGGTTAAGTTTCAGAACGACTGCCAGGCCCTCATCAGCCGGATGAGTCGGTAGGCCGCAAGGCTTCCCTAAAAGTGCAAGAGGTCCAGCCGCCTCCCCGAAGGAAGACGGCTGGTTTTTTAATGGTGGAGCCTATCGGGCTTGAACCGACGACCTCTTGCATGCCATGCAAGCGCTCTACCAGCTGAGCTAAGGCCCCTTAAAGGGAAAGTAGAACAAAGGTCTCGATAGGGGCACGGTCAACGCTTTTTTCCCTTATAAACCAAGTCTCGCGTTGCCAAAGGACAGCGGTACGGTTGCCCTTTCTGCGTGGAAGAACCTGAAGAACAGCCAACCGAGCCCAGCCGGGCCAATTCCTGGGGTATCCGCATCGAAAAGGAATTCATCGAGACCTTGCCCGTAGGCGAATGGACGGGTCCCATCGACCTCATCGAAAACGAAAAAGATGCCGAACGCGCAGTCGCGGCGCTTCTTCGTGACCGCGTCCTGGGCTTCGACACGGAGACCAAACCCTCCCACACCCGGGGCGAATATAACCTGCCGTCCATCCTTCAGCTGGCCGGCGAGCACCATATTTTCATCTTCCGTCTCGACCATTGCGGCGGCATTCCGCTGACCTTTCCGCTCCTCTGCAACGACCGCCAAGCGAAAGTCGGCGTGGCGGTCCGCGATGACGTCAAAAACCTCCGCGCCCGCGCCCCCTTCGACGACCGGAGCTTCATCGATATTTCCGATCACACCAAGAAAGCCGGAGTCGAAAATACCGGCCTCCGCGCCCTCGCAGCCCATTACCTGGGATTGCAGATGAAGAAGTCCAAGAAAGTCCAGACTTCCAACTGGGCCAAGCCCCTTGATGAACGCCAGATTCAATACGCCGCCAATGATGCGTGGTTTGGTCGGGAGCTCTTCATCAAGCTCGAGAAAGATGGTCTGGTTCCAAGATTCGAATGAGCGCCGAAGCCTCCCGCGCCGCTAACGCGTTGAGCCTCGACTCCACTCAACGGCACATCTTCCTGTGCGTAAAATCTTCCGAGCAGGCCTGCTGCGCCGGAGAACTCGCGCTGGAATCTTGGGAGCATTTAAAGCTACGGCTGAAGCAACTTGGGCTTTCAGAAAAAGGGGGCGTCCAACGCACCAAGGCAGACTGCCTCCGGATTTGCGTCGATGGGCCTATTGCCGTCATCTACCCGGAAGGCATTTGGTACCGCAATTGCACTCCGGAAAATCTCGACCGCATCATCACCCAGCACCTCCTCGGCGGCAAGATAGTCGAGGAACTCAGGTTCGCCGGACCTACTTCGCCTTCGTCTCTTTCCTCTTAGGGATATCGACCTTCTGGGCGAGTGCGCGAAGTTTCGGATAAAGTTCGGCGTAAGGGACATCTTGGACGGCTGTCCCTGACTTGATGGCCATCGCCGCCGCAACCCCGGCCGATTCACCAAGGATCATCCAGACGGGCTCCATCCGGATGGAAGTCATGGCGATATGGCTCGCCGAGACGCAGACCGGAACGAGCAGATTCGCGCACTGCGCCTTCTTCGGGACAATCGCTCGGTACGGAATCTTGTAAATACCGCGATGCTCATCCTCAAGGTAGAGCATGGAGTAATAACCACCCATCAGCGCGACTTTACCATCCAACGCGACCGTGGCATAAGGCCATTCGTCGACACCATAAGAGGCCAAGCCGACAGAATCAGCCGGCGCGGTCTTCCCTTCCATGTCTTTTTGGGTGACGACGTAGTCGGAGACCATTCGACGAGCTTCACGCACATAGAGCTGATGGGGATAGCCCTTGGTGTCGTCGAACGCACCCTTCTCCAGGCCGGCGCTGAGGGCGATCTCCTTCTGCTTCGCGGGGACGCTGGGGTCGGTGCGCAGGAAGTGGGTCATGCCGCGGACGAAGTCCTGCTGTTCTTTCCAAATGCGCGCCCGGGTAGCGTAATCGCCATCGGCGTAGTCGGCATTATGGCCGTAATTGGTCGGAGCAAAAAGCGCCCGGGCGAGATTACCCGCGCCACCGGAATAAATCCGCCCACCAGACTTTTCCCAACCATCGACTTTGCCCCGCATCACGCGGCCGGAAAGGATATCGACCCCCTGCTGGAACGCTCGGCGATAAAGTTCGAATTGCTTTGGGTCATAATGGGCCGGCGGCTCGATTGGCAGACCCTCTCCCTTGAAGACAAAACGCCAGCGGAAACCGTAACCCATCGTAAGTTTATCGGCCTCGCTGACAGGAGCGACCGGTGTCGATTGTAGTCCCGGCAAGAGACCGCTTTGCGGGTCGCCCGCCTTAACGTAGGGGTCGATCGCGTAGACCGACATCGGCGGCTGCGCCCCGGCCAAGCTCTCGCCATAAGTTGACTGTGCTTCGCGACCGTAAGCGTAGTCGACGCCGGCACGTGCCATGAGATCGCCTTCATAAGAACAATCGATGTAGACCTTCGCACGAACGGTACGCGCGGCCGCTTTTGTCGGCAAAGCCGGCGGGCAGCCGCATTCATCGAATGGGGCAAAGTCCAAAATAATCGAACGAATGACTCCGTCGGTCTTTTCAATGGAGCTCACCCGATGTTCGCATAACACCGGAACCCCAGCGGCCTTAAGCAGATCGCCAAACGCCGAGCGATATTGCGCATCGTTATAATCCTTCTTCAGAATCGGGCGGGTCGAACCACTGACCGCCTCTTCGCGGCCCCAGTCGACATGCATCAAGCCTCCACCGGTCATGCCTCCCAGCCAGCGGCTCGGTTCGACCACGATAACCTTGGCCCCTTCCTTCGCGGCGGCGCAGGCGGCCATCACGCCGCTGGCGTTGCCGCCATAGATGCAGACGTCGTAAAGCTCGGGCTTTTCGGCGCGAAGGACCGTTAATCCAAGGAGAAAGGCGGAGGCGAGGCGCATCATAGGGATGACCCTTTGCTAGGCCGCCCCGACCAAAAGTCAAAGCGGGCTTACTTCAATGCCTTCTCGATGGCCTTCGCAAGCTCTGCGGAGTCGGGCTCAACGTCGGAACTAAAACGGGCGAGCAACTTACCGTCGGCGCCGATGAGGAATTTATTGAAGTTCCAGGTCACGGGTCCGGGATGCCCTTCCGCTTTGCTCGTCAGTTTTTCGAAAAGTGGGTGCGCGTCGCCCTTGATTGCGACCTTGGCGTACATCGGGAAGGTCACCTTGAACTCGGCCGAACAGAACTTCTTGATCTGCGCTTCCGAGCCGGGCTCCTGTCCGCCGAAATCGTTGGACGGGAAACCTGCGACGATGAGTCCCTTGGATTTATAAGTTTCATACAACGACTGCAGACCGGCATATTGGCGAGTATAACCACATTCGCTGGCGACATTGACAACCAAGACTGCTTGGGGTTTGGCGGCGCCAAGCGTCGTGTCGTGGCCATCGATATCCCGGACGGTGACGCCGAGCAGGCCAGGGGCGAAAGCAGCATGGAGCGAAGTCATAAGAAGAGTCGAAATCAGAAAGCGATAAACCATTTTAGAAATGAAGCCCTTTCCGTTCAGAGGTCAAGCGGTCGGACTCAGAACATCTCGGTGCCAAACGCCACCGTGACGAGGTGATACCATTCCTGGCGGGTCAGTTCCATCTCGACCGCGGAGGCCAGTTTAAGAATCTGGGCCGGGTCGGTGCTACCGACAACCGGTATCATCTGAAACCCGAAGCTACGCGTCGGCGTCTGAATCGCTCTCGTCAGCAGGCCAGACGGCGGCCAACACCGCCCGAAAAGCTTCGACTTCGATCACGGCGGCAGGGTTATCGAAGATTTCGATGCATTCATAATTATCCCACATCTCTCCCACTTTCTTGACGTTCCAATAAGCTAAAGCGAGTGACTGCCATAGTTCAAAACCGTCCATCTCCCCGCGGGGCAACCAAGCGACCGCAACGAGGACTTCTTCGGTCAGGTCAGACTCCTCCCAAAGCACATCGAAGCCGCCGCAAACGCTCGGACCGATATACTGTGAAATGAATTCCGTATTCTCGATGCCGGCCTCCAGATAATATTGGCAGACTAACTGCTTTGATTCCGGCTCCAGCTCATCGCCGCCGTCGTGATAGGTACATGGCTCAACCATGCCCCACCGTTTAACGGTTACGGCCTCCCCGCAAGTCAGGATTCCTTGCGGCCAGCCCAAGCCAACAGCACCCAGCCGACGATTAATAACAGGCCGCCTAACGGAGTGATCGCGCCCAACCAACGCGGCGCACCCAAGGCCATCGCATACAGCGTCCCGCTAAAGATAATCGAGCCCCAACCCCAGCAATGAACTGGCCAAGAAGCCAATCGACCGCCTGGCGGCAAGACGATGGCCCCTAAGGCCACGGCATGAATCAAAAGATAGAAGGTGGCCGTTTGCCACCATCCTGGGGCGTCCGGAAGCAACGCCAGCCGCTCTTTGAGGCCATGGGCACCGAAGGCCCCCAGGGCAACGGCGGTCGCACCCAGGAGTCCGGCAAGGACGTGACGGTTCATCGCTTACGTCCCCGCGTCGGCACCGCTCTTTTTCTGCGTAAAGACGAGCCCCTTGTCGCCCACCGACACGATGACGGGCTCTTCCTTATTGAATTCAGAACGTAGGATAGATTCGGCCAACGGATCTTCCAGCAAACGCTCGACGGCACGACGCAATGGGCGGGCCCCATATTTTTCGTCCCAGCCGTTTTCGACCAAGTAACCGCGCGCGGCTTCATTGACCACAAGCTTGACGCCGAGATCGAGCAGACGCTTGGCCACTTTCGCGACCTCGATATCGACGATCTTGGTCATATGCTCCTTTGCGAGCTGTTGGAAAATGACGATGTCCGTAAGGCGGTTAAGGAACTCGGGCTTAAAGGCCCGCTTGGTTTCTTCCATGATGCGCTCCTTGAGCTTCTCGTAGTCGCGCGTCGAACTGACGCCGACATCGAACCCGACGGAGTTATTACGCTGTAGGACATCGGCTCCAACGTTCGAAGTCATGATGATGATCGTATTCCGGAAATCCACCACCCGGCCCAAGGAGTCGGTCAAACGACCGTCTTCCAAGGCCTGCAGCAAAAGCTGGATGACATCAGGGTGGGCTTTTTCGATTTCGTCGAAAAGCACCACGGAATAGGGCTTCCGCCGCACCGCTTCCGTGAGCTGACCGCCTTCGTCGTGACCGACGTAGCCGGGAGGCGAGCCGATGAGACGCGAGACGGTGAACTTCTCCATGTACTCGGACATATCGATCTGGATGACAGCTTCGCTTTCGCCGAACATGCGCTCCGCCAACGAACGAGCCAGAAGCGTCTTACCCACGCCGGTCGGGCCCAGGAAGAGGAAGGAGCCGATGGGACGGCGAGGGTCTTTCAGGTCGGCACGCGAACGACGGAGGGCACGAGATACAACCTCACAGGCGCGCTCTTGTCCGATGACCGCAAGCTGCAGGTCTTTTTCGAGGTCGAGCAGCTTTTGGGTTTCCTTCTTCTCCAGGCGATTCAGCGGGACGCCGGTCCAATCCGCGACGATGTGCATCATCTCATCCTCACCCACCGTAATGCGCTTTTCGTCACGTTTCTTACGCCACTCTTCGAGCATCTTCTCGCGCTTCGCGCGGAACTTCTTCTCTTGATCACGCAAGTTCGCGGCTTCTTCAAACTTCTGGTGACGGGACGCGTCTTCCTTTTCTTTGACCACGCGGTCGATTTCGACCTGGACGGCATCGATGTCGGGCGGAACGTTCAGCGAACGGATACGGGCCCGGGCTCCAGCCTCATCCATCACGTCGATCGCCTTATCCGGAAGGTGCCGCGCGGTGATGTAGCGATGCGAAAGACGGACCGCGGCTTCGATGGCCGCATCCGTATACTCGCACTTGTGGTGCTCCTCGTACTTGTGACGGATACCGCGCAGGATAAGCACCGCATCTTCGGGCGACGGATCGTCGATTTTGACGGACTGGAAACGGCGTTCGAGGGCCGCATCCTTTTCGATATGCTTGCGATATTCGGAAAGCGTCGTGGCGCCCACGCACTGGATTTCGCCGCGCGACAAAGCGGGTTTCAGGATATTGGAAGCATCCATGGCCCCTTCGGCGGCGCCGGCTCCGACGATGGTATGCATCTCATCGATGAAGAGAATGATATTCTTGGCGCGCTTAATCTCGTCCATGATACCCTTGATGCGTTCTTCGAACTGGCCGCGATACTTCGTGCCCGCGACCATCAAGGCGAGATCGAGGGTGATGACTTTGCGGTCGAGTAATATTTCTGGTACGATACCGGCGGCGATTTCTTGGGCCAAGCCTTCGACGATCGCGGTCTTGCCGACGCCTGCTTCACCAATCAACACGGGGTTATTCTTCGTCCGGCGGCAAAGGATCTGGACGACGCGGCGGATTTCTTCTTTACGCCCGATCACGGGATCCAATTCACCGGCCCGCGCGAGTTCGGTCAAATCGCGGCCAAAAGTCTTGAGCAATGACAGACGTTCGCCGCGACCAGGACGACCGCTTTCTTCCGAAGACTTACGCGAGGAAGGAGGTTCGTCGCCTTGCGACTCTTCGCTGGCCGGCGGTTCATCTCCTTTTTCCGTAGCTTCCGAGGCGGAAGCCGCCGGATCGATATCGGCGAGGATTTCTTTGCGGCAACGCTCTAGATCGACGTCGAGCGATTGTAATACGCGTGCCGCTACGCCCTCCCCTTCTTTCAAAAGACCCAGTAAGATATGCTCGGTACCGACGTAAGCATGACCCAGACTACGAGCCTCGGTCACCGCATGAGACATCACCTTTTGTACGCGCGGCGTCAGGGGAATCGTTTCCGATGCTTTGGCTTCTTCGGGACCTGGCCCGACTTGTTTCTCCACGGCAGCCCGGACCGTCTTGAGGTCGAGCCCCATGCGACCGAGCACATTTACGGCGACGCCTTCGCCCAGCTTAATGAGACCGAGCAGGATGTGCTCGGTGCCTACGTAACCGTGATTGAAGCGGCGAGCTTCGGCACGGGCGAGTTCCACGACCTTACGGGCGCGGGGAGTAAAGTTGTTGTTTTTGTCCTTATCCATAGTGGTGGGGTAGCCCCGAGGGGTTATTAAGCAGGGACTATGCCCGAAGCGGGCTGGTGTTCAAGCGTTCCCCCACGGTTGGCAATAACCCCAGCTTTTGACTTTGCCAGCGACCGCGACCGGGTCTTTCTATCTATCATCAATATGGGAATCAGTATGCCAGCGGCCGGAGAGGCTATCCGCGACCTCGTGAACGGCCTCCAAGGCCGTAAAATAGCCGTATTGGGCCATATGCGGCCCGATGGAGACTGCGTCGGCTCCCAAGTCGCCCTCTGTCGCATGCTGCTCGCTGCGGGGGTAGATGCCCTGTGCGTTAACCGAGATCGAGTCCCTCCCAATCTCACCCCTTATGTCGAAGGGGTGAGATTCCTGACCAACGAAGAATACACAGCCGACGGACGCGAAGCCATTACCGTCGACTGTGCCGATGCGTCACGGGTAGGGACAGAGCTGCTCGGCAAGTTTTCCGGCGGCGTCTTGGCTAACATCGATCACCACGCCTCCAATCCGGATTACGCTAAAATCAATATCGTCGTCCGGGAAGCGGCGGCGACTTGTCATATCCTCGCCGACGCCGCCCTTCGCCAAGGCCTTGCCTGCGATGCGATCACGGCTAAATGTCTCCACCTGGGCATCCTGACCGACACCGGACGCTTTTGTTATTCCAGCGCGACCGCCAGCGTCTTTGAAATCATCGCGCAACTCGTCCGTCGCGGCGCCAACCCCGCCGAAGCCAATTTCCGCGTCTTCGAACAAGAGAGCCGGGGCAAGCTTGAGCTCACGCGACGCTTTCTGAACAGCATCCGTTTTCATGAAGATGGCAAAATCTGCTCGGGCGAACTAACGCCGGCCGATTATGCGGCCACGGGCACCAGCAAAGAAGACAAAGAAGGCCTGGTTGAATTCCCCCGTTCCGTCGAAGGCGTGGAAATCGCGGTGCTCATGGAAGAAGGTAAAGACGGCGTGCGGGGAAGTTTACGCGGGCGCGACCCGAAGCTCCGCTTGGACTTACTGGCCGGCAAACTCAACGGAGGCGGCCACGTGCTCGCGGCTGGGTTCAATATGTTGGGTTATAAACTTGCCGCTGACCGGGAAAAAATCCTGGCGATTGTCGTGGCGCATTACCGTGAATACTCCACCCGATGAGCGACGTCGTCGTCGAACCAGAAGGCGTGCTGCTGGTAGATAAACCCCAAGGCATCACTTCCCATGATGTCGTCGATAGCATCCGCCGACTTTATCAAACCCGCCGCGTCGGTCATGCGGGCACGCTCGACCCGATGGCGACGGGTCTACTGATTATCTTGGTCGGGAAGGCCACCAAAGCCTCGCAATACCTGATGTCGCAAGAGAAAGAATACTTGGGAGAGTCTACATTAGGAGCCGTGACAGATTCACAAGATGCCGACGGCGTGATCGTCGAGACGACGCCCGTGCCCGAACTAACCTCCGAACAGATTCAAGCCGCGATGGATACAATGTTGGGAGACCAATATCAAACCCCACCGATGCATTCGGCCAAGAAAGTCGGAGGCAAGAAACTTTATGAGCTCGCCCGCAAGGGTATCGAAATCGAGCGCGAACCTCGCTTCATCCGCATCAACGCCTTCGTCCTCACCTCGTGGGTCAGTCCTAAGATTACCTTCCGCATTCATTGCACCAAGGGCACCTATATCCGGACGATTTCGCATGACCTTGGCCGGAAATTAGGTCCCGGCGCACATCTGTCCGCCTTACGCCGCACCCTCTCTGGAAACTTAAATGTCGCCCAGGCTGCCACGCTCCAAGAACTCGGCGCCTGTTCTCGTGAACAATTGCACGAACGGCTGATTCCCGTGCGGGACGCCGTCCCCAGCATCGCCCTTGGATGAGTCAGAGCCGCCCACTCCACCTCGCCATTGGCGCATTTGACGGCGTCCACCTCGGTCATCGCGCGGTGCTTCATTCCGCCCGGGCGGCCGCAAGGCAGGATGGTGGAGTTGTGGGTGTGCTCACCTACGACCCACATCCAAGCAAAATCCTCCGGCCAGACGCACCCGTTCCGTTGATTTTTAACCGCAGCCAGAAAGACGAGCGGCTTACCGAAGCAGGCGCTCAGATGATTCATCATGAGAAGTTCGATCGCCATCATGCCGCCATCGAAGCGGACGATTTCCCGGCTTGGCTCAAGAATACATTCCCTCACCTGAAATCGATCCACGTTGGTTCAAATTTTCAGTATGGCTGCGGACGGACTGGAAATGGAGAGAGCCTGATTGCGCACGGAGCACAAGCCGGCTTGAACGTTCGCCTCATCGCCGCCGTCCAGCTGGGGAGCGAAACCGTGAGCAGTTCTCGGATCAGACAATGTCTCGCCGAGGGCGAACTTGATCTCGCCAATGCCATGCTCCTGCGACCCTATGAAGCCGAAGGCGTGATCATCAGCGGCCGACAAATCGGCCGAACCATCAACTTTCCGACGGTCAATGTCGCCTGGGAGCCTGAACTCCAACCCGCCTACGGCGTGTATGCCGTCGAAGTCATCTTCAAGGGCGAGGCCCTGCCTGCCGTGGCTAATTACGGCATCCGACCCACGATTGAAACCGGTAAAGTCTCTCCCCTGCTCGAGGCGCATATCCTTAGCGGCACGGCACCGACCACCGGTGAAACCGTGCGCATCCGCTTTATTCGCCGCCTGCGCACCGAACAAAAATTCGCCGACCTAACGGCGCTCCAGGCGCAGATCGCCAAGGACTCGGCAGCGGCCAAGAAAATATTGGGCCTGCTCGAATAGGTTATCAACTGACTGCATGAGTCCATCAGACCGTTGCGAAAGCTGGAAGGTTTCCCCGGTCAGATGCTCTCGGCGAATTTTTTGATGATGCCGCCGAAGGCGCCGTTGGAGAAGAAAACGACGCAGCGTGGAGATTTATCTGACTTCACGAGGGCGGTCAGTTCGCTTAAAAGCTCGTCGTTCGAAGCCGGAGCGAAACCCTTCTTGCCGGCGGCGGTGATGGCGGCGGCCACACCCGCACTATCGAAACGCTCTTCGCCCAGCTTGTCGGCGCGATGAGGCGGAGCCAGAAAGACCTCGTCGGCCTGCTTGAGCGCCTCGCGAAAACCATCCTGCATCACCTTGCGGGCGGCGGTATTGCTCCGCGGCTCAAAGCAGGCGACCAGGCGGTGCTTGGGATAGCGGTCGCGCAGGGATTCGAGCGTCAGGTCGAGGGCCGTCGGGTGGTGGCCAAAATCTTCGATCACCGTTAGGTCGGGACGGTCAACAAGCACCTGCTGGCGGCGCTGCACGCCATGGAACGTGTTGAGCGCATCGAGCTTCAGCTTAGTCGGATCCTGGGCGTCGAGCAGCAACCCCGCGGAGACGGCGGCCATCGCCGCGTTGCGGGCATTGAAGAGGCCGGGCAAGGCCCACTTCACCCTACCCCACTCCTTGCCCTTCCAGAGCAAAGTGAATGACGAGCCATGCGCCGACTCCTTGAAGTCGGCGATGACCGCATCGTTAGCCGGGCCGACGCCCACCCGGACGACCGGAGCCCAGGTGATATTCTTTACCAGCCCAAGCACATTGGCGTCATCACCATTGGCCACGATGGCGCCGTCGCGCGGGACGATTCGAAGCACGTGAGAAAACGTGCGAAGCACATCATCGAGGTCGCGGAAGATGTCCGCGTGATCGAACTCACAATTATTAACCGCCAGGACTTGCGGTAGATACTGAATAAACTTACTCCGTTTATCGAAAAACGCTGTATCATATTCGTCGCCCTCGATGACAAAGGGGCCGTCCTTGATTCCCGGGTCGGAAGAATCTGGCAAATCGCGTGGAACTCCGCCGACAAGCCAGCCGGGCTTGCTGCCGTTTGCTTTCAACAAGACCGCCGCCATGCACGTCGTCGTCGTCTTTCCGTGTGTCCCAGCCACCACGAGATTACGGCGCTCATTGAGGAGACGCGTCCGAAGAAGCTCCGGCAACGACAGGTAGGGTTGTGTGCGAACCTCCAGGAGCCATTCGACCTCCGGGTGTCCGCGTGAAGCGATATTCCCTACGACGACCAGGTCGGGCTTGATTGACGCTAACCGTTCCGCCGACCAGCCCTCTAGGATATCTATCCCCGCGCTCCGCAGATGGTCTGACATCGGAGGGTAGATGCCCGTATCCGAGCCCATGACTTCATGGCCAAGCGCCCGCATGAGCAAAGCCGCGTTGCCCATGGCCGTCCCGCAGATGCCCATGAAATATATCCGCATGAGGCGATAAAAGAGGAGATGGGACCAAGGGCGAGAAAGTTACGTGAGGAACTCAGGCGGCCCTTGCTTACCTCCCAAAAAGAAGGCCCCCAACTGACTTCAGTTGAGGGCCTGTACCTACTTCTTCCGACGGTGCTAACTTGGGCTTTGCTGCCTGCTGATGACTGACCGTCCGTTACTCACCGACGTCCTCACCGGCTTTCCATCTGTTTTACCCTGATTTCCAGCCCGTTCTGACTTCGTGCTTTCACCGATTTATCGAGCCCTCACCAGCAACCGGCTTACTACGCACCGTCCTTACGCCGCCCGCCCTAATTCGCCTAGATCTGTCGGATGCGGATGATTCCTTTTTTCTTTTTCTAGACGATGGCGCCGACGAAGTTGGCGGTCGACCTTATCGACCAGAAAATCAATGGATTTATATAAATCTTCAGACTCTTCCCGGACCACGATATCCGGACCCGGCAGCTCCAACCGGATTTGGGCCGCAAACTCGCGACTATGGTCGCTACAGCGGGTATGGACGAGCTCGACATGCACGCGGACGATTCGCGGGTTGTGGCGCAAGAGTCTCTCGACTTTGGCGCACACGGTTTCTTTCAGGGCATCGGTGAGGTCCATATGGATTCCTGACACGACGATTGGAGCACTTGTCATGTGTGTTGTGTTATTGGGGTTAACGTGAGATTCTGCGGCCATGTCAAAGAACGACACCATCGATAGATTTTTCAGAAGTTTTTCCTGTATCATCATTTCGGGAGCTTCGTCGGGGATTGGACGCGCAATACTCTCACGCATCGGTGATTCTGGAGTCGCCGCGGCCGTGTTCAACCTTTCCCGAACCGCCCCCCAAGGGGTTTCTAATACTCTTAACTTCACTCATCTTACCTGCGACCTCTCACAACCGACTGACATCACGAAGGTTGTCGGTGAATTACGAAAACTAATGCCACGTGATGGCAGAATACTGCTTATTAATAATAGCGGGTTTGGAGCTTACGGCGAATTTCCAGCCCCGGGATTAGCTCACACGCTCATGATGATTGACGTGAATGTCCGCGCACCCGTTGAACTTACAGGATTGCTCTGGTCGGAATTAAAACAACGAGGAGGCATGGTCGCGAACGTGGCTTCACTGGCGGGCTACCAACCCACTCCGCTCATGACGACCTATGCAGCCACCAAATCATTCCTGCTTAACTGGAGTATCGCACTTGATGCGGAGGCCAAAGCTCATGGCATCCGCTGCGTCGCGATTTGCCCTGGTCCAGTCTCGACCAACTTCTCGCAAGCCGCCGGCTTCACGGGACCCACCGGCCTCGGCGGACAAACGGCGGACGAATGCGTTGACGAAGCCCTGATCGCAATGGCCCATCACAAGCCCCACGTCATCACCGGATGGAAGAATAATCTTGTTGGCATCTTTTCGGCGCGCCTCCCCAAGCCCTGGGCTGCTGCGATTGGGCTCAAAATGATCAAGCGGCTCCGCCTCGATCGTTTTATTCAGAAGTGAGTCTTACTTAGCGCCGTCTAACAGTTCACGCGCATGCGAGAGCGCCACCTTACTGGAGCGATCTCCCAGCATCCGGGCCAGCTCCGATTCCCGTTCTTTACGCTTCCTATGCACGGGAGTGATTTCGATCATTGTCGATTTATCATCCTGGGTCTTCGTCACGACAAGGTGGGCATGGCCCAGCGCGGCTACCTGCGGCAGGTGCGTCACGCAGAATACTTGATGCCCCTTACCCAAGGCGGCTAATTCTTGCCCGACCTGAGCACCGATCTCACCGCCGACATTGGCGTCGACCTCGTCGAAGACCAAGACCGGCGTCCGATCGACCGCTGCCAGAACGGTCTTAAGCGCGAGCATGACGCGGGCGGCCTCACCACTGGATGCTATTTGATCGAGCGGTAATAAGTCCTGGCCAGCATTGGGGCAGAATAAGAAGCGAACGGCATCCGCTCCCGTTGGACCAAGCGA
>QYQK01000075.1 GCA_007280935.1 Opitutales bacterium
GAGCCGGCTGCTGAAGGCCGAACGGCCGACTCCTGAGTGGCTGATGCCCAGGTGGCCGGCACCTGTCACCCATTGAGTGGCTTAGCTAAGTTGATCGGATAACCGAATCACTTGGCGAACGGACGCGACGCAGTCGCGCCCCTACCCATTGCCTCCCTTGCCAACTTGCCAGCGGGTCAACTAATCAACTAACGCTGTATCGATTTTGCCAACTTGCCAGCGGGTCAACTGGTCAACTTTATTCTCTATCCAATCTCTTGCGGGCTTTCTGATCCTTCTTTCTGGCCGTTATTCTCGGCTGAAGATTGGTCAACAAAAGCGATGAGGGTCGCGGCAATAATCGCAATCATGCAAGTGATGGGCGTGAACCAGAAAAGTAGTTCCACGCACGCATGCATAGAGATGAGGATCAAGATACAGGCCAGGGGAATGGCTTCCGGATGGCCGCGGTAAAACGCCCGACGAATCCATCTTCCCAACCACCACAGCCCTACGAGTATAGGAATAAAGCCGATGATACCGATTTCAGCCAGCAGCTGTAGCCAATCGAAGTGCGCATAGGTCGCGCGTACTTTTAAACGGCCATCCGGATGCTGCATCTCCTTTTGTTTTGCCTGGAAATAAGGTGAGATCCAGCGGTAGGAACCGGAACCCCAACCCGTCCAGATCTTACCCGTCCAGATCTTAGGTTTCTCATAGCCCGCCGTCGCCATCTCCCAAGTCGCATTTCGTAAAGGAGCACGATCGTCTGATCCCGCTGCCTGATAGTTGGCAACCTTCGTATTAAACTTTTTTTCCATGCCCTTGAAATTAGCCGAGAACAAAAAGATGAACGAAACCGTGAGCAAAGCGCCGAGGGTCACGAAAGCTACTTCCTTATAGGCCATCGATTCGCGTGGCATGCCCATAAAGTAAGCCAGCGGAGCCACCACCAACGCTAAGGCCATAATCATGCCCATCGCCCCGACGCTGTTGGTGAAGGTTGCAAAGAGGGCCAGGAAGAGCGCCAGAAATGCGGCCATCAAATGCGGGCCACCTCGCAGCGCGACATCCCCAGCCCGACGGATATGCCAATAGACCAAAGCCATCGCCAAGGTGGCGTTCAGATAAAAATAGGCCCCCGCATGGTTGCGGTTAATGAAAGTCCCGAAGGGCGTACAGTTATCCGGGATCTTGAATCCGAGGATAGCCATCCCGGGTTTATTTTGGTTTAATAAAGCAAAAACCGCAAAGAAGCATGTGGCCCCAATGGCAATCCAGGCCAGCTGCACATAACCACGGCGGCGGCGAAGCCCGGCGCGTAAGGCGCAGAATAACATCCAGGGCACCGCGATGATCATCATCAGGCGCCACGCATTCATGCCTCCCGGATCTTCGTCGGAAAGGAAAGGGGCATTCAGCCCGGAAGGCAGCCAGCTGATGGGATTTTCTTTGGTGATGCGCCAGAAGAGATCCCGCTCGATGACCGTGCCCCAGGGATTAAACGCCTGCACGGCCATATACGTAAACAGCGCGATACCCGCCCAGAAGGGTATCGACCGCATCAGGTCGCGGAAACAATTGATCGCCGGACGTGAACGATTATCACCCGAAAGCAGGAAAGCCGGGACGGCTTGGCCGATGAAAGCGGCGACCGGGAAAGCGAAATAATCCAACCAATGGGCGGTGAACGGATCGGCATCCATCGGGACCAACGTAAAGGCCGCTAAGATGCCGCCAAACCAAAGCACGAGGGCATAACGTTGGACCATCAAGGTGCCCACGGCGGCCAGCAACGCAGCGGCTGTCAGGCCCAACGCAGCCGCTACCGTCCAGAGCACGACGCCTCCCCAACCCCACGGCACTAAGATGGCGATGGCGCTTGCAAGAATCAGTACCGCTCTTTCCCGTGGCGTAAGCGGCGGCCTCTCCCGGCGCGCTTTTTCAATTAAACGTGGATCATGACTCATAGAATAAATCGAGTTTCAGATTAAACGATGCCGGCTTGGTAAATATCGTGGATACGGATTAGCCCGAGACACCGCTGGGTCGCCGCCTCCGTGACGGGTAAAACTGAAATCTGCGAAGGGCGGTCTTCCATGATGCGGGCGGCTTCGCCCAGCGCCATCGGCGCATGGGCGCGGACGGGATTCTGGGTCATGATATCCTGCGCCCGAGCGGAGTTGATATCGACCCCACGGCCCAAGGCGCGGCGCAAATCGCCATCCGTAATCAGGCCAGCCAAAGTACCATCCGGATGCAAGACGCAGGCGGCGCCGTGCGGGAAGCGGGTCATCGCGATAACTGTCTCGCGCAACGAATCACCCGGTGAAGCCGTCGCGCAACGCTCCAGAGGTTGCAGGACTTCGCCGACCGTCAGCAGTAAGTTACGTCCCAATTGGCCAGCGGGATGAAAACGGGCAAAGTCCGCAGCCTGGAAACCGCGGTGGGTCATGAGGGCGGCCGCCAAGGCATCGCCCAAAGCAAGCGTCAGCAAAGCACTGGTCGTCGGAACAAGACCCAGCGGATCGGCTTCGGGCCGGGCGCCGATATCCAGCACGTGGTCAGCCTGGGCGGCGATGGGCGATTGCATATTGCCGACAATCGCAATCAAGGGCGCCTTGAAAGAACGGAGCACGGGAATCAGTCGAATCAGTTCGGCCGTCGTTCCCGAGCGCGAAAGTAAGATGACCGGATCGCCGGACTGGAGGATGCCTAAATCGCCGTGGACGGCATCAGAAGCGTGTAAGAAAATCGCTGGCGTACCCGTACTGCAAAGCGTGGCCGCGATTTTCTGTCCGATGAGGCCGGACTTACCAACGCCGCAGAGCACGACTTTACCTGAGTGCGAGGCGATGAGCTCGACGACCTTGGTGAAAGACCCGTCTAAGCGGGAACTCAATTCAGCGAGCGCAGCGGCTTCGGCTTTTAAAAGAGCGCGAGCAGAATCAAGTGGGGTGGACATGGAGGGGGGCGCGGGGGGTCTAGAGGCTGAGTTGACCAGAGAGCGGGACGAGAGACAAGATGGCAATGAGACAGTGCAAAAGTGTAAATGCGGCGGTGCCGCGTGCAAAGGTGCAAAGGTGAAGACAGGGGTAGGGCTGATCACCCTTGATCAGCCGTGTCTCGAGGTAGGGGCGCGACTGCGTTGCGTCCTAAAGTTGCGCGGGCGGATGCGATGTCATCGCATCCCTACCACGAGACAACTAGGACAGCACGTGGTGCTGTCCCTACCGCGAGACAACTGAGTCGATTGGTGGCGCTGTCCCTACCTCACGAGAACTCATTAATTCCGATGCTTTCGCCGTCGACGATGACGGCATTTTTCTCGAGTCGAATCTGACAACCAAGAGCCGTGACAAAAATGATGTCTTCTCCCGAAGCGGTCAACCGCCGGGCATACGACGGGGTCTTCGCGCCGTAATATCCCGAATACCAGCCCTCACCGGTAGTCTCATCCGCAGTCAGCCAACTTTCCGCCGAAGCCACCGAACAGGCGATGGATAGTTTTTCCAGGCCGGCACGCGAACGCCCGTGCCAGCGCAACGTCCATTCGCCAGTTTGACGATTTATACCGCGCAGGCAATCGATGATCACAAAGCCTTGCGGAAACTTCAGGAGCCGACGCTCGGCAACAAACCCCGGATAGCCGGAATGCATCGCGCGGTAGCCTCGGGTTTCGGGAAGACGTTGGCAAGCCGTCCAAGGCAGCCACAGAAATCGCCCTGCCCTTTTCATCGGATCGAGACCGTTGCAGGTCGCGACATTATGATAGCGCGCCCCAGCCAGCCCATTCATCACCCCTGGGGCGTTATAAGAATAAGTGCCCGGATCTTCGGTGATCCACTCATTATCCCAGCGCAGCGTGACATGCAATTGATCGGCGTGGGCGGGACGGTGTCGGAAGATTGTCGGAGCACGAAAGAAGGCCGTGCCGCGCGGATGATTAAGCGACGATACGCCCGAGGTCGGGTGGTCGTAAGTGAAAGCTAGTTCCGAGCCGGCGCTGGCAGGGAGCGGGCCTAATAAGAATATCGAAGCTTCGTCCCACGGACCGGCGGGTAAACGTTCACCGAGAAAAAGTGCGGCGGCTACTCCCAGGGCTGGCCTAAAATCAGCGTAACCGCAGCCGCTTAATTGAAAAAGGTTAGCCCCATCGTCGGCCCCGTAGCGCGGCACCGTCCCATCGGCTGCCATTAAAGACAGCAGGAAGCGGACGGCTTGGCTTACGCGTTGCCGCGTCGCGGGCGGCAAAGTCGTGCCGGCGGCTCGTTGAACGAGCTCGCCCCAAGTCATCAACTGTAAGAACAACCGGTGGTAATTGGTGGAGTGCTGACTGAAGCCACCATCGTCGGCGACGAGATTTGCGACCTGCGCTTCGAGGGCTTGTAGGCCCTGTTGGCGCCAGGAAGCGGCGGCGGACAACTCGGGCCAAAACGTGCCAGCAGTCAACAAGCCTAAGGCTTCGGAAATCCCGTGGTTATTCGACTGGGAGAGAGCGTAGTCGAGATGAACCAAGATCCGGCGGGCCGTCGCATCGGCGAAACGTGCCCCCAGCAACATGCGTTCGTCGGTTGTCGCGGGATGGTGGCGGAAGGCTTGCAGCGCGTAAGTGAAGGCGATTAAGCGAAGGGAGGCTTCCTGGCCGCACATCCAATTCGGCCCACGATTGGGCGGATTTTTTTCCATCCAATCTTCGACTAACTTCCAGAAAAGCTCGACGTGACGGGCCTCGCCATCGAGTGCCCAGGCTCGGACCAGGGTGAACGCCCATGAAAAACGCGAGACCTCCCAAACACCTTTGATATCATCCGCCCCAGCGTCGCTACTTTTCGTCCAATGCGCGCTGCTCGAAATCGTCCGGCCCGTGAGGACGTTCTTCGCCCATTGGGGCGGATAACCTAAATCGCTAAACGTGTGGGAAAAAATCCGGAATTGACCGCGGGCCATCGCCTCTGCTTCGGCGACTGGAGAGTGGCCACTTGCCAAGGCCCATGCTTCGAGGTGGGGGGCGAGAAAAGTTCGGTCGAGTTTGGTGATCGGTAACGAGGGTGACTTAACCCTCCAGGCTGAATTAGTTTTCGCAGGTCCGAAACTCGCCCAGGGAAGTTGCGGCGAACGTTTAGCCAGCAGGCCCAACTTCCGTTCCAACGCAAACCAGGTTCGTTGGGCAAGCCAACGCGGACCGAGATGTTGGAGAAGCGGAAGGAGCAAGGGGGCGGGGGGAGCGCGAGACAGACTAGAGGCTGAGTTGACCAGAGGCTCGGAGGCTCAGAGAGGCAAAATGGCAATGAGGCAGTGCAAAGGTGCAAATCGGAGCGGAGCTCCTGTGCAAAAGTGCAAAGGTGAATTCACGAAATACTTAGCCTTGATGTCTCATCTCGAGGCCACCCGCCCTGAAGTACCTAGTCGGAAAAGATGGTGAGCTTTAGTTGCCTCTCACGTTTGCACCTTTGCACAAGCCTAAGGTGGGTTGCACTTTTCTGCTTTTAGATTCTTACCCGCACCCGCACCTGCACCTGATAACCCGTACCCGAGACCTGAGGGCCGAGACTTGGGACCCGAAAGTGCCTATCTCTTTTGCACCTTTGCACAGGCCGCAGGCCGATTTGCACTTTTGCACTTTTAGACCCGCACCAGTCCGCGGGTATCGACCAAGGCTTTGCCGGCGAGTTGGGCTAACGTCAACGACCCGAAAGAACGGTGATCGACCAAGACCAAGATGATCGAGGCGCGGGAGACGGCCTCATCCAGTGAAACTAATTCCGCCTTCCCGGCCAGGCGCGCCGGCAAGCTTTGGATATTAGGTTCAACCGCTAATAATTTGAATCCCTCGGTAGCGAGATGCTCGGCAATTTCCAACGAAGGCGATTCACGCAGATCATCGACGTTCGCTTTGAAGGCCAAGCCCAAGCAGGCGATGACCGGATTTTTTTGCTGAGCGGCGGCGGCGCGCACCTGAGCGATGACATGATGCGGCTTACCATCGTTGACCTCGCGGGCCGTGCGCATCAGGCGGGCTTCGGCGGGGGCGGCATCGATGATGAACCAAGGGTCGACGGCGATGCAGTGACCGCCGACGCCTGGGCCGGGAGAAAGTATTTTTACGCGCGGGTGCCGATTTGCCAACCGGATGAGCTCCCAGACGTTGATGTCGAGCCGATCGCAAATCAACGAGAGTTCGTTCGCGAAGGCGATATTGACGTCGCGGAAAGCATTCTCGGTCAACTTGGCCAATTCCGCCGTCCGGGCATCGGTCAGGAAAATCTGCGCCGTGCAGAAGATTTCGTAGAGTGCCTTGGATTTCTCGGAAGCCTCGGGGGTAAGCCCGCCGCAAATGCGATCGTTGGAAACCAATTCCTTCAGCATCTGCCCAGGTAAGATGCGCTCAGGGCAATGGGCGTAGAGCAGGCCGTCGACTTTTCGACCCAGCTTGGACAATTCGTCCTCAATCCAGACTTTGATCTTTTCGGTCGTGCCGACCGGCGAAGTCGATTCGAGGATAATCAGATTTCCGGGGGCGACCACCGGGGCGACCGACCGGGCCGCGGCTTCGACGTATTTTAAATCAGGAATCCGGGCGCCACTGGCGGTCACGGAAAATGGGGTCGGCACCGCGATGATGAAAGTGTCGGCGGCGGCGGGCTTAAGCGCAGCCTTGAGATAGCCGGATTGGACGGCCGCACGGACGAGTACGTCGAGGTCGGGCTCTTGGATATGAATGCGGCCGCTGTTGATCGTTTCGACCACGGAGGGGACGACATCGACGCCGAGCACCTGCCGGCCTTTGGTCGCAAAGATCGATGCTGTAGGGAGGCCGATGTAACCTAGGCCGAGAACGCAAAGAGAGGAGGACATTGTGAAATTGAGAGGGGGGCGGGATGAGAGACAGAATGGCAATGAGACAGTGCAAAGGTGCAAATGCGGCGGTGCCGCGTGCAAAGGTGCAAAGGTGAATTCAGGGGTAGGGCTGATCACCCTTGATCAGCCGTTTCTCGAGGTGCCGACCCTACCTTCGACTCGCCGGATGGTGAATGTAAAGGTAGGGGCGCGACTGCGTCGCGTCCGTTCGCAACGTAAGGCACGATGAGACGGGCCAGGTTATCAGACTCGATAAAGACTTTTTGCCTACGGACGCGACGCAGTCGCGCCCCTACCTCAAGGCAACTAGGGCAGCACGCGGTGCTGCCCCTACCACGAGGCAATCATCTTCCGCGCGATCTCGAGATCTTCCGGGGTGTCAATCGCCACGGGATGGTAATCGGTGACAACAGTCTGGAAGGTAAGTCCGTGCGCGAGGAAGCGCAGCTGTTCGAGCGATTCCGTACTCTCGAGTTCGGTGGGTGTAAGCTGCGCATAGCTCGCTAAGGTCTTACGGTCGTAACCATAGACTCCGATGTGGACCCAATAATTGCGGTGCGCGACCCATTCGGCGGGGTCGATGCCGCGCAAATGCGGAATTGGGCTACGGGAAAAATAAATCGCGGCGCCGTTTTCCGCCCGCACGACCTTGACCACGCTTGAGGCCAAAAGGCGCTCGGTGGTTTGGATTTTGGCGACCGCCGTGACCAAGGGGCACTTCGTCTCTTTCCAACGCGAGATTAATCCATCCAACAACGCGGGCTGAATGAAGGGCTCATCGCCTTGGACGTTGAGAAAGAATTCGCCGGGTACTTCTTCGATGACGCTCGCCATCCGCGCCGTGCCCGAAGGGCAGTCGGGCGAAGTCATCACGACCTCCGCGCCAAAGCCACGGGCGACGGTGGCGACCTCTTCAGAGTCGGTGAGAAGGATGACGCGATTCGCCTGCTTAACTTGTTTGGCCCGCTCCCAGACATGTTGCACCACCGGCTTGCCGCCCAGATCCAGCAAGACCTTACGCGGCAGGCGCGTGGAAGCGATGCGAGCGGGAATGCAGAGGGTGATCATGGAAGGAAGCGGCTCACGCGGAGCGTGAGAGAGGAAAAATGGTAATGAGACGGCGCAAAGGTGCAAATCGGAGCAGAGCTCCTGTGCAAAAGTGAGAGGTCGGAGTATAGAGTATGGAGTATCGAGTATAGGGAGAGGCTGGAATCTATACGCTCAAAGGGGGACCGGAGACCGGATGATTAGCTGAGGGAAACACATTTTCAGGTTTCGGGTTTCGGCAGTCGGGAGCCAGGTTCAGGTGTTCAAGTACGGGTACAGGTTCAGGACCTGAATATTGCCCGTACCCGTACCTGATAACCCGCACCAGAGACCTGAGGGCCGAGACCTGGGACCCGAAAATGTTTCATGGTTGGGCTGACCATCCTTGGTCGGCCGCGGTCAAGCAGGGATGCTCGACCCTACCCAAGGCAGACACTCTCCCGATACTCCATACTCGACACTCCATACTCTAATTTAACGCCTACTTCCGCGCTTCGGCGGAATGCGCGAGATACCATTCGTAAACGCCGCGGATGCCCGCGGTCAGAGAAGTCGAAGGCGACCAACCGAGCGCGCGGATACCGGAGACGTCCATTAATTTACGCGGGGTGCCATCGGGCATCGAGGGATCGAATTCGATTCGGCCTTTGAACCCGACGACTTCGGCGATCATCGCGGCTAATTGGCGGATACTTAACTCTTCACCGGAGCCGATATTGATATGACCCGGGGCTGAATATTTACGTAATAACAGCAAACTGGCCTGGGCGAGATCGTCGGCGTGCAGGAACTCGCGCAGCGGTTGGCCGGAACCCCAAAGTTTTAAAACAGCATCACCGCGCAACTTAGCCTCATGCATCTTTCGAATCATCGCGGGAAGTACGTGGGAATTCTCGAGCGAAAAATTATCACCGAAGCCGTAGAGATTGCAGGGCATCGCGCTGATGAAATCGCAGCCGTATTGCGCGCGGGCGTGCGTGCAGAGCTTGATGCCGGCGATTTTGGCGATCGCATACGCCTCGTTGGTCGGCTCGAGCGGCCCCGTGAGTAACGCCTCCTCCTTGATTGGTTGCGCGGCCAGCTTCGGGTAGATGCAACTGGAGCCGAGGTAGAGAAGCTTACGGACGGAATGTTGGCGGGCGGCCTCGATGACGTTCGCCGACATGATTAGGTTATCGTAAAGAAAATCGTAAGGAGCGGTAGAGTTATGGTGAATGCCGCCCACGCGGGCCGCGGCCATGATTACATACGTCGGTTTTTCACGGGCAAAAAAGGCCGTCGTCGCCGACCCATCCCGGAGATCCAGTTCCGCGGAGGTGCGGGTCACCACTTCCGTGTGTCCGGCGGCGCCCAGGGCGCGAACTAAGGCGGAGCCGACCATCCCGCGGTGTCCCGCGACATAAATTTTGGCGGCTAATTCCATCCGGTCAGCGGGTCTGATGCGCGATTTTCTTCAGATCGCTGTCGACCATCTTCTGGACGAGTTCTTCGAAAGAAGTCTGCTGCGGATTCCAGCCCAATTCGCGGACCGCCTTAGCGGGGTTGCCCAAGAGTTGCTCGACTTCGGTCGGCCGGAAATAACTTGGGTCGACGGCGACGAGCGTGCGACCGGTCTTCCGGTCGATGCCCTTCTCGTCGACACCGGTGCCCTGCCATTCCAGCTCGATACCGGCGCGGCGGAAAGCATGGGTGCAGAATTCGCGGACCGTATACATCTTGCCCGTGGCGATGACAAAATCGTCGGGCTGCTTATGTTGCAGAATCAGCCACATGCATTGCACGAAGTCGGGCGCATAACCCCAGTCGCGTTGGGCCGAAAGATTGCCGAGGAAGAGACAGTTCTGCTGGCCGTGCACGATATTGGCGACCGCCAGACTGATCTTACGCGTCACGAATGTTTCCCCGCGCCGTTCGGACTCATGATTGAACAGGATGCCGTTGCTGGCAAAGATCCCGTAAGCTTCGCGATAATTCTTCGTGATCCAATAGGCATAGATCTTGGCCACGCCATAAGGGCTGCGCGGATAGAATGGTGTCGTCTCGGATTGCGGTACCTCGACGACCTTGCCGAAAAGTTCCGACGTCGAAGCTTGGTAGATCCTGACCTTCTTTTCCATCTTGAGGATGCGGATGGCTTCGAGCAGGCGAAGCGTACCGAGGCCATCGGTATCGGCGGTGTATTCGGGGACTTCGAAGGAGACCTTGACGTGCGACATCGCACCCAGGTTATAAATCTCGTCGGGTTGGACTTCGCCGATGATCCGGATCAGATTGGTGCTGTCCGTCAGATCGCCGTAGTGAAGCGCGATTTTTTTGACGTGAATATCACGGACCATATCAACCATGTAGAGATGCTCGATCCGTTCGGTATTAAAAGACGACGACCGGCGGATGATCCCGTGAACCTCATACCCCTTGGCGAGCAAGAATTCAGCGAGGTAGGAACCATCTTGACCGGTGATACCGGTGATTAAGGCGCGCTTTTTCATGGGTTAGTTTGAGGGAAAATGCGGGTTAGGAATTTTTTCCTTGAGCGATGATGCGGGAGCTACTGTCGATTTTAGCGCCGAGACCCTCGATGAGCATCGCACCGTGTTGCTTGAGGACAGACATCTCGGGGATATTTCCGGAATTACGATCACCCCCTTTGCAAAAAACCGCCTCACAACCCAGAGCCTTCGCTTCCGTGATGAGCTGATCCAGCGTCGCACAGACGGAGCCGTCCGTATCGATGGCCAAAACAGCGCGATCCACAACGCGCAAGGCGGCCGTCACCGCCAAGCGGGTGTCCTGATCGATGAAAGCTTTGCCTTTTTTAAGGGCCGCTTGGGCGTCGTTATTGACGATGACCCAGAGCACATCGCCCTGTGCCCGGGAGAGTTCGAGTAATTCTAGGTGCCCTCGATGCATCGGGTCGAAATATCCGGAGGTGATGGCGATACGCATGGGAGTTGGACGCGGTTTGCGTCTTGATTACCTGTCAGTCTTAATAAAACGGTTTAAGAATAGTAACTGCTAAGTTTGCGTGAGGCATGCAGGCTACCGCACGTGAAGGCGTTCGAGGCCGGCACGGACAGAAAAGTAAAATGTCTGCCGGGGAGACCGGCGGAAAATCAGGCCTCGGTGGGAGGCGGAAGGAGCAGCGGGAAAAGCTCGAGGGCGCGACTATTCCAACGCTTAAGACGGGCAAGACGCTCGAGCACCTCGGGAGAGGCGTTGTCGGACTGGACGCCGTCCAGGACCCGTTGGAGGGCGGGCGCAGATTGCTCGAGGGCGGGCAAAACTTGGCTACGCAAGAGAGAGACCAGCGAGGTAGCTAAAGATGGCGTGGGGTGCCAGAGTTCGCGCCGCGAACCCTTTTCCTTGACTGACAGGATCATCCCCTGGTCGCGTAAGAACTTAAGTCCTTGACTGACAGAGCCTTTGCTCATTCCAAGCCTGCCTTGAATCAGGTCAAAATCGAGCGGTTTTATTGAAATATAGAGCAGGGAATAGATTTCGGCGACCGAGCGCGGAACGCCTAAGATCCCAGCCATCCGGACAAAGAAATCGGCCAATTCGAGCTCATGCGTAGCTAACGGCTCAAAGGAGGGGCGACTTGCGCGCCGTCCGTCGGTCTTTTCGAAGGGTGTCTTCATCATTAATCCTTTTGCAAATAGGGATAAAACGTACTTTCATTAATTTTTGAACCTACGCAAGGGGTAAATGTTCCATTCGATCCGAGATCAGCCAACCGAGATAGACAGGCGGTCGCTTCCTAAGACTTAAAATTGTCCACCGTGGCGTCCCCTTGGGGATTCGAACCCCAGTTACTTCGATGAAAACGAGGTGTCCTGGACCGGGCTAGACGAAGGGGACGCTCGGTGGAAATTGGGAACGTAGGAAGGGAACCCCTTTGGTCAAGATTTTTGAAATACGTCTCATCGGGGGGCTCCCGCCGTCTCCGGTAGGCATAAATACCTTCTAAAATAGCCTTAGAGGGCGAGATCTAAACGGCCACGACCGCCAGCGGTATCAACGTCCGAACAAACTTCGATCCTCGTAGGGGTTGGCGGACTTTATGGCACCGCGCTGGGAGGCATTCTTCGCCAAGACCCATCCACCCCAGGCGGCTGAACCCACGAAAAGTAAGACCCCGAGAAGGAGGATCCACTTGGGCGTCGGCGCCGAAGTTTCCGGTTCTTTTTTCAGAGTCATAATCGGTTAACTGATAATCTAATGTTATAAAATGAACTTGGCAACAAGGCTAAGATTTTTACATATGTAATCACCCCCTAGTCATACCCAAATTCTGCATGAGCCCTAAGCAGAAACCGCAGGTTGTTATCATTGTCGATGATCGAAGCTTAGCCGCGACGCTCACCGAACAATTAGCTAACGCCAGCTTTTCCCCACAAGTCTTTCACAAAGGCGCCACCGCCTTAAAATTCATCGAGGAAAACCATACCCATTTGGTTTTGCTCGATCCCAGCCTGGCAGACATCGACGGGCTATACCTTCTCGATAAGATCCGCCGTATCGGTTTTGCGCCCGCAGTCATTTTCCTTTCCAGTCAAAGTAATCCGACGCACATCGCCCAGGTCCTTGAAGCCGGGGCCGATGATTACATCCTGAAACCCCACGCCGTCGAAGAATTAGTCGCCCGGATGAAAGCCGTGCTGCGTCGTAGCGAAACCGCCGGAGATATTCGCCTGACGAGTAACGCTGACCTGTCGACGACCACGTTTTCGTTCAATGGCGCCGAAGTCCATCCGGAGCGCCTGGAATTGGTGTTTGCGCCTGGTCGCCGCTGCAAACTAGGCCGTAAAGAACTCGGTATCCTTTACCACCTGCACGCCAACCCTGGGGTAATCATCAGCCGCCACAGCCTCATTCATGCCGTCTGGGGAGTGCATGCCGACGTCCGCAGCCGTTCGCTTGATCAATATATCGCGAAGATTCGGGAAGCTTTTGGTCGCTTTGGACGCTCGCTCGACTGTTTCCGCACCATTCATGGCATCGGTTACTGGTATGAGCCCGCCCCGCAGGCCGGAGAAGGTGGCAGCTCAAAGAAGAGGCACGCTTGATTCCTGAGGATTATAGGCACAATAAGGAGCACCATGAAAATCAAGTGCTACCTCAAACCCAGCTGCGGCTGGAGCAACGGCGTCCGGGCGATCATGACGAAATACGCTTTGGCCTATGATGATATTGATATCATCAACAACGCGGCGAACTACGCGGAGATGGTCGAGCGGACTGGTCAACGGCTGTCCCCTTGCGTCGAAATCGACGGCGTGATGTTGCCGGATATTTCCGGAGCTGAAGTCGAACAATACCTGCTCGCGCAAGGCCTCGTGAAGGCGAACGCCGAAGTTCCTGCCGTACCCACGAATGCGCCCTGCACGGATGCCGAACACGAGAAGATGAAGGCGAAGACGATTCGTTTTTTCTAAGATGAAGAGGGGCTGGGGCAACTCGTTGATGGGTTGATCAGTGGGCCGGTTGGCCAGAGAGGCAAATTAGCTGGCAGGTTGACAAGTTGACTGGTGGGCATGGGAGGCCAGAAGGTAGGGGCGCGACTGCGTCGCGTCCGTTCGCAACGTAAGGCACGATGAGATGGGCCAGGTTATCAGACTCGATAAAGATTATTCGCCTACGGACGCGACGCAGTCGCGCCCCTACCCATCCCTTGCCCACCGGCCCACTGGTCAACGGGTCAACTAAAGGTGACGGGTGACGGCCGCGGGCATCGGGGTTTCGGGTTTCGGCTTTTCAGCCCTCAGCCGCCGGAACCTGGAGCCGGCTGCCGAAGGCCGAACGGCCGACTCCTGAATGGCTGATGCCCAGGTGGCCGTCACCCGTCACAGTTTTGAGCTGGCTGCGTGGGTAGGGGCGCGACTGCGTCGCGTCCGTTTGAAACCGATCAAGCGAAGTCATCGGGGCTGAGTCAGCTCAAACGAACTACCAGCTAGCCTAGCGAACGGACGCGACGCAATGGCGCCCCTACCCCGATGCAGCACTATCGTGACGCGGTCCCGACCCTACCCATGCACCTCGGACAGCTCGGAGAGCCGTCCCTACCCGATGCATCCCTTGTCAACTTGCCCACTGGTCAACTTGTCAACGAATCAACTAATGTTGCCTCCCGCCTTTGCACCTCTGCCCCTACCTCTCGCTTACTCCGTCTTGCCGGTGCCGAAATCAGCCAAGGAATCCGCCACCCACTGCCGTTGGTCGACGCCCAATTCCGGAAAGATGGGGATGCTTAATACTTCGGCGGAAAGCTGCTCCGAGATTTTGGCGCTATCGAAGCCGCGGTAGTTCGCCGGCGCAAAGCACTCTTGGCGATGAAGCGGGATGGGGTAATAAATTTCGCAACCAATCTTACGGGCGGTCAGGAAAGCTTTTAACGTATCGCGGCGACCGTGCGGCACCCGAAGGGTGAACTGGTTCCAGATTCCCTGTTTCGTAAAATCGACGGGCAAAAGAATCTTGGCCTCCGGCGACACTCCGGGGCGGTTTTCCGCGATGCCCGCGCGATCCTTGAGCGCCTGGTGATAGAAATGAGCGTTACCCGCGCGAGCGCAGTTATAACCGGGCAAATGCGGGAGCTTGATATGCAGGAGAGCGGCCTGCAGCGGATCCATGCGGAAGTTGGCGCCGACTTCGCGGTGATAATATTTTGGCTGCATACCGTGGACGCGCAAGATGCGGGCCCGCTCCGCCAAGGCGTCGTCCGAAGTCGTCACGAGACCGGAATCCCCCATTCCACCAAGGTTCTTGGAGGGAAAGAAACTGGTCGCGCCAAAATCGCCGGCCGACATCGTCGCGCGGCCCTGCCAGCGGGCACCCATGGATTGGGCGGCGTCTTCGATGAGGCGCAAGCCGTGGGCAGAGGCAAAAGCTGCGAACGCATCCAGGTCGCAAGATTGCCCGAAGAGGTGCACCGGCATGATCGCCTTGGTGCGCGGACCGACCTTCCGGGCCGCATCCGCCAGATCGATATTAAAAGTATGAGGATCAACATCGACCCAGACCGGATGAGCACCCAGGCGGACGACCGAGCCGGCGGTGGCGAAAAAAGTAAAGGCGGGCAGAAGCACCTCATCGCCGGGGCCGATGCCGAGGGCCATCAACGGAAGCAGCAACGCATCCGTGCCAGAGGAAACGCCTAAGGCGTGCTTGACCCCGAGGAAGGCCGCACAGGCTTTTTCGAAAGCCTCGAGCCGCGGGCCCATGATGAAAGCGTTCGAGCGCAGCACCTCGCGGAAAGCTTGTTCGAACTCGGCCTCAAGGGCACGATTCTGTGGCCCGAGATCAAGCAGCGGAACGGTAATCATGGCGCGACTCATTTCTCCCACCGTCCCCCCGCACGAGCAACATCATTTCTGCGCCGCCGGCAGACGCAGGACCAGGAACAAGCCGAGCGCGGCCAAGGGTAGTGTCCAGAACTGTCCCGCCGTCAGACCCAAGATAAAACCGTCTTCGGGCGTGCGGAAACACTCGGTCGCGATGCGTGCGACCGAATATAAAAGCAGAAACTCGCCGGCCAAACGCCCAGGCGAAAGCTTTTGCGGGAAGCGCCAAAGCACCCAGAGCAGCGGGAGCAAACCCTCACCGAAAGCTTCGTAGAGTTGCGAGGGGTGGCGGGGTTCCGCTCCTTCGTGGGGAAAGATCACCGCCCAGGGTACATCCGTTGTGCGGCCCACTAATTCGGCGTTCACGAAATTTGCCAACCGACCGAAGAGCAGCCCAGCGGGAGCCATGGCACAAAGCGTATCGCCGACGGATAAGAACGAAACCTGACGGGAACGGGCAAACCAAAGCCCGGCCAATAGTACGCCGAGAAAGCCCCCATGGCTGGCCATACCGCCCTGCCAGACGCGGAAAAGCATAGTTGGATCCGCGACGAACTCGGAACGAGCATAGAGCAAGACATGGCCGAGGCGACCTCCGGCGATGACGCCAACCATGACGGCTGTAATTAAAGTGGATTCATCGTGAGCATGCTTGAGCGGCGTCAGCCCCGCGCGCCGCCAGCGTGAAAGTAAAAGAGCGGCGACTAAGAAACCCGCTGCGTAAGCCAGCCCATACCAATGGACACCGCGCAAAGGCCAACCTTCGGGAAAGCGAAGCGCGACTGGGTCGAGATGGTGAACCCAATAACCGAAGCCTGGAAAAATCATAAGTTAACCTTAGGTGGAGTCGGGTCACCAGGGTGACGACGCCCGACCCGATGTCCGCGCTGACGGGCGAGCTCTCGCATGTCAGGGTGGGGGTCGTCTTTCTCGTAAATTTCGATGCCTAAGAGCGATTCGAAAACATCCTCGAGGGTGATCACGCCTGCGAAGGCGCCGAATTCATCGACCACCACGGCAAGGTGTTGATGCGCGCGGACCAAATCATGCAAAGCATCAGACAGTGTGGCGTTTTCCGGCACGATGTGCGGCTTGGCCATCAGGTCACGGACCAAGACATCGCGGCGGCCTTCGCCGGCGGCCTTCAAGATATCGCGGCGCCTCACCACGCCGACGATGCGATCGGGATTATTTTCCCAGACCGGCAAGCGGCCGTGCGGCACACTGGGGTAAAGGCGCAGAACATCTTCGACGGTGAGATTGGCTTCAATGGCCGTAACCACCGGACGCGGCGTGAGGACCTGCGAGACAGGGATATCATCCAGTCGGACCGCGTTGGCCACCAAGGTGCTTTCCGCATGGGTGATCTTGCCTTCGCGCGCAGCGGCTTGGGCAAAACTGCCGATATCCGCATCTGCCCGGTCGAAGCCGACCTCTTCGGGTGGAGCCAAGGAGTCGTGTAATTTACCCAAACTGCGGAGGATTGAAGCGGCGGCGCGGACTAACTTGAGCACCGGCGCGATGCGGCGAGCCAGTAACTTACGAAAATGCATCCCAAGTTTTCGGGGGAGCATCACCGTCAACCAGGCCATGAAGAAAGAGATGCCGATGACGGCGAAAATCGTCCCCACGATAAACGTCCAGGAGGCTGGGAGGCTGGTAATGACCTTGTCGCTGACGAGGGCCCCACCCAAGAGCGCGCTCATGCCGACAAAAGCAGCGGTCAAAACCTCGAAGGCCGCAAGGGTGTTCCCTTGATCGCCCCGCGAACGCTCGATGGAAACGGCGGCCTTGGCGTCGAGTCGGCGCAAATCCTCCAACTCCGTATGGGAAAGGGCGGAGACGACACCCGCCACGAGGGAAATCGCGGCGGCGCTTCCGTTGAGGAAAACAAAAATTGGCCAAAGTAACCAGACGTCCATGTCCCTGTTTCTTAGGGGGAATCCGGCCGATAGGCGAGGGAGAATCCCGGCGTTGACCGGCGACGAATTGACCGGAAGACTGAGCCCATGAACGCACGTGAGCTTAAAATCATATCTGGTCTCGCCGTCTTCCTGACCGTCGGCCTGCCAGCCGCCGCCGGAGCCATCGCCTTCCGTGCCCAGCCTATCTTGACGACCCTGATCACGGGAGAGCCTGGCAAGCTGCCTGGGTTAACGGGTTACTATTTCAATCACTTCACGGGAGCGCTCCTGACGCTCTTTGTCCTGGCCGCCATCGCGACTTTCATTTCATTACGAAGTTATCTGAAGAAAGACAGTGAACCGATTGTGCAAATGGCAACCTTGCTAACTGCCGCCTGTTTTTCGGCTTTGATCAGCGTCGTCTTTTTGGCGATGCTCATCCTGGCCACAATTATGCCTCTTTACGCCAAAATAATGGCGCGCTGAGAGCGCCATTGCGCCAAGGCCAGCAAGTGTCGTTGCGGTTCATCTTGATTAGCGCTCGCCTGCCAAAGCGTCGTTCCGTCGAGCCCGACATATTTGTGGGCCAGCACCGCGCCTCCAGAGAAAGTGGAACGAAGCACCACCAGAGCTTGGGCGTGCTGCGGAAAACCTTCGGCCACATCTTGGACCGAGCAGCCGGCCTGGATTAACACCCCACGAAACTGAGCGGCGGCCGTACCCAGTAATCGGCCGGTGGCGGCAGCGGGAAAACTCCACACTTGCCCGTCCCACCAAGCCAAAGAGCTACGCGTCGCTTCCGCTAATCGCCCAAGTGCGTCGAACTGCAAACCTTCGACGTCGAGGCGCGGCGTCCGGCTTTTTAATTCCCGCCAGGCCGCCGATGAATTACGCCACGGCCCGCTCTTCGGGCGAGGGTGCCATTCGGGTTGATCGCGCTCGGTCCTTAACTGAAACAGGTCGATCGTCGATGGCGTCGGCGGTAATGCACGCGCCGTGAGCCATTCTGTCGGGAGCGCATCGGCGCGCGGGGCGACGATGAGGCGAAGGATGGCGTCGGTTAATTTTTCGCGGGCGAGCAACTGTCGGATGACGGGTTGCCAGCGGGCCACTTCCGCCTTGGCCCCTAATTGCAGGCGCGCCGCATCCAGACCTAACCGCGGGCAACCTAAAGCCAGCCGCGCAAGATGATCGCCCAGACATGCAACCTTGCCGTCCCGGATTGCGAAGGTTTCGAAGAGACAGGGGCCAGGATGGATCACGGAAACTTCGGCGCCATCAGGTTGCGGGAACCATTCGCCGTTACGCCAGGACATCATCGGGGCAAGGCGGCATGAGCCGCGGCAAGTAGGGGTGCCTGCGCCTTACGCAGCGCTTCGGCATGTTCGTGCTCGGGCACGGAATCAGCGACGATACCGGCGCCGGCCTGGACAAAGCAGCGACCCTCGGTGCACCAAAGCGAACGGATGATAATATTGAGGCAAAGATTTCCTGATGCACTAATCCAACCCATGGAGCCCGTATAGAAACCCCGGGCGACGGGCTCGACCTCGGAGATGATTTGCATCGTCCGCACCTTGGGAGCGCCGGTGATGGTGCCTCCTGGAAAAAGAGCGCGGATGACATCAGCGGGCGTAACCTGTACCTGGAGCCGGCCTTCCACCTGGGATACAAGATGCATCACGTGGGAATAGCGCTCGATGGCCATGAACTCAGGTACCCGGACGGAGCCCGCTTGCGAAACGCGGCCAACGTCATTGCGCAAGAGGTCGACCAGCATCAGATGCTCGGCACGTTCTTTACTGTCGCCCGAAAGTTCAGCGGCCCAAGCCTCGTCGGCGGCGGTATCGGCGCTC
>QYQK01000029.1 GCA_007280935.1 Opitutales bacterium
CCACGCAAGGTAATCGAGGTGGGCGTGTCGCCGACGAGGATACCGCTGAGGACACGTCCGTCCTTGGCCTCGGCGAGATAAGCGGTGAAGGCCGGGGCGATCTCAGCGTCTGGGTTGACGATATGGAACAGGATGTTCTCCTTGGTCTGACGACGAATATCGAAGAGATCGGGCCCGACCGCATACCCTTCCCGGTCCAAGCGGTGGCAGGTGGCACAAATCGCATTGAAGACAACACGGCCATTCGCGGGCACGGGCGTAAGCGCCAAGGCCTTGGTGGCTTCGGCCATGGCCTCCGGACGTGCGGAGACGGTCAGCAGACGCTCGGCCAGGGCTTTGACGACCGGATCCTTGGCAGCGAGCACCTGGCGGCGGCGGACGCCGGCAAAGGCGCTGGCGGGTAGTCGCTTGGCCTCCACGGCGGCCAGGACACCCTTCACATGAAACGGAACGCCCAGCAAGGCACCCAGGACGGCATCCCGTCGGGCGGGCGTGTATCGCGACCAGCCGGCGAGAAGCGAGGCAGAGACGTCGTCCTTAGGATAAGCGACTACGGCCTTGAGTGCCGCCGCCGCGAGGTCGGGCGCGGATTCAGCCAGTGCGAGCTTCAGTAATGATTCCCCTGAACGCTCCCACGGCAGCCGGGCCATGAGTTTCACGGCGACCGCCCTCTCCTCGATAGCCTTGGACGAATCCATCGCCACGATAGGCGACGATTCCAGTAGCGTTTGGAATGACGCAGGCAGACCCGCGGGCTTTCGTCCGGCAGAAGAGAGATAGCCCGTCAATAAGGCGAGGCGGACGGATTCGGATGCAGTGCTGGCGACTGTAAGTTCCGAGGACTTTGTAAAGGAGCCGCCGAGATAGCTGAAGACCTCGGCCAGGCCTGCGCCGACCTTGGCATCATGCGGAAGTTCAGCCAGCAAGGCCCGCAGGAACGCAGTCTCACGTCCGCCGATTCCGCTGAGCACGGCGGCACGTATCCACTTGTCTTCGGACTCGCTGAGGGCCGCAGAGGCGAGGGCTTTCGTCGCCTGAGACGAAGCATCGTCACCGTGTTCGATGATTTGACGGAAGCCAACCCGTGGAGTCGTTAACGCCACCTGATGCTGCTGATTCGAAGGCTTGTCTGCCTTCACGCGCCAGATACGTCCCAGTGTCTTGCCGGTCTCGAAGTCAGTATGCTTTCGCACCTCCTCCGGCAGATAATCAGGGTGCTCGATTACCTTGCGATACATGTCGGCGACGTAGAGAGCACCTTCTGGGCCCTTGGCCAGGTAGACCGGACGGAACCAGTCGTCACGCGAGGCGAGCATTTCACGATCCGCGAATAAAGGCGTGGCGGAGAAAGTCGCACCCTTTGGAGTGAGGCGGTCTGCATGCACAAGGTTCCCCGTCGGATCGCAAGAGAAGACCGCACCTTCACATTCAGGGGTCAGGGCGCCAGCAAACCACACACGCACCCCACAGGCCGCGCTGAAGGAACCGGCATGCCCATCGGCGGTCGTAATGTTCGAGCTAATCGGAAAAAGCCTCACGCCATCATGGCCGCCGTTCATACCATTGAAGGCGTTGCGCTCATTGCAGTCCTGGACGGTTTCGCTGAACGCCAGACGGGGATTACGCTTCAACCACTTGGAATCAAAGACGACATGCTGGACCGGGACGCGGTTCATGCAGATGAAGCGATTGCCAAAAGCATCGAAGCTCATCCCATACTGGGATTTACCGTCGACGAGCTCAACCTCGAGTGTCTTGGGGTGGAAACGGATATCGGACGTCATCTTGAGCGCGGGGCGCTCGGGATGGTCTGGACAGGTGACCGTACCGCCACTCAAGCCGGCGGCCAGATAGATCAGTCCGTCCGGTCCGATGGTCGGGGCGTTGACGCGTAGTTGCGTGCTACCCGTCGTGGCGAAGCCGGTCAGCAGCACGCGACGTTCATCCGCGACGCCGTCGCCGTCGTTATCCATCAGGAACAGGACATCCGGCGCGCAGGTGACGATGAGCCCGCCGTTCCAAGGTAGCACGCCGTTGGGGAACGTGAGGCCATCTGCGAAGACGGTGCGCTTATCCATCACGCCATCGCCATCGATATCCTCGAGCAACGCGATGACGCCCGCAGGCTTCTCCCCTTCCTTCGGGCCGATCGGGTAGCCACGATTTTCCGCGACGAACAGGCGTCCCTTACTATCGAAGGCGATCGCGCACGGCGAAGCCACCAAGGGCTCGGCGGCGACAAGTTCGACACGCAGGCCAGGCGCAGCCTCAAAGGCCTTCAAGGCCTCGGCCGGCGAAAGCGGGCTCGGCAACGGGGCCGCCGCCAGCGCGGAGGCGAAGAGGATGGACGCAAGGCGAATCATTTCAATTGCGGCGGCTGGTCGCCATAAGCCCACGGCTTGCCGGCCGGACCATTCGGACGTTCAAGCAGCTTCGCCGGCTTCATCTTGGCCGCGAGTTCGAGGCCGACGTTCATGAACTGGGTACCGGCGGTAATCTCGAGGTTACTGTAACTCGTCAGGCGCGTCTCGTACCCGCCGCCGTGCGGGCCGAAGGCTTCTTCGTCCGGTACATAGCCGACGCAGCCGTTTGCGAGCTCGACCGGAAAAGTGATCGGGAAACCGCTACGCTTCTTGAGCTGAAGTCCATACGACACGAAATACTCGGCGGGATTGGAGAGACAGACCACCGGTCCGACCTGGATGGCCTGCACCTCGACCTCGACGTCGCTTTTCTTGGCGATCAAGGCGTCGAGCAGGAGTGTCTCCTTAGCCCAGACCCAATCCTTGTGGGCGGGCGACCCTTTGATGCGTTCACGGGCCTCGGCGAGGCGCTCAGGAGCGGGAATCCGGCGATGTACCTCCCAGATCTTATGGTCGGCGGCCAGCGGTACTTCGGCCGTACGGGTCTGCGACATGCTCAGGAGGACCTTGAGAGCCTCGGCGCCCACGCGGCCGCCGACGAACTGGGACCAGTCGTCCGATGCCGGATTAGCTTTGGGGTCGAGGTTATTGACCTGGGTGACGTCACCGCAGGCGCCCTGTAGGAAGACCACCTTGGCGTCCTTGCCGTAATACCCTTGGATGACCTTCTCGGTGTAGTAGATCCAGTTGGCGCCGATGCCGTCCGAGTTCGTGGTGGCGTGGCAGGAGAAGTTGACGATGCAGCCGGCGAGCGTGCCATCGGGGCGCCAAACACCGATGACGCCGACGTCGTCGTCGGTCGGATTGGCGAATTCGACCACGTCGGGGTTATTCTTGCCGGGATGAGAGAACGTCAGTCCGTTCTTCATGCGAAGGCGGCGATTGAAGGCCACCTGGCTCTCGTGACCGACGCCAAAGCCCACGGTGAGTGCTGCCTTAGTGTGATCGGCGGCGGTGATAGCTTCGACCGTGGCGGCGACGACTTTATTAAGATAGCCCGCATCGGCGCAGGAAGATTTCTTGTAGGCCAGATCTTGAATCTCGGCGGAGGCATGGTCGAATTCACCCGGCAGAATCATGCCAACCGGACCGGAGGAATGCGAATGCGAAGCACCGATCATCACGTCTGTGATGCCAGTAGCGGCTTTTACCAACTCGCGGATTTCCATGACCGTCTCACGACGGATCATCAGGGCGTCGATCCCTACGAGCGCCACGCGCTTCTGACCGTCGTCGAAGACGCTCGCACGCACCTTGCAGGTGTCGTGAATTTTCTTCGAGTAGACCTTGCCGTAATTGCCCGGGACTTCCATGCCGATGTCCGGCGTGATATCCCGATCGGCGAAACCGACACGGATACCGCGTTTGGCCGGCGGGGCGGCGAAAAGCATCGAGGAAGCCAGGACCAACAGGACATGGCGGAAACCGAGCCGGGGAAAACTCATAGGGGTAAGAGCAGGTATGTGGGGGTTGGCCAAGGATGCAAGTTAGAGGCTTGGTTGAGCAGAAGATACGAGAGTATCGAGTATGGAGTATTGAGTATTGGGAGAGGCAGAAAGACATGGTGACGGGTGACGGGCACAGGTGCGGGTGCGGGTCCGAAGTGCAAAGGTGCAAATCGGAGCGGAGCTCCTATGCAAAGGTGCAAAAGTGAGAGACAGAGATATATTTCCGGGTCTCAGGTCTCGGCAGTCGGGAGTCAGGTACGGGTTATCAGGTTCGGGTGCGGGTGCGGGTCCTGAACCTGTACCTGAACACCTGAACCCGGGACCTGACGGCCGAGACCCGGGACCTGAAAATTAATATCTTTTCGGATGCGATGTCATCGCATCCCTACCCAAGGCAGAGGCAACTAGGGCAGCACGCGGTGCTGCCCCTACCTCATATCATTCGTGAAACCTAATCCTCGGCTTGGGGCCGTCTTTGGCCTTCGGAAGATTGGCTGGATCCGAGAGCGAAGCGCCGGACTGAAGCTCGGACTTGCCCTTCCATTCCCGTTCGAAGCCGGTGCTGGCCAGGCGCACGGCGTCACGGCCGAGCTTTTGATTCAGCGCATCGACGGCCTTCATTAAGCGATCTTTCGTCGGATCAATCTCTCCGCCCATGCCAGGCAAGGAGGGCTGCACGACGTCGGCCGGCGTCAGGCCGTGGAGCATCACCCCTGCCCGCTTATACATATATCCGTCGCGCCGGATGCGAGTGAGCGCCCGGGCGGCCGCCGCGCAGATCGCACGCGCATCGTCGGTCGGCGGATCGAGTGGTTCAAGTTCATCGCCGCGATACTGCTCCTGATCGATACGATGTTGGTTCGTGCGAATAAAAACCACGATGGATGAAGCGATGAGTCCATCTTCGCGAAGTTTCTCCGCCGCCCGGGCTGCATGAGAGGCGATAGCCTCGGCAAGCTCATGCGCATCGGTGATTGGCCGGCCGAAAGAACGCGATACCAGCACGCTCTTCCGCGGACCGGCGTCCTCGACGATGTCATGACAAGAGATGCCGCACAATTCGAGGGCGAGGCGTTCGCCGACCACGCCGGCGATACGACGAATAAAACCCGGATCAGCTTCCGCGAGGTCGATGGCCGAGATGATGCCGTGTGAACGGAAACGGGCGGCCAGGCCGGGGCCGACGCCCCAGACATCTTCCGCTTCGACGCCACGCAGGAAGGAGGTGCGGCCTTCGACCGAGGCGGGTACGACGATCACGCCGCCGCTGGCCTTGTCGGTCTTCGCTCGCTCATTGGCCAGCTTGCACAGAACCTTCGTCGGAGCCATCCCCAGCGAAATCGGGATGCCCGTGCGCTTCAGGACATCGGCACGAATACGTAGCCCCAAGGCCTTCGCCTCGGCATCCGACATATCAGGGAAGCCCAGAAAAGCTTCATCGACCGAATAGACTTCGAGGTCACGCGCCTGTTCAGCCAAGGCGGCCATCACCCGTTCGGAGAAATCGCCGTAGACGGAGAAGTTGGAAGAGAATATGCGGACGCCATGGGCCTCGCAGGTCCGCCGCACTTCGAAATACGGCGCGCCCATCGGGATGCCCAGCGCCTTGGCTTCGGACGAACGCGCGACCACGCAGCCGTCGTTGTTCGAGAGCACCACAATCGGCACGCCGATCAGCGAAGGGTCCAGGGCGCGCTCGCAGGAGGCGTAGAAATTATTACAGTCAGCGAGGGCGCGGAGCATGGCGTCAGCAGCGGCGCACGACGGCGACCACGGTTCCCCAGATACGGCATTCCGAAGTAAAAGGCAACGACCAGCCGGACCAGCGCGGACTATCGGCACGCAGACGCCAGACGCCGACGGTGTCGCGCTCAAGATGCTTCACCGTGAATTCACCGCCGACTTCTGCGACTACGATCGTCCCTGGCCGTGTCGTCGCAGCTTTGTCGACCACGATGAGATCTCCGGACATGATGCCCGCACCGCTCATCGAGTCGCCCTCGACACGCAGAAAGAAAGTTGAAATCGGGTTGCGGATCAGATGCTCATTAAGATCGAGCCGCCGCTCCATATGGTCATCGGCCGGAGAGGGAAAACCGGCGACCGCCCGAGTGCCGAGTAATGGTAAGGCCAGCGGCCGCCGGGCTTCGAACCCCTGCAATGTGCGCATATCTAACATAGAGTGAACGGATGTTCACCTATAGAGTGAAGGATTCAAGGAGAAAGCAGTAGGGCGGCCTGGCTATCCGGCCGCCGAACGGTGGCCGAAGGTAGGGGCACGACTACGTCGTGCCCGCGGGCGTGGCGTAGCCCCGCCCCTACCCTTGCCTTCACCGTGCGGCGAACGCGAAGGCAATAAAAAGGCCCGCGTCGTGAGACACAGGCCTGAGGGACGAGCCGAAGTTTCGGATTACGAAGCGGTCAACGCGGTAACTTCGGCACGTACCTTCTCAGCCAGAGCGGTCGAGAGGTAGCGTTCGCTCGGACTGCAAGCGATCGTAACGATGCGCTTGCCGGCGTATTCAGGACGCTTGGCGAGCTGAAGGGCGGCCCAGATATTAGCACCGGCAGAGATACCGACCGCGAGGCCTTCGCGGATCGAGACTTCCTGGGCGGTGGCGAAGGCGTCTTCGTTGGAGACGAGAATGACTTCATCGATCAGGGAGATATCGCAGTTCTTCGGAACGAAACCGGCGCCAATACCCTGGATCTTATGAGGAGCGGGCTGGACGGGCTGGCCGGCCATGGTCTGCGTGATGACCGGAGAGGCGGTGGGTTCGACGGCGATGGCGCGGAACTTTGGATTCTTACCCTTGATGACCGAAGCGATACCCGTGATGGTACCGCCCGTGCCGACGCCGGAGACGATGGCATCTACTTTACCTTCGGTATCTTCCCAGATTTCGACCGCCGTGGTGCGACGGTGCACCTCGGGATTGGCGGGGTTGTCGAACTGCATGGGCATGTAAGCATTGGCACCAATTTCATCGCGGAGCTGCGTCGCGCGCTCGATCGCACCGCGCATACCCTTGGCACCGGGGGTGAGGACGATTTCAGCACCCAAGAGACGCAATAACACTCGGCGCTCGATGGACATCGTCTCGGGCATGGTAAGAATACAGCGGTAACCGCGCGCAGCGGCCACGAAGGCTAGAGCGATGCCGGTATTACCTGAGGTCGGCTCGACAATCGTACCCCCTGGCTTGAGGCGCCCGTCACGCTCAGCGGCGTCGATCATCGCCCGACCGATACGGTCCTTGACGCTCGAAAGCGGGTTAAAGAATTCGAGCTTTACCAAAACTTCGGCATGAAGGCCTTCGGTGACTTTATTGAGCCGCACGAGGGGCGTGTGACCGATGGTATCGAGGACGCTGTTGTAGATGGCCATAGGGGTAATGATTGGTTGTTAAGTAATAATTAATAGATTTCGCCCGAAATAGGGGCAAGAAAAAACCCGGGGGCACCGGGTCGAGGAAATTAACGGCGGCGAGGCGGTGGAGCGCCTAACCTTGGGGCAGAATCTCGTAAGCGGAAAACAATGCGGGCTTGCGTGAGGTCAGAGGGACTCATCTCGACCTTGACGCGATCTCCGGGATTAATCCGAATGAAGTTCTTGCGCAGACGGCCAGAAATACGTCCCAGCACCACGTGCTTATTGGGGAGCTCAATCCGAAACATGGTGCCAGGAAGCACTTGCAGGATTTTGCCTTCGAGTTCGATAACGGGTTCTTCAGCCATGCCTTAGTAGGGACGCACTCCATCTCCTTAGCCCAAAGGAGTCAATCTCCGTAGTAAACTCGCCTCCCCGCTTGCTTCCTACCCCTGGACGGCAAATCTCACCCTACCCATGGATGGCGATACGCCCACTCCCCGCCCCGGCTTAATTTGCCCCTTTGAAAAACTGCGACCTTCCCAGTTGGTGCGGGACGATGCTTTTTACATGTCGTTGGCCTTTAACCTAGCTGTGGACGCATGGAGAATCGATGAAGTGCCGGTTGGGGCGATCATCGAACGCGGTGGAGAGATCATCGCGGCAGCGCACAATGAGGTTGAACGAGCCAACGACCCGACCGCTCACGCCGAGATGCTGGCCATCACCCAAGCGGCGAAGAAAATCGGGGACTGGCGGCTCAACGAGTGCAACCTTTACGTCACCAAGGAGCCCTGCCCGATGTGTTCGGGGGCGACGATCATGAGCCGGCTCAACCGGGTGATCTACGCTTGGGGCGACCCCAAAATGGGCTGCATGGGCGGGGCAACCGAACTCCACTGCCTGCCCAAGCTCAATCACCGCGTACAAGTGACCTCTGGCGTCCTCGAAGCACCGTGTCGCGAGATTCTTCAAGCCTACTTCAACATGAAGCGAGGGCGTGATTCTTCCGCCCCGGCTTGACCCCCGCCACAAATCATCAACCTATCTGTATGCATCGACGCGACTTCATCGGCAAAGCTTCGCTCGCCGCGGCCGCCCTCGGCGCCACTTCTCTTTCCGCCCAAAACTCTTCCACCAAAACCATGAGCTACACCCTCGCCCCCCTGCCCTACCCACACGCTGCCCTTGAGCCGCACATCGACCAAGCGACGATGGAAATCCACCACGGCAAGCACCACAACGCTTACGTCACCAACCTCAACGCTGCTCTGGCCAAAGAAGCCGGCTTCAGCGCCCCGGCCGACGTCGAAGTCTTGATTGCCGATCTCACCAAAGTGCCCGATGCGGTTCGTACTGCCGTCCGCAACAACGCCGGTGGCCACGCCAATCACACCTTCTTCTGGAACATCCTCTCACCGAACGGTGGAGGTGAGCCCGTTGGCGCTTTGGGTGAAGCCCTCCAAAAAGCCTTTGGCGGACTTGAAGGTGAGAACGGATTAAAGGCGAAATTCAAAACCGCCGCGACTACGCGCTTCGGTTCCGGCTGGGCTTGGCTGATTGTCAAAGCCGACAAATCCCTTGCCGTCGTTTCCACCCCTAACCAAGACAGCCCGCTCATGAAAGGCATCGCCGACGTCAACGGTACGCCCGTTCTGGCCCTCGACGTCTGGGAACACGCTTACTATCTTAAATATCAGAATCGTCGGCCGGATTACGTGGACGCCTTTTGGAAGCTGGTTGATTGGAAGAAGGCCGACGCGATCTACGCCAAGGCGACTGCCTGAGCTTAGGCCTATATCGTCCTTAAAAGAAGCGGCCCCTCGGCCGCTTCTTTGTTTGGCACATCCGTCAAGGTGTGCTGTCTTATGCATACCCCGATGCGCTTTCTTACGCTCCTTCTCTTGGCTTTGGCAACTTCCGCCCACGCCGTCGAAACTAAGATGCCGCTCTGGCCTGAAGGCGTTCCAGGCAAACGCGTCGCGCCATCGAAGAGCACACTCGATAAGATTGGCCCCAAAGGCAGCATCGCCGGGCACGAGACTTTCATCAACGATCCTTCGATTACGCTCTACCCGGCTCCGAACCCCAACGGTGCCGCCGTCATCGTCTGCCCAGGCGGCGGTTACTGGTTCCTCTCGACGAACAACGAAGGCACGGGCGTTTGCGAGTGGCTCAATAGTTTCGGCGTCAC
>QYQK01000081.1 GCA_007280935.1 Opitutales bacterium
ACGGACGTCGGCATACGTCCGTAATTGGCGCACGCAATCGAGTAATAGTTGTTCTTCTCCGCCCCACGTCGATGAGCCGAGCAAGATAATCGTTTTAGGATCTTGGCCGAAGCCGAGAGATTCGCGAAGTTGTTGGCGTTCCTCGTTTGAAGGCGGAGACTCACTGGCAACGTCAAATTTAATATTCCCCGTGAGGTGCGGCTCGACACCCAGTTTGCGAAAGCGCCTCGCATCTTCTTCGCTACTGGCACAGATCATTTGGAAGCGTCGCAGTAACGAAGTGGAAATCCGGCGGAAGCGTTGATGACGGGCAAAAGATTTATCTGAAATCCGACCGTTAATCAGCATGGCCGGAATGCCGCGGGCGTTGGCTTGCGCCAAGTGTTCGGGCCAAAGTTCGCCTTCGACCAGAATGACTTGGTCGGGCTGGATACGTCGCCAAGCCAGGGCGCTGCAGGGCCAAAGGTCCGTCGGGAAGATGCCAATGGCGTTGGCGACGTCGGCGTAGCGACTTTGGGCGAGGGCATAGCCCGTGCTGGTCGTCGTGGTCAAAATGACCTCGGTTGTGCCCGAATCTTTGAGCTGGCGAAGAAAGGGGCCGATGGCCTCGATCTCACCGACCGAAACGGCTTGAACCCAAATCCGACGTTTTCCTGTCACTTTAGGCCCTATTTTTGGGAAAAAGCCTAGCCGTTGACTAAATCCATGACGGTAGCCGCCCCGGCGAAGCATACGCCATAGGTAGTAAGGTAAGGCCAGGAGAAGCAGGGGTGGAAAGAGTATCCGATAGGCCCAAGACATGGTGATAAGCTGAACGTGCGGAGGGGAGTGGGGTCTGTCAGTTCCAAAGCAGGCCATTATTGCTGATTTTCCCACTTGCTCCCGTCGGCAAGGGGTGTTTGAACTCACTTTCCACCGTTTGGAGCGACCGCCGATTGCTTCGAACATAAAACCAAAAAACAGTAAAACACCTAGATCCAATGTCCCCTCCTTCGGCAGGAATCGGGATACGGAGCCAAAAACCATGAACATCACAGTCAAAGACCTCCTCGATGCCGGCGTCCACTTCGGGCACCAAACTCGTCGCTGGAATCCACGTTCCCGTCCCTACATTTTCGACCACCGTAATGGTGTTTCGATTATCGACCTTGAGAAGACGCACGCCTGCCTCGCGGCCGCCGTTGCCTTCGTCGAAGAAGTCGCTGCCAAGGGCAAGGAAGTCCTTTTCGTCGCAACCAAGCCGCAGGCTCAGGAAGTCGTACGCCAGGCCGCTAAGTCGACCGGCATGCCATTCGCGGTTAACCGCTGGCTCGGTGGTACCCTTACCAATTTCGCGACAATCAAGAAGTCGCTCGAAAGCTACCGCACTTACCTCCGCATGGAGCAAGACGGTTCTCTCGCCAAGATGCACAAGAAAGAAGGCGCCGCCGTTCGTCGCGAGATGTCCCGGATGCAGCGTAACTTCGAAGGTCTCCTCGAGTACCGCGACCTCCCAGCGGCGATGATCGTCATCGACACCAAGCTGGAAGAAATCGCCGTCAACGAAGCAAATCGTCTCGGCATTCCCGTTATCGGTCTTTGCGACAGCAACTCGGACCCGACCCTCCTGCAATTTCCGGTTCCGGGTAATGACGACGCTGCGAAGTCCATCCGCCTCGTGGTGGAAGTGCTTACTCAGGCCGTCCAGAATGGCGTCTCTCGCCGTAAGGTTGAGCGTGATCCTCGCAAGACTGTCACCCCTGTGTCCCGTCAAGACTCCGCCCAATCGATGCAGCCCGAAGTTAATATCTCGGACGAATTGATGAAGGCTTCCGAGACCTCTGATGCGGCGGAAGTGGCGGCAGCTCCGGCCAAAATTGCTCGTCCTCGCAAAAATACCAAGTAATTTATGTCCACCATTACCGCGCAAACGGTCAATGATCTGCGTCAGCGGACTGGCGCTGGCCTGATGGATTGTAAGAAGGCCCTCGTTGAAGCCAATGGCGACACCGAGAAGGCTGTCGAAATCCTCCGCATCAAAGGCGTCGCCACCCGTAATAAGAAAGCTGACCGCAAGGCCAGCGAGGGCGTGCTTGCCGTGCAAGTCGAAGCCGATGGTCGTCGCGTCACTCTCCTGGAGTTGAATTGTGAAACCGACTTCGTGGCAAAGAACGAAGCTTTCCTCGCGCTCGCCAAGGACTTAGTAAACCAAGCCGCACTTAAGGGCGTCGATGGTTTGCTCGAGCAGTCTTACCATGGCGATGCGAGCCGTAAGGTGAACGACTTCTTAAACGATCAGGTGACCAAGATTGGGGAAAATCTTAAAGTCTCCCGGGCGCTTAAGTTCGAAGCTTCGGGCGTTGGTCGCGTTTCTGCTTATGTGCATACCGGTGCGAAAATCGCCGTCTTGCTCGAGCTTGGTCTCAAATCTCAAGCTGCGGCCGCCCACGCGGATGTCGCTGATTTGGCCCGGCAGATGGCGATGCAGGTCGTGGCAAATAACGCCCGCTTTGTCCGTCGCGAAGACGTTTCTGACGATGTCGTCGCCAAGGAGAAGGAAATCGCCGCTGAATTTACCAAATCGGAAGCCGATAAGGCAATCGAAGAGGCCAAGCGCGTGGTCGAAGATTATAATGGTCAGCTCGTCGAGCAAAAGGCCGCCCATAATGCCGAAGCCATCGCCGAACTGGAAAAGCGTATCGCCGTCGCCGAAAAGCAGGTTATCGCTGCCGAAGGCCGGAAGAAGGGGCAGCTTTCCAATATGGAAAAAATCGTCTCCGGTCGCGTCGACAAGTTCTTCGCCGAAGCCTGTTTGCTCGAGCAGCCTTATTTCCGTGACCCGGATAAGAAGGTCATTCAGCTCCTCGCCGAAGCTAAGGCCAAGGTGGGTGAAGAAGTTTCCATCGTTCGTTTCGTCCGCTTCCAGGTGGGTGAGACTACGGCGGAATAATTCGCCCTAAGCCATCCTTTCAAGGGCCGACTTTCGTAAGGAAGTCGGCCCTTTGCTTTACTCTCCTTCGCGAATGTCGTAAGTTGGCGCATGGAGTTCCGTTCCGATATTTTCTGGCGCGCCGCCAAAGGCTGTTGTCCGGCTTGTGGTGCGAAAATTAGGTCGGGAGAAAGTCCACCGAACAAATGGGGTCGGTTTGCGAACATTCCGGACCGTTGCCCGGCTTGCGAAATGGTTTTGCGGCGCCGCGACGGATTTTTCCTCGGAGCTATTGTCTGGAATTATACCTTAACGGCCTTCGGAGTTCTGCCGGTCTTGCTCATCGCCGTGCGTCTCGGTTGGTGTAGCGAAGCGTGGGCGATCCGCGGGGCAATCCTCACCGCGCTTACCGTCCCTTTTTTTATCCACGCCTTATCTTGGCGCTTATGGATCGGGACTTACTACGCGTTTTTACCCGAGCAGTTGCCTTCGAACGGACGGCGGACCGACGACTGAATCAGCGATCCCGGCTTGCCATCCGCGTAATCAGTACGGCAAGGAAAGCGGAGTCGCCGCGCGTGGCTTGAAGATGTCGGATCGCCTCTTCTGTCAGGGTTGAGATCCTTTGTCGGGTCGCCTCGATGCCATGGAGGCTCGCATAAGTTAATTTCCCGTTTTGCGAATCAGCACCTACGGGTTTCCCGAGCCGACTGGCATCGGCGGAAAGATCGAGTAGGTCGTCGACAAGTTGAAAGGCGATGCCAGCCGAGCGGCCAGCTTGGCTGAAGTGTTCGACCTCAGCCTTATTGGCTCCGCCGATGATTGCGCCCATGGCCAATGAGGAACTGAGCATCGCGGCGGTCTTGCCGAGCAGGATGAACTCCAGTCGCTCGTCAGTGGCGCCTCCGGCCAGGCCGCCCATGTCTTCGGTTTGGCCGCCGACGAGCAGGGTGGAGCCAGCGGTTTTAGATAATTCCGCGACGAGCGAGCAAGCGAGGGCGGGCTGGTCGGCGTAAGCTTTGCTGATTACTTCGAAGGCTAACGGGAGGAGGGCGTCGCCGGCGAGCAGCGCGATGGCTTCATCGAAAGCCTTATGGCAGGAGGGGCGTCCGCGCCGCAGGTCGGAATTATCCATGCACGGTAAGTCATCATGGATCAGGGAATAGGTGTGAATGCATTCCAGCGCGACGGCGGCGGCATCAGCTTTGGCGCTGGGATTAAAGGCTTGGGCGGCGGCCAAGCACAGGACCGGGCGCAAACGTTTGCCGCCTGCCTCGAGCGAATAACGCATCGCGGCATGGAGGCGGGCCGGGCGCGTATCGGCCGAGGGCGTTAGCTGCTGCAATGCATTTTCGGCCTGCTGGACTAGGGCTTCGTGCCGAGACTGGAACAGCGCGGCATCCATGGCTTACGCCTCGTCGTCAGGGGCTTGGCCGAGTTTGAAGAAGGTGGCCGTGCGACCCACGCTTCCGATTACTTCGCTTTCGGTCAATCCGGCCAACTCTTTGGCCTGGGCTTCCATGACCTCGCGCTCAGCGGTAAAACGCACTTTGACGAGATCGGCATTGCGGAAGGATTCCTCGAGTAAATTCGCGATACCTGCGTTGACGCCGGCTTTGCCAACGAAAACCTTAGGGTCGAGGGTCTGGGCTAAACTGCGCAGTTTGCCACGTTCTGCGCCTGTCAGGCGGGGTTTTTCGTCATTGCCTTGGTCCATGTGCCTATTTGCGTTTCGGAGGGCGTAGGAGTCAACGGGCTAATCTGCTGGGCTGGCCGCCTGCCTTGCGACCCGGCGCTTTCGGGATAGAATGACCAAGCCATGTCAGCGTCGCCTTCATCGCAAGTTTTGCCCGCGCTTGAGCCCCAAGCAGCCCTCCAACCCTTGGACTCCATCGTGGTCCATATTCACTGTGCGGCTGACCATACGCACAGCCTGAGAGTATGGAGGAGCACCTTCCTGCTCGATTGCCATTCCGCCCTGACCAGCGAGATGATTCGGTGGGAGAATATTTCCCTATATCCGCATTGGACTGTTCTGCCGCCGGGCAGGCCTTTTAAGTTCACGCTTTATTTTAACGGTCTCCCTAAGTCGGTCACTTCCTTCGACCTTTCAGAGATCATCCCGGAGCCGAATGGGTTTTATTTCCCTAACATCCGACGCAATGCCCAGGATGTTTACACCTTGGATTATCCCGGCTGATTTAAGGCTGATTTTGAGCATATCGAGGGGGTTTTAGGGGGTAATTCCTGCTTGCTAAGCCCCCAGGCGCCTGTCACTTCATAAGTCATCTTCGTTAGGGAGAGGGGCGGAGCCCTTCTCACGCTGGTCGGTAAGCGAAAGCTTACTTCAGACGGAGGAACCGGCTAAACGGCTGGCCCTCGGGAATTTTTCCCAAGTCGACCTCTCAAACACCCAAACTAACCCAAATACAGTCATGTCGATCGACAAATCGGATATCATCAAGAAACACCAGCAGGACGCCAAGGATACGGGCTCGCCCGAAGTTCAGGTCGCTCTCGTCAGCGCCCGCATCAACCACCTCACGGATCACCTCCGGATGCACCGCAAGGACTTCCACTCGCGCCGTGGTCTTATTATGCTCACGAACCGTCGTCGTAAGCTGCTCAATTATCTTAAGTCGAGCGATTTGGACCGTTACAACGCTTTGCTCATCAAGCTTAACCTCCGTAAGTGAACCGCGCCTCCGGGCGTATTGCTTCACCGTACGTCCCAGCCACTCGCTGGGACGTCGTTTTTTCACCCAAACAAACAAAAACCCGCCGGGCAATTCCGCCTGGCACAACGCGTAACCCGCAAAAAACAAAATGAAACAAAAACACTCCGTGACCATCGAAGAACTCGGTATCACGATCAACACGGGCTCCATCGCCCGCCTCGCTAACGGCGCGGTCACCATCAGCAAGGGCGAAACCACGCTCTTCGTGTCGGCCACCGCCGCCGAAGACCTGCGCTCCCCCGACCAGGACTTCTTCCCCCTGACTGTCGACTACCGCGAGAAGTTCGCGGCGGCCGGCCGTTTCCCGGGCGGTTATTTCCGTCGCGAAGGCAAGCCTTCCGACAAGGAAATCCTGACCTCGCGCCTCTGCGACCGTCCCCTCCGCCCGCTCTTCCCTGAAGGCTTCCTCAATGAAGTCCAGGTGATCGGCCTCCTCCTCTCGGCTGACCAGATCAACGACTCCGACGTGCTCATGGTAAACGGCGCTTCCGCCGCTCTCCTTTGCTCCGACATCCCGTGGAACGGACCAATCGCTGGCATCCGCCTCGGTCGCGTCGCCGGCCAGTTCGTCGTCAACCCGACTCACGAACAGCAGTATGAGTCCGACCTGGATCTCATTTACGTCGGTAACGAGAACGACATGATGATGATTGAAGGTTCGGCCGACCAGCTGCCTGAAGCCGACTTCATCGCTGCCCTCGAATACGCCCAGAAGGCCATCCAGCCGATCATCGCCGCGCAGCGCAAGCTCGCCGCGATGTACTCTAAGACCAAGCGCGTCTTCCCGCTCGTCGTCTGCGAACCGAAGGCTCTCGCCATCTGCGAACGCGTGGCCGCCGAAGGCGACCAGCTTAAAAAGGCAATTTTCCTCGCTTCCAAGAAGGAACGTGGCGACGCCGTCAAGGCCGTGGTCGAGAAGTCCAAGGCCGCCTGTAAGGCTGAACTCGGCGACGTCTTCGACTCTCGTCAGATCAAGATGGCCTTCGAAAAGCTCCAGGAAAAGGTCTACCGCAACGCCATCATCCAGAACGGCGAACGTGCCGACGGCCGCAAGCCGCTGGATCTCCGGGCGATCTC
>QYQK01000008.1 GCA_007280935.1 Opitutales bacterium
GAACAGCAGCTTTATGCAGGTGAAGTCTTGGCACGTTTTCGTTCGGCTTGGACGGAGATCATTTCGGCCGAAGGCGGGGCGATTTCCTCGGCCGGGAGCTGCGGCGTGACGTTGTCCGTCGATGCCGGCGGCTCCGTTTCATTCTCCGGCTGGCTGAGTCGGCCGCAAGATAACCATCTCGCAGAGCTTGTCCGCCGCGCTTGCACCCAAATAGGTAACTGCGGTAAGCCGCCTGAGGGCAGGGCTTTCAAGATTGATTTCCCTAAGGTCGGCGTATCGGAAGGCTGACCCGCCACTCAGTCGCGTACCTCGAGGACAATCTGGACTTCGACGGAAGCCCCCAATGGTAGGCCGTTGACGGAAACCGCGGCGCGCGCGTGCTTACCGCTTTCGCCGAAGATCTGCAGAAGGAATTCGGAAGCGCCATTCAGGACCTTGGGGCTATCGCTAAAGCCATCGATACCATTGACGAAGCCGTTCACCATCACCACACGGGTAATCTTATCAAGCGAGCCCAGCGCGGCTTTGGCGTTGGCTAAGGCGTTGAGCGTGCAGAGCTTCGCGGCTTCGGCGGCTTGGCCGAGGTCGATTTCTCTCCCGACTTTACCGAGGGAGACAATTTTGCCATCGCGCATGGGTAAGGTGCCGGCGAGGTAAAGTAGGTTACCCGTGCGGACGGCTGGTACATAAGCGCCCGCCGCGGCAGGCGGGGCGGGAAGGGTCAGTCCGAGTTCTTGCAGGCGTGATTCAGGATTTGGCATGGCGCTTACCAATGCTTGGGCCAGCGCTCCTGGCGAACGCTATTATTGTAAATGAGCGCGAAGAAAAGAATCGTGATCGTCCCGACTAAGGTGGGAAGGAAGATGAACATCCACGAGGATTTGAGCGCGAAGACCACGACTGGGGTCGAACTTGCCGGGGGATGAACGGTGTGGGTAAGCATCATCGCCGCGACCGTCGTGCCAAGCGCCAGGGCCAGGATTAACCAGTTATCTCCAAATAGATGAAGAAAAGTGATACCAATAAAGGCGCCAATGACGTGACCAAACACCAAGTTGCGTGGCTGGCTGAAGGGGGCCTCCGGGTAGCCGAAGACGAGTAGGCTGCTTGCACCAAAAGAGCCGATCAAAAGCACGGTGCCGATTTGGTCAGAAAGTTTTGACAGCAACGCGACGACCAAGACGCAGCCCGTAAAAGCCAGTCCGACCGCTTGCAGGGAAGGGCGCGGGGGCGGAGCGGCGCCATCGCCCTTCATCTTGTGGAGCAGGCGACGCATCGGATCGTTTAGTTCCCTTTAAGTTTCTTAATTCCTTCAATCAGTTCCAAGACGGCTTCGCGGCTGCGGTTTTTAACTTCGCGCGAAAGGGTATTATCCGATGACCCCATGGATTTCTTGGTCTGCACGTACGTCGTCGCCAGCACGGACTCTTTGTTCCGCGTTACGGTGGCGTTATCGCTGATGGAAAGGATGACGTCGGCCGCGTAACGACCGAGGCCGCGGTCAAAGCGAACTTCAATCGTGAGCAAAGGGGTCGAGGTTTCGGGCGCGAGCCCATTGAAATCTTTCGGGGTAATGTTACTGCGGCGGAGTTCCAACTCGATCGCATCGCGGATCTCACCCCGCAGGTCGGCGTCTTCGGGGCGAGTTTCGGAGGTTTTAACGTCGATATAAAAGAAACTGACGCCGCGTAATTTCACGAAACTTTGATCGACGCCGCTGCCGCCCTTGGGCAAGGGCTCACCGGCGGCCTGAGCGTTGGCGAGGGTGGAGGTTGCGAGCAGGAAGGCGAAGGCGAGGAGACGCATGAGAAGAGGATGTTGGGGTTTGGGGTCCGCATCAATCCCCTTTCCCAGGGACGAGCTTAACCGCCGTCAAGGGGTGTTGATCAAGCACGGTGGGGTACCAGCCTTGGACTTCGGGCCGAATGAGGAACTTATTCTTATTAAATACGACGGGCAGGACCGGGGCTTGGCTGACGAGCCGAGCTTCCGCTTGCTGGAAATATTCAAAACGGCGGGCGGGATCCACCTCCCGGGCCGCTTGGCTAATTAGCCGGTCATACTCGGCGTCGCTCCAATTACATTGGTTGAGTTCGTTACCCGTGATGAACATTTCCAGAAAAGTGTTCGGGTCGTTATAATCTCCGCTCCAGGCGCCTCGGCCGATCTGGTATTCGCCTTTGTGCATGGCGTTGAGGTAGACTTTCCATTCGAGATTTTTGAGTTCGACTTGGACGCCTAGCCGTTCGCGCCACATCTCTTGGTAGGCCTGGGCGGCCATCTGCGCGCCTTCGGAGGTGTTGTAAAGGTATTCCAGTTTCGGGAAACCTTTGCCGCCAGGGTAGCCGGCGTCCGCCAAGAGCTTTTGGGCGCGGGCTAACTCTTGGCTCCATCGAGCTTTGGCGTGGAAACCGCCGGCGCCCGGCGGCGTGAAGTGGTAAGCTGGCGCGTCGTTCGTGCGCAGGACTTTGCGGACGATCTGTTCGCGGTCGATCACCATACCCAAGGCCTGGCGCACGCGGGCGTCGCCCAAGGCCTTCCGAACGGGTTCGTTATTTTTGATATCATTATTTATCCAGATGAACGCCACGGACATGAACGGGTCGAGCCGCAGGGCGGGAGATTTTTGTTCGAGCAGTTTGGCTACTTTGTAAGGCGGCACGGTACCGGTGATGTGCAACTCGCCGCCGCGGAAGGCCCGCTCTTCGGCGTAGAGGTCCGCGATGGCCCGGAATTCGATGGCGTTGAGCGAGACCTCACGGGCATTCCAATAAGTCGCATTCTTCCGCACCACCAGGTTGCGGGCCACTTCCCAGCTTTCTAGGGTGAAGGCCCCGTTGCCCACGAGCGCGCCTGGTCGCGTCCACGGCGTGTTGAGTTGGTCGATGGTCCCGAACTTCAGGATCGTCGGAGGGTGGACGGGTAGCCAGCTGTGATGGCAAATAAGCTGGAGGAAATAAGGAACGGGATTTTCCAGGCGGATCTCGAGGGTGTGCGCGTCGGGCGCCCGGAAGCCGACGTCGCGGAAGGAGCTAATTTTTTTGGTATTAAAATCTTTGGCCCCTTTGACCACGTGCAGCATCGAGGCATATTCGGCTCCGAAGCTCGGCATGAGCATCCGCTCCCAGCTAAAGAGGAAGTCTTGGGCGGTGACGGGGTCGCCATTGGACCACCGCGCAGCGGGGCGGAGTTTGAACGTCCAGGTCTTGGCGTCGGCGGAACTCGTCCAACTTTCGGCGACGCCCGGGATTGGGTGAAGGTCAACGGGGTCATAATTGACCAGCCCTTCGAAGAGGGCGTACATGATATGGCTTTCGGAAAGGCCCGTGACGGTCTGCGGGTCGAGACTGGAGGGTTCCGCGATATTATTAATAACGAGCACCCCTGCTTCGGCCTTGAGGACGGCCGTACTTTTCTTGACGCCACAGCCGGTGAAGCCCAAGCAGGCCACGAGTATCAGGACAAGGTTTCCCATGAGGGGGCGCAACATAGGTACAGATTAGCCGCGGGCTCGCCCCCAGGGCAAGGCGGTCCGTGGCGCCAGGCCGACAAGCCGTCTTTACTCCCTGCCGGGGAGGGCTAGAAGTGTGGCATGATACCCCTTACCCGTCGTGATTTGTTGGTCGCCACCTTAACGGCGAGCGCCTGCCTTGGCTTGGTCGGCTTTATGTCCACGCCTCCAGTGACGGCGGCTACACCGGTCGTCCCCAAGCCGATTATGCGCTCGATGGCTTTCGATTGGGAAAAACTCGTGGTGAAGCCGACCAAGGCCGGCGAATCCCGCTCCGTCTGCCGCGCCCCGACTGCGACCCTGGACGAGCTCGAGATGCATGTGACGACCCTGAACAAGGGCCAAGCACCGCACCCGCCTCACCAGCACGCCGACGAAGAGCTGCTCATCGTCAAGGAAGGCACGGTCGAAGCGCTCGTCGCCGGCGACTGGATTAAACTCGGCCCGGGCTCGGTCATCTTCCAGGCGGCCAATATCGAACACGGCATCCGCAACGTTGGTGAAGGGCAAGCGACCTACCACGTCATCAAGTGGAACTCTCCCGGCATGTTGGCCAAGCGCGAGGCCGCCAAGGCCGCCAGTGTTAAATAGGGGAAGTTTCGTATCTGTGCCAAAAAAAGGGCGACCCTTGGGTCGCCCTTTTGCTTTCTAAGCAAACGCTTAGATGGCGGCCGGACCACGTTCGCCTGTCCGGATACGGATGACGTCAGTGAGACCGATCACGAAAATCTTACCGTCGCCGATTTTGCCGGTGTGGGCGGCCTTGGAAATCGTGGCAATGGCCTTCTCGACTTGTTCGTCAGCGACGGCGGCTTCGATCTTCACCTTGGGAAGAAAATCGACGGTGTATTCAGAGCCACGGTAAATCTCCGTGTGACCCTTTTGGCGGCCGAAGCCTTTGACTTCGGTTACGGTCATACCCTCGATGCCGATTTCGGCGAGAGCGTCCTTAACTTCTTCAAGTTTGAAGGGTTTGATGATGGCGACGACGAGCTTCATGGTGTGTGGTAGGTTGGGTTAGGCGTTCGGTTGGGCAAGTCCACTTATGCATCCCTCGTGCCAAGTGGGTCGAAAGCGAGAAGGGTCTCAGGTTTGGTTGTTTTTAAGCAGGGTCTGCTTCACTTCAAACAATAGTTCGGCAGATTTTAAGCCGGGGGCTAGTTCGACCCCGCTATTAAGGTCTAAACCCTTGGGTTGGGCTTTTAAGGCTGCTTCGACGTTGGTTGGCCCTAATCCCCCCGCCAAAATCCAGAGAGCGTCTGGGTAGGTTTGCGTGAGCTTTTGGAAGCGTGCCCAGTTCGCTTGTTTGCCTGTGCCCCCGAAAGAATTGGGGGCATGGGCGTCATGGATGAAGCCGGCCGCCAAGGGGATCAAGGTCTTGGGCCATTCGGCGCCATCGGTCAATTTAGGCGCAAGCCAGAGATGGGTTTTCCCGATGCAGGTCGAAAGGCCGGCGGGGTCGCACTCTTTTTTCGCGGGATCAAAATGAACCTGAACAATATCAAAGCCCTCGGCGATGAAAGCTAATGCTTCGGCGTCGGTCGGGTTGACGGTGACGGCGACACGTTTCCCTGGCGGTATTTCGCGTAATAAAGCTGCCCGGCGGTCGGCCGGGACAAAGCGCGGCGATCCGTCCCCGCAATTGATACCTAAGTAGTCGGCGCCGAAATCCAGGGCGACGACGGCGTCAGCCTGCCGCGTGATTCCGCAAACTTTGATGATGATTTTTCCGATCATGTCAGAGCCGCAATCACGGCATCGCGGATGGCTTTGGCGGTGGGGGCTGCAGCCGTGCCGGCCAAGGGCACGCCTGCTTTACGAAGGGCGTCGGCGGTCGTCGGCCCGACGGCGATGGCCTTGGGTTGTCGCGCGCCCACGTCAGGGCGCAAGGAAGCCGCTTGGTGCAGAAATGATTCCACGGCGGAAGGGCTGGCGAAGACAATCGCATCGGCGCCATGGCGTCGGAATTCGGCTGCCTCGGGCGTTTCCGCGACAGATTTTTCTTCGGTCGCATAGACTTTGATCACGTCAACGATGGCTAGGGCGCCCTCCATGAGAAGACGCGAGAGTTCAGGAGAGTTAAGGTTTCCGGTGACGAGCAGGATTTTCTGATTCTCGACGTCGAACTTGGTCATGAGTTCTTGTCCGAGGGAAAGCGCGTCCGGTTTGGCGGCCGTTAGGTCCGAATCTAAATGATAGCCGCGTAAGGCCTTTTCAGTCGAAGGGCCGACGCAAGCGAAACGTACGCCCCCGACGGAACGGATGTCAGAAAAGCGTTCAAAAAACCGGTCAAAAAATCCGCGGACTCCGTTGGGGCTGGTGAAGATGATCCAATCGTATTCGCCCATGGCGTCGAGGACTTCGCTCAATACGGTATCGTCGGGCTCAAAGCTGATTTCGATCAAGGGTAGTTCGGAGACCGCTGCGCCGGCGTCGACGAGCAATTCTTTCCAATCGCCCCCGCGTCCTTCCGGGCGGGTGAGAACGATGAGTCGATCGCGTAAGGGAAGTTTGCTCATGATTGACGGGGCAGGATTTGTTGCAGGATGCGGTCAGCGAGTTGAGAGGCGGCGGTCAGGTCGGTCGCGGGGAATTCAATCTCATGGCGACCAAAGTCGCTCCGGAAGAGATGGATTCGGCCGGCGGAGTGATGACAAGCGAAGGCGGTGTGGCAGCCTTCGCCGAGTTTGGCCAAGAAAAGTCTTTCGACAAAGACGGAAAAGGTCGTCGTTGCGCAACCGGCGGCCAGGTAGAGCGCGGTATCAGCGGAGCGGGTCTGGATCGCGACCGCTCCTTGGCCAGCGGCGGGTACCATTTGAACAATGTTGACGGGTTCAAAGGCGAGCCCCTCCCAGTTTTTGATTCCGAGACGATTCAGGCCAGACGCCGCAAGGTAGGAAGCTTCCGCATCTCCGTTGACCAGTTTTTTAAGGCGCGTGTCCACGTTGCCGCGCAATTCCGTCCATTGGGCTTGGGGAAATTTCAAAGCGCCCTGCGCCCGGCGGCGCGGGCTTCCCGTGGCGATTAATTTAGGCTCTGTGATGTCGGTCCGGCGGACGAGTACGTCGCGGGCGTCCTGACGGGTAAGGCAGGTCGCAATTGCCAATCCGGCAGGCATCTCGGTCGGGAGATCTTTAGAGCTGTGGACGGCCACGTCGGCTTCGCCACGTAATAAAGCCTGTTCAAGCTCGGCGGTGAAGAGGCCCTTGCCCCCTTGTTTCTCCAGCGACCAATTGGCTTGCCGATCTCCAGTCGTCGTCAGGATTCGTATTTCCGTCGGGCGTTGCAACGCTTGCGCAATCCGTGCCGCCGCCTCATGGGCTTGCTGGAGCGCCAGCGGGCTGCCGCGAGTGACGATGACGATGGGCTGGGACATCTTAGCGTGAGAAGAGGCCGGATTTAATAAGCCAAAGGAAGCCCCACGTCAAAGGGATGAGGAGGTTGCCGATGAAAATGAAGGTCGCGAGGCCTCGCACGATTCCCCAGCGGCGTTCGTAGGCGGCTAAATACGCGACCGCAGCCCCGCAAATAGACGTAGGTATTCCGACGAAGGCACCCACCATGGCGTCTCGCTCAAAAGGGTCAATTTCCAGTCCAAGGTAAACGGGCCCGCCTTTTCGGGTCATGAGGATGGCGGCGTAAAGGGCTCCCCCGGCGATGAAAAGCGAAAGCGCCTGTACGACTCGGTAGCCCTTGAGGTCGTCTTCGTTAGGATCCGTTTGCACGACCCCAACAAAGACGCCTCACGGCAGACTTCCAAGTTTCAAGTGATTGCAGCGGCGAAATTAACGCAACGATCAGCTCAGTGGCTGAGGCCTTCGTGTTCCTTGATGTACTCTTGTTTGAGTCCCAAAGCTTCCGGGGCATGCAACACGAGCATCTTCATGCGGATGTCGCCAGGAACCTTGGCCGCAGTGGCTTTGGAAACGACGATCATGAGCGTGATGGAGAGGGGGACGGCCCAAATGGCGGGCTGTTCGCAAAGGATGCGGGCGAGCGGATGGGCCACCCACATGTCCCCGAGGCTTTTGGCGACGGGATGGTCTTGCCAGAAGGCGGCAAGCTGTGCGACGTCAGTGATTTTCTTCGCACCCGCGGCGGCGACATCGGAAATGGAAGTCATCGTAATCGCCAGCAGGGCGCTGACACCGCCGCCAAGCATACCTGCGGCTGCTCCCGGCATCGTCATGCCGCGCCACCAGACGCTCATGAAGAGCAAGGGGAAGTAGCTGGCAGCGGCGATGGCGAAGGCCTGACCAACCATGAAGTTGATTTCCAACGCTTCGACTTGCATGCCGAGTAGAATGGAAACCGCGCCGATGATGACGGCGGCCCATTTAAAGGCGCGCAGACGCTGTTCGGGCGTCGAGTCCGGCTTGAGCATACGTCCATAGACATCATGCGCGAGCGCGCCAGTCATCGAGACAAGCAGACCCGAGAATGTTGACATAAACGCCGCGAACGCACCCGCACAGGTGATGCCCGAGAGGACTGAGCCGAGCAGCGCGTGGTTCTTGCCCGCGAGCAAGGTGGGTAGTTCGAGTACGACTTTATCCGTTCCCTTGGCGCCGACGGCGTCATAAAGTTCGGGCGTGAGTGAGCGACCGATGACACCGTACACCGGCGGGAAAACGTAGAAGACGCCGATGAGGATCATCACCCACATCGTCGTGCGTTTGGCCGCGACGCCGTCCGGGTTGGTGTAGAAGCGGACAAGGATATGCGGCAAGCCAGCAGTGCCGCAGACGAGTGCGATGATCAGCGAGTAGGTATAAAGGAGGGAGAAGGGCTTCTTATTCGCTTCGAGTGCGGCTTTGGCTTCGGGCGTGGGGGCCGCGGCGATCGACGCATCGACCGCTTTGGTGGTTAGCTTGCCGAAAGGGGAAATCCACTGCTCGTCTTTCGGCGCTTTGGCGGGCAGGGCCTTTCTTTCGATGTTCGCCGGGGCGGAGGCGGCGGTCTCAAAAGCGGTCTTATTAGCGCTGACGTGATCTTCGTAATGTCCGACAATCGAAGCCAAGACGAAGATGGGGACGGTGATGGCGAAGACTTTAAGCCAATACTGAAAGGCTTGTACGAGGGTGATACCCTTCATGCCTCCTAGGGAAACATTGAGCGTGATGACGGCTCCGACGACCACGACGCCCGCCCAATAAGGCAGGCCTGGGAAGATGTAAGCCAAGGTCGTACCCGCGCCTTTCATCTGCGGCATCGTGTAAAAGAAGCCGATAAAAAGCACGAAGCAGACGGCGATCTTGCGGAAGAGCGGGGAGTCGTAACGACCTTCGGCGAAGTCCGGAATGGTGTAAGCACCGAAGCGACGCAGCGGCCCGGCGATGAAGAGTAATAAGAACAAATAGCCGCACGCATAACAAACGGGATACCAGAGCGCATCGTAACCCGTCGCCATTACCATCCCCGCGACGCCCATGAAAGAAGCGGCGGAAAGGTATTCGCCCGAAATCGCCGAAGCATTCCAGCCGACGGAAACCGAACGACCCGCGACAAAGAAGTCGCCGGCGTTCTTGGATTTACCAGCGGACCAGAAACCCATCCCGACCGTCACGAAGACTGTCGCGAGCGAGCATATGGCGATCCAGGGATCGACCTTACCGAGTTCGGCGAGAAAGAGGGAAGCAAGCGGTAGGCTCATGTTCAGCGTTTGGCGCCATCCTTGGTGGCGGCTTGGGCTTCGGCGACTTCAAGGGCGATGGAGCGCTTGATAAAGACGAAGGAAATTATCCACACGAACGGGAAGAAGAGTACCCCCAAGATTAGCCACGAGAGCGTGAAGCCAAACACCCGCTGCGCCATGAACGCTGGCTGAAAGTAATTCAGCAAGGGCAGGGCGACGAGCGCTACGATGAAGCATAGCGCGCACGCGATGGAGAGTTTCAGCTGGTCGCGCATCAGGCGCGCCAAAAAGGCATCCGAATGGATGGCATCAGGGGTGGAGGTGGGCTCGCGCATGGGGGTGGAGACAGCCAAGCCTTTTGGCCACGCTTGGCAATCCCTTGGATGGCCTCGGTGAGGACGGGGGGTGCTTGGGGGCACAAAAAAGGCCGACTTGCGTCGGCCTTTTCGTTTCGGTCAAACGATCGTTTACTTGGTCGTGTACTCGGCCTGAGCGCCCTTGATGTTGCGCTTCTGGACCCAAGGCATGAGCGCACGGAGACGCTGGCCGGTCTTTTCGATCGGGTGGTTCTCGCCCTGCTTGAGCAACTTATTGTAATTCTTCAGGCCGCCCTTGTATTCCTTGACCCACTGGGCGGTGAACTTTCCAGATTGGATTTCCTTGAGGATCTCGCGCATCGCCTTGCGGGATGAGCTGTTGATCACGCGAGGACCGCGGGTGATGTCTCCGTATTTAGCGGTCTCTGAAATCGAGAAACGCATGCCGGAGATACCAGCTTCGACCATGAGGTCGACGATGAGCTTCAATTCGTGCAAGCACTCGAAGTAAGCCATCTCAGGCTGGTAGCCTGCTTCGACAAGAGTTTCGTAGCCGACTTTGACGAGTTCGGAGGCGCCGCCGCAGAGGACGGCCTGTTCGCCGAAGAGGTCGGTCTCAGCTTCTTCCTTGAAGGAGGTCTTGATGACGCCGGCACGGGTCGAACCGATGCCCTTGGCCCAAGCTAGTGCGGTCTTGGTTGCCTTGCCGGAGATGTCTTGCTGGATGGCAATGAGGGCAGGGACGCCCTTGCCTTCGACGTACTGGGCGCGAACAACGTGGCCGGGGCCTTTCGGAGCGACCATGGCGATGTCGACGTTCTTAAGAGGCTTGATCAACTTGTAGTGGATCGAGAGACCGTGGATGAAGAGAACGGTCTTGCCACCTTTGCCGAGGTTAGGGGCGATATCCTTTTCCCAGACGTCGGCTTGTTTCATGTCGGGGATGCCGACGAGCATGACGTCCGCACGACGAACGGCTTCAGCGGTCTCGTAGACCTTGAAACCTTTTTTCTTGGCCGCGGCTGCGGACTTCGAACCCTTGTACAGGCCCACGA
>QYQK01000089.1 GCA_007280935.1 Opitutales bacterium
AATTCGGTGTCGCGGACATCGCGATAGCGTTCGAGGAATTCCGTCTCGCATTCGATAGCTTGGCTGAATTTATCCGCGGCAGCAGAAAACTTCCCCACGGCCTCCAAATCCTCGCCTTCTTTCTCCAGCATACGGCCTTTCAGCCAGAGTGGTTCGGCCTCCAGACTACGTAAGCGTGTATCCAGGCGAGCGATTTTACCGGCATCGACCAAGCCGGAGAAAAACCATTTCTTACTAATCTCTTTTTCACCTTCCAGGGCGGACCGTAAAAGCTTCATCGCTTCTTCCGGCTCAGTCTTGGCAATAGCCAAAGACTTGGCCTCCGCCTGGTCAGACAATGTTCTTAAATTCTCGGCGCGGAGGAGGTGCAGGTTGCGCCGCAAGACTTCGAGTCGGTAATTATCGGCGCCCAGGGCCCCGCGCGCCGCTACATAATCTTCTTGGGCCTGTAGGGATTTCTCAAGTAGTTTGATGTCCGCTTCCTCCAAGCTATTTTTACTTAGGCGCGCTTTGGCGAAAGCGGCTTCATAATCCAAAGACTGAGCCCGCAGCTGGCTAACCTCTTCGGTTGTCAAAATCCCTTCCGTTTGGCGGGTAAACCGGCGATCGCTATACATCAGCCATCCAATCAAGGCACCCAAACCGGCGATGAAGAGCACGAGTGAGATGATGCGGGTCCACTTCCAGAAAGCGACCTTAGTCGCCGATGCTGGCTGCAGGGTGTGGAGGATTTTGCCTCGGATAAAGTCGGTCTGAGGATTGGGAGGACGGGAAGTCATGGGTGCTTGCCAGCTTTATCGCTGGCAGTTTGTTTGCTTTAATAGTTTCATAGGCTGGTACATCAAAGACCACCCATCAACCTCGGAAAATGGCACAATTTAAGCGAATAGCCGTCGTCGGCGCCGGTCTCATCGGCGGCTCCATCCTGCTGGCGGCCTCCCGTCGGAAGCTGGCGGGGTCTTTGGCCTGTTGGTCAAGATCGGTCACCTCTCGGGAGGAGTTAAAGAAGTTTGGGGTGGCAGAAGTTTTTGACTCGGCGGCGGATTGCGTCCGCGGCGCTGACTTGGTCGTGGTCACCACCCCGGTCGATAAGGCGGAAGAAACCTTCCGGGCTATCGCCGCCGGTCTGGGTCCAGATGCTTTGGTGACGGATGCGGGGAGCATTAAATTGGCCATCCAGTTGGCCGCCCGCCACTTACCCCCAGCGAATATCTTTGTGGGTGCTCACCCGATGGCGGGGTCAGAGAAAGCCGGAGCGGCCCATGCGGCGGCCACTCTCTTTGAGGGGAAGGCCTGCTTTATCACCCCGACCGGCCAAGAGCCGCGCGTGGCCGTGGAGCGAATCCATGCGTTTTGGCGCGATCTCGGCTCCAACACCACTGAAATGGATGCGGCAAAACACGATGAGATTGTCGCAGCCATTAGCCATATTCCGCATGCTTCAGCGGCCGCCCTCATGCTCGCGGTCGCCAGTTTGCCCGCTTTTGACCCAATTGCGGCCGGGCAAGGGTTACGGGATGCGACCCGGATTGCGGCCGGCGAAGAAAACCTTTGGGTGGGAATTCTCTTAGCTAATGCCCGCCATGTGGCGGCGGGGCTACGCATCACTGAAGAGCGAACCGCTGAATTACGCCGGGCGATCGAAGGCGGCGACGCGGGGGTCCTTCATAAACTCTTAGCTGAGGCCCGCATCGCCCGTCAGGCGCTTGATCGCTCGCGATGAATGATCCTTTAATCATCCAGCCTTTTCAAACCCCTGCGCGCGGCGTCGCCCAAGTCCCAGGGTCGAAAAGTATCACTAACCGTGCCCTCATCTTGGCTGCCCTGGCCGAAGGTGAAACCGTCCTGACTGGGGGGCTCTTCAGCCGAGATACCAAAATCTTGATCGCAGCGCTCCGCGAACTTGGTTTCGAAGTCATCGTCGACGAGGCTGCGCTCAATATCCGCGTGCACGGCCTTGGGGGTCGTATTCCAAAATTATCCGCTACCTTACAGGTCGGTAATGCCGGAACGGCCGCTCGTTTTTTGACCGCCTTCCTCGCCCTGGCTCCTGGCGGGAAATACTTCCTCGATGGCGACGAGGCCATGCGCTCACGCCCCATGGCTGGGTTGCTCACCGCTTTAAGCCAAGCGGGTTGCCGCGCGCTGAAAGCTGACGGAACGCCGGCCACGGGCTTCCCTTTCACGCTTCATACCAGCGGGAAGTTAGGTGCGCTCGAGGTCGATGCGGCCGCCTCTTCTCAATTGCTCTCCGCCCTCTTGATGGTCTTGCCGCTTTGTCCGGGAGCATCCGTCAAGATGATCGGTGAAACCGTTTCGGAACCCTTCGTCGAAATGACCGCACGGATGTGCGCGCAATTTGGCCGGGCCATCCGGCGGGAAGCCACCGGGCGATGGGTATGCGATCACAGCGGCCCATACCTGGCCCCACAGCCGAGCTATGCCATCGAACCTGATGCCACGGCGGCAAGTTACTTCATCGCCCTCCCGGCAGTGACGGGACCTCGCGCCAGCGTGCGCATCCATGGCTATGCGGAAGGCGGGCTTCAGGGAGATACGGCCTTCGCCAAGGTCGCGGCGGCCTGCGGGGCCGTCTTACGGCCCGCTCACGGGACTTTGGTGACCCAGAGCTGGGCGGGCATCCAAGGTGGAGATTTTGATTTCAATGCGTTCTCGGATACTTTTCTGACGCTAGCGGTGCTGGCGACCCTGGCGACCCAACCGATAAAAATCCGCGGTATTGCCCATACCCGCAAACAAGAAACCGACCGCGTTCTGGCCATGGCTACCGAATTGGAACGCCTTGGAATTCGCGTTGTGCCATCAGCGGCTGAACTTAAAGCGGATCCAGAGCTGGCAGCGCTGACGATTTATCCTGACCGCGCCGCAATGCGCCGGACCGCCGCCGCCGGCCCAATTTTAATTCATACCTACGAAGATCATCGCATGGCCATGAGCTTCGGGATTTTGGGCTCCTACGATCTCTTTGGAGATGGCCGCCCTTGGATCGCGATTGCCGACCCCTCCTGCACAGGAAAGACCTTTCCAAATTTCTTCACCGCTCTCGAGGCCTTGCGCACGAATTTTGTGCGCGTCTCCGTCGATGGAGGAGCTGCCTCGGGTAAATCGAGCACCAGTCGCGTGCTGGCGCATGCCGTGGGCCTGTTGCACGTTGATACGGGCGCACATTACCGAAGCCTCACCCGGGCACTGGTCGATGCCGGCGCAGACTTAGCGGACGTGGCCTCCATAAGTAGCGCCTTACGTAACCTCAAGATTGGCTCCCAAATCATCCCACACCAAGGCGCTCAATCCTCGCGCCTAACGCTCGGTGGTGAACTACCTGAAGACACTACTTTACGAACTCCTGAAATCAATGCCGCGGTTTCTAAAGTCGCGGCGCTGCCGGTCGTCCGCCAATTCCTTTTGGAATACCAACGCAGCCAAGTAAAACTGGCGCAGGACCACGGCTTTGCCGGAATCGTGATGGAGGGCCGTGATATCGGTTCCATCGTCTTACCTGATGCGGAAGTTCGGATCTTCCTGGAAGCCGATGCCGAAGCGCGCAGCTTACGGCGTGCCGCCGAAGGCCAAGCCGACGCCGTGGCGCACCGCGATCACCTCGATTCTACCCGGAAGACCGCCCCGTTGGTTTGTCCGAATGGAGCGACCCGAATTGATAACACCTCCCTCTCCCTCCCGGAGGTCGTCGCGCAAATCATCTCTCAGGTGCGGGTGGCGGCGTTACCGCGATGATTCTCGAATCGAAAAATATTCTCTACAAAGGCGTCTACCATGGGGCGCGGGCTTTAATTGAAGTATTTTCCACTTTAGAAGTAGAAGGCTGGGAGAATATTCCCCAGGGGTCTTGTCTGTTTGCCTCCAACCACCAAAGCATGATTGATCCGCCGTTACTCGGTTCGTGCCTGCCGCGCGAAATCTCTTTTGTGGCCCGCCGCACACTTTTTGATAACCCCCTTTTTGGTTTCGTGATTCGTGCCTGCCATTCGATCCCGATTGATCGCGGTGCCGCTGACCTTGGCGCGATCCGAGCAGCCTTGACGGCCTTGGCCGATGAACGCGGCCTGCTCATCTTCCCGGAAGGTACCCGCAGCATCGATGGCGTCATTACCGCCGCCAAAGCCGGAGCCGGCCTTTTGGCGTGCAAGTCCGGAGCTCCGGTTGTTCCGATTCATATCCGCGGGGCGCGCGACGTCCTGGCGAAAGGTTCACGCTTTCCGGTGGGCTCGGCTCGCATCAGGGTACGTTTTGGCCCCGCTTTGAAAGCCGCGACATATGATCCGGGCAAAGATCACCCCGAACGCTTCTTGGAAGCGTCTCGGAGAATTTTAGAAGCGATTAAGTCACTCCCTGACCACCGCGATCCCGGTCTTTAGGAAATCCGTTGCGGCATGACCACGCAAAGGAAGTCATCCTTCAGTCCGCGAATCACCCCAGGGGACATCTCGTCCTTGAATTCAAAATCAATTTCGTCCTCTGTTAACGCCTTGAGAGGATCGATAATATATTGAGGGTTGAAGGCGATGTTCACTTCTGGGCCATCGTATTTTATGGCGATGGGCTCGTGGGCTTCGCCGCTTTCTGACTTTGCGGAAATTTCCAGGTTCTGCGTTTTCTTCGAAACCGTCATGCGGATCGTGTTGTTGCGATCATCCGTCATTAAGGAGGCACGGTTCACACTCTCGAGAATTTTTTCGCGCTCGAGCCGGACTTTCGAACCGGCTTCCTTCGGGATGACTTGCCGGTAGTTCGGGTAATTTCCTTCGACAACTTTGGAGACTAATTGAATGCGATCGACGAGGCCTTCTTCGTTCTTCGGGATATCAATGGTGAAGCCTACCTGGCGCTCGTTATTCGAGATATGGGCCATGCCACCCGCTTTCAATAACCGCATTAATTCAATGATGGTACGGGCGGGTAAAATTAACGCTAAGGGCTTATCCGCACCGTCTAATTTGCGGACACATTTCGCTAAGCGGCGTCCGTCGGTGGCGACGACGGTTAATTTTCCTTCGGCAAATTCGAAGAAGACCCCATTTAAAATATAGCGATTTTCGTCGGATGATTGCGCGTAGCTTACTTTTCTCAGCATGTCGCCGAGATCGTCTTGGTTGATAGAAATCGTCGGTTGACCCGTGAAGTTTGAAATTGGAGGAAACTGGTCTGCGGGTAATCCTGCGATTTGGAAAACGGAACTCCCGGAAGTTATTTTGACCCGTTCTTTACCGGTCAGCTCGACGATGGTATCGGCACTGGAAAGAGCACGTACGATGGGGACGAGTTTTTTAACCGGTAGGGTGATTCGTCCTGGGGTGGAGACGGAAGCTTTGATACGGCAGCAAATACCGAGATCAAGATTGGTGGTTGTCAGGGTGATGGTATCACCTTCCGCTTCGATGAGGACATTTTGAAGGATCGGCATCGTCGCGCGATTACCCACCACATTGGTGACGCTGGAGAGTCCGTTAAAAAAATGGTTTCGATTGACCTTGAACTTCATGGTGTGGAAGAATTGAGGCACAGAGGGGGGTGAGGCAACTACGCAATGAGCTCATTCCTAAGCCCCTTCCTGGAGGGCTGTATCTAATTATCTATTCATATATAAATACCAGTAGTAACAGTAGGCTTCGGAATTCTGTGGATAGTTTCACAACCCGTTGGTTTATGCCTGATATGGGAAAAACGCTGGCCTGTGCCGATGATGCGAACAACCCTTGGCTTGTTCACACATAACCCTGAGCACGAACTTCTCACGCCCTATTCACAACCTGGACACATCTTCATCGTCATCTTCCGGGGCGGGGTCAATTTCACTCTTTTTAAGCAAGAAAAAATGACGAATAATCCCCCAGAGGATGTAGCCCAGGAACAGGGCGGGAAAAGAGAACTCGGGATACCGGAACAAGACCGCCGCACAGATGATAATAAGAATAAAACCTCTCGTTCGCGCCCGGGAATTCCAATCCAGTTTCTTAAAGCTCGGGAAGCGGACATTGCTGATCATCAGGTAAGAAATCACCAACATGAGTGGCAAGAGGGTCCAAGACCACGCGAGGAGCGTGGGGTCTAAAGAGTCTTTAATTTCCCCGTTCCGCAACACGCGTGAGAGGACTAAGACCAGAGAGGCCATCACGCCAGCGGCCGCCGGCGAAGGCAGCCCCACAAAATCACCCCCAGCGGCGCGTTTCTCATTTCCTGGCACCAGCGGGTTGGTCAGCACGTTAAAGCGGGCCAGCCGCACCCCCACGCAGAGTAGATAGACAAAGGCCAGCAGCCAGGTGGCCAATTGGACGTTATCATTTTCCCCTGGTTTGATGATCAGGAAGCAGGCCATGAGCGCAGGGGCGACCCCGAACGAAACCGTATCGGCGATGGAATCAAATTCGGCCCCGAAGAGCGATTCACGGTTCGTCGCACGGGCGATTAAGCCGTCGAACAGATCGCAAACGCAGGCGAAGAGGATGAACCAGACGGCCCAGATATAATGGTCGGCGCGTTCGGCCGCTGGAAGCGCGGTGAAGCGAGCTTCGATGCAATTCTTGATGGCCAAGAAGCCGCAGAGCATATTGCCCGCCGTAAAAAGGTTCGGCAGGAGGTAGATATGGGCGGCTTCTTCGGGCGAAGAATATGCAGGTTTTAAAGGTTTTTGGGACACGCTTAGGATTTGGGTTCGTCGAGGTATTTCCAGAAGCCGCCTTCTTGTTCGAGGCGGGCTTCGTCTTCAGGGAAGGGAAGGTGAGAGCGAAAAGCGAAGTCTTTAAAGGTATGCCGATGTAAGACATAATTAGCCATGAGCGAGCCTTCGGCGGCCTCAAAATAAATTCTAAATTCGCCGACGCGTAAGCGGTGATAGGTATGCCCGCCGCGTCGGACGGTCCCCAAGTCTGAGCGACCTTGAAGCATGTCCTCCGGGGTGAGCGAAGAAAATGCCTCCACGACTTCCATCTGCTCCAACGTCGGCAGCTTACCTAAGACGTGCATAGCTTGATCGCTAAAATTAACTTGGTACATCGCTGGGTGAAGGAAACGGATGGCGGCGAACTTCGGCAACCTTTCAGTTGTTACGCTTCCAGCTGGTTAGCAGGTATTTCGCACGTATTTCGACCAAATCGAGCACTTTCTCGAAGTCTTCAGCCTCACCGTAATAAGGATCGGGAAGGGCTTCGGATCCTAGGAAAAGAACGAGTTTATGTTGATGCTCGGCGGGGCATTGGGGTCGGAGCGCGCGTAAGTTTATTTCATCGGCCGCCAGGATGATGTCGTAGTGTGCAAAATCAGAGAGTTCAACCTGACGGGCTCGAAGCGGGGAAAGATCGTAACCGCGCGCCTGCGCATGCCGCACCGAACGCGGATCGGGCGGACAGCCGAGGTGATAATTTTCCGTCCCGGCGGAATCAATTTCGATCTCGGCTCCGTTTAGTTTGGCGTGCTGGCGGAGGACCCCTTCGGCGGTCGGCGAACGACAAATATTACCCATACACACCAAGAGTATACGGCGTGGCCAATTGGGGGGAGCCATGGCTTAAGCCTCGGTTGGTGCTCAGACCTTGCCGCCAAAACTTTGGTGATCGTCGAGGTCGAGCACGTCGAACCAGGTGACGATGTCTTCGCGCTTAGCCCCCGCTGGGGTGGCGGACTGGTATTCGGTCAGTTTAGCCCGCCCAGCCGGTGCGCTTGGGGCTCTTTGTTCGTGAAAAGCGCTGAAGGCCGCGATTTCTTGGCCCAAGCGGGGCTTCTTGGCGTTAGCCATCAGCCAAGCCAAGATTTCTCCGTCTCCTAAGCCATTCTCAATCTGCGACTTAAGTGCATCTGCCTCAATGCCTAAAAAGTCGAGGACGTTACGATCTAGGGAGCAGGCGTAGTTGTAATCGCCATTTTTACCAATCTGGGTGGCACGGGCTTTATCGATCATCCGGGGGAGGATGACAAGGCCACCGAGGCGGACGCGGGGGCTGCGGGGTGGATGTTGCGTTAGGTCGTAGAGATTGTGATGCATAAAATAAGGGAGAAGGCCAACATACCCCCCCCGTTTAAACGTGCAAGAACTGAGGTAAGAATGGAGGTTTGCCAAAATGTCACACCCCCATCAATTTCCAAGCATGGCCCAGTTTGTCGCAGATATTGCCGCCCTGCCCTTGACCCGGGATTGCTGGGTTGGGGCAGCGATGGTATTTTTGACGGCGGCGGTCTTAGATTGGTATGCGCCCAGAGATAATTCAGGCAAGCTTCAGACGGCCGCCCTTTGGCTCCTGCGGGCGGGCTGGGTTTTGATTACGGCTATGCTGGCCTACCAATGTTTAAGGACGCGCGCCCTGCCGATTACCACGCCTGCCGAGGTACTCCTATCGATTGCCTGGGGGCTTGCGGGACTTGCCGGCTTTCTGGACCTAACTTTTAACCATCGTTTGCCAAGCTGGGCGATTGGTAGTGCGACCGCCGTTTGTTTGCTCATCGCCGCCGGGCTTGGGGTCGTCCCCCACCCTTCGACGAATGCGAACAAGCCGATGTTGGTGATGCATGTCGGTGCGGCCGTCCTCGCTTATTGTGTGCTGGCCGCCCAGGCACTTAATTCGGCCGCTTATCTTTTACAGGACCGAGCACTCGCGAAACGTCGATTTGGGGGCATCTACGCACTGCTTCCCTCGCTCGTCCCATTAGATAGAGTCGGCAGCCAATTGCTGGGAGCAGCCGTCTGGCTGTTGGGCTTGTCGCTCGTGATTGGAGCTACCGATTGGGCGCAGCGTGATCTGCTCGTCGCTCTTCCAAAGTTGGCCGCCTCGTTGCTCACGTGGCTGGCCGGACTTTATGTGATTGTTCAGCGTCGTCGGCATCGCCTTGCGGGTGCGGCCTTTGCGCGTGCTTCGCTCTGGGCCTTTGTTCCGGCACTCGTCGCGCTTTACTTATCTTTTCCTCACCCTCATGAGTGAAAGACCTAAGAATCTGGTCGCACTCAGTGCGACGCATCGCACCGCGGGCCTTGATGAGCGCGCGGCTTTCACGGTGCCACCAGGAGGGGCCGACATTTTTTATGCGGCCGCTCGCGAGGCCGGCCTCGCGGAAGCGGTATTGCTTGCCACCTGTAATCGACTGGAAGCCTACGCAGTTGGCGATGAAGCGGCGGCGTTGCATTTGCGCACGGCGTTAATGAAAGCGACGGGAGCCCCGGCCGAGGCTCTCGATCAACACCTTCGGGCGGTGCCCGGGTTAATGGCCGTCGAACATCTTTTTGGGGTTGTTTCCGGTCTTGATTCTCAAATGGTCGGAGAAGTTGAAATCGCCGGCCAAACGAAGGACGCCTATGCGGATGCCTTGGCGCGCGGCATGACGGGACCGATTCTTAACCGCGTCTTTCAACGTGCCTTCCAGGCTGGCGCTTGGGCCCGCACCCACACCGGCATCGCCCAAGGCCAAGTCAGTCTCGGAAATGTTGCGGTTGATTTGGCCATGAGAGCATTTGGATCGCTGGCTGAAGCGCGCGTCTTGATTCTGGGAACCGGTGAGGTTGGCCGTCAAGTTGTCCAGGCTCTGGTTTCTCGGGGTGCCTCGCAGGTGGTGGTAGCTTCGCGGACGTTTGAAAACGCCCGGCGGCTGGCCGAAGAATTTGCGGGGTCGGCGATGACACTGGCCGACGCCTTGCGACAAGCGCATGCGCACGATGTTATCGTCGGAGGTGCGACCGTCGAGCGGGCCCTCCTTGATTTCAATACCATGCGGGAGTTAACGGTGCGGCGCCAAGGGCGCCCACTCCTGCTGGTTGATCTCGGCGTGCCACGTAATTTCGATGCTGCGGGCCGGTCCTTGGCGGGAGTCTATCTATGTGACCTCGACGATTTGGCGGGCGTAGCGAACGCCAACCTCAAGGCGCGCCTGGCCGAAGTCTCGCGAGCCCGCACGGCCTTGGCGGAGAAAGCGGCGCGCGCGTGGGGCGCGGCTAACCACGCCTTCAGCCCCGAGGCCTGATTTTATGAAATCCACCGTCCTGATCGTCGACGACGAGAAGCATTCACGCGAAGGTTTGCGGGCTGCCTTAGAAGATAAATATGAAACCTTCGTGGCGAAAGATGCCGCGGAGGCGATGCGGCTGATGCAGGCCGTGCCGCCGGATGCGGTCTTAACGGATTTACGGATGGCGGGCGAAGACGGTATGGCCGTCATCGATCGGGCCCTGAAACTCGCCCATCAACCCGTGTGTATCATGATGACGGCCTATGGCGACGTGGACACCGCGGTGCAGGCGATGAGCCGTGGCGCCTATTGGTTTATGCAGAAGCCCGTGGACTTGCGTCAGGTAGAAATCTTATTGGAGCGTGGATTGAAGGCCCGCTCGACGGAAAAAGAAGTCGTTACGCTGAAGACGCGTTTGGACCGAAAATTTTCGCTGGGCGAAGTCGTCGGCTCGTCCGCTTCCCTGCAGCGCGCGATCGAACAAGTCCGCGCGGTCGCGCCGTCGAATGCGACGGTGCTACTTCTCGGCGATACCGGCACGGGCAAGGAGCTCTTTGCGCAGATGATCCACCAGGCCAGCCATCGCTCCAAAGGGCCCTTCATGGCGGTGCATTGCGCGGCGATTCCAGCAAACCTACTCGAGAGCGAACTTTTCGGACACGAAAAAGGAGCGTTCACGGGGGCGACGGAACGTCGCGTCGGACGCTTTGAGTCAGCGGATGGCGGCACTTTGTTCTTGGATGAAATCGGCGAGATTGATGCCACCACCCAAGTGAAAATGCTCCGCTTTCTAGAGACAAGGGCGGTGGAGCGATTGGGCTCGCACCGGCCGATTGCCTTGGATCTCCGGCTGGTGTGCGCGACGAATCGAGACCTTAGCCAGATGGTGCGCGAGGGCAAATTCCGCGAAGACCTTTATTATCGCCTCTCGGTCGTTCCGCTGCGCCTACCCTCGCTCCGCGAACGCAAAGACGACATTCCTTTATTGTTGGCACACTACCTCGCCCGTTTTGCCAAAGAGAACACCAGCGCCTTGGCCAAACTTTCATCCGAAGCCGAAGCCATCCTTGTTCAGTATGCCTGGCCAGGAAATATTCGCGAGTTGCGGAACGCTTGCGAGAACCTTGCGGTCTTGCGGGCTGGAAAGGTCGTGGCCGCCCCCGATTTGGACGCTCGTTTCTCTCAGGTTGAAGCCCCGCCGCGCTTTAATTCCGCAGGAGGATTGGCCCCCGTCCTTGATCGCGAGCAAAACGAGAAACAGCTTTTACGACAGGCCTTGGCGTCCGCGGGTCGCAATCGCACGCGTGCCGCCGAACTGATGGGAATTTCTCGCCGGACGCTGCATCGTAAATTACTCCAATGGCCGGAGTTGGACCCCGGCCCCGAAAATCAGTAAGAATGTTATTCTTTATCCGCGCAATTTTACTTTTCGCCGTCGCCCCGTCGGCTTACGCCGCTGTTTTCGTCGGCTCCGACGTTGTGTCCCGGGCATTGACCGAAGGCGTAGCCGAATCATCCGCAAATAACGCAACGGCGGATTTTTCGGGTAGCTTGCCTGGCGCCAAAGCTTTGGCTGAAGGAAAAGCGTACGCAGCGATTTTATTTCGGCGTCCGGGTGAAGCCACCCCTAAAGCGGCTGGCAATTTGAAACTCTGGGAGTTTCCTATCGCGAATGCCGCGGTGATTGTGGGGGTGCATCGGTCTAATCCCATTGATCACATCGACTTCGCGGCCTTGAACGGCGTTTTCTCCAATGAACCACGTCAAAGCATGATTAATTGGAACGACATTCCTGGGGTTACCCGTTCGGAGTTGATCACACCGGGGGTCTGTTCGCCGGATCGTTCTTTCGTTCGAGAGCTCTTTCAGGGCGTGGTCCTTAATGGCACAAGTTTTCGCTCGGAAGTCCGCCAGAATATTTCGGTGGAATTAGCGGCGGACCTGGTCGCTTCGCGCTCCAGCGCCTTGCAGCTCATGCCGCAATTGCCCTTGGGTTCGGTGGGTCGCGTGTTGCAGGTTGCGGACGGCCGCCCTGGAAGTTCGACGACGGCGTACTCGCCCGACGAGATGAATATTTATAACGGCGACTACCCTCTCCGCTTGCCCTTAATTCTCTTTGTCCGGCAGGATAAGTTAGAGGAGCTAAAGCCGGTGGTAAGGTGGCTCTTGTCCGATGTGGCGGCAAGCCGGCTTGAAAAAGATGGCCTGCACCCTACCCCCAAGCCTATCCGGGACCGTTTTGCCCAAAGGCTTGACACCCGCTAGGGCGTTTGGTCTGCTTTCCTCCGAGTGCGCGTGTAGCTCAATGGTAGAGTACCACCTTGCCAAGGTGGCTGTTGCTGGTTCAAGTCCAGTCGCGCGCTCCATTTTAATGAGGGAGAAAAAACCCGCCGATTTCCGGCGGGTTTTTCATGGGGCGACGCTTAGGCGGCTCCGGGGAAGGTAACCGTCACCTTTAGTCCTTTAGGCTGAGCCAGCTCGGCGGTGGCGGAGCCGCCGTGAAGTTCTGCCACCTGCCTTACGATACTTAGACCTAGCCCGCTGCCTCCCGCTTGGCGGGATTTATCGGTACGGTAAAACCGGTCAAAGAGCCGGGGCAAATCGGCGCTGGGTACCCCTCCCCCATTATCTTCAACACAGAGCTCTACTCCGTTTGGGAGATTAGCGGTCGAAATGTGAATGAGTGTCACCCCCGCCGCATGGGCCAAGGCATTATCTAATAAATTCTGGACTAAACGGTAGGCTTGGACTGGGTCGGCCGGCGAGGCTTCGGATGCATTTAAGGAAAGTTCGAGCGTTACCCCCGCCGCACGGCAGCGGGCGTCATAGGCATCGACTACTTCGCGAACGGCCTGGTGGAGAGCGCCCACTTCACGCTGGACTCCTTGGGCGGTTTCAAGGCTCGCAAGCGCGAGCAAGCCTTCGACGAGCCCTTGGAGGCGCCCGACGGAGCTGACGATTTTTTGGACAAATCTTCCACGGTCCGCAATCGACATCGTGTCATGGTCATCGGCTAGAGTTTCGGCATAACCGCGTAAGATTGTCACCGGAGTCCGTAGGTCATGGGAGACATTGGTGATGAAGTCCCGCTCCATGGCTTGAAGCCGTTTGAGCGCGGTGACATCCGCTAAAACAAAGATGGCCGCATCTTCGCCGAAGCCTTCTGGATCGGTGCGTGCACCGGCGGCTTGGATCCAGACGTCCGCCAAAGGTGCGCGATTAAGTAAGATTGTCGAGCGTGCCCCATCTTCTTGCCGGACGCGATGCACCAGTTCAATGAAGTCGGCGCTTTTTACCAACGGCACAATGGAACCCCATCCGGATTTTTCTGGTAGACCGAAGAGCGTGATTGCCGCTGGGTTGGCGAGGCGCAAGCGATCTTGCGCATCCACGACGAGGACCGCATCCGTGAGTGGGGCCAGCAAGGCTTCGATGCGTCGGGCGGCGGCCGCGCGGATTTCACCTTCCGTCAGCGCCCGACTTTCGATGGAGAGAAATAATTCATTCAGCTTGAGCGCTGAAGCCAGCCGCCCCGTCGGCCGCCCGGTTGCATCGCCGCGGAGCAAAGCGCGACGGGCCCAACGAATCGAATGATTGATTTCCGCAATACACCAAGCGGTGATGACCGTTAGTGCGACGAGAAGAATCCACGGAAGCCAAGTCATCATCGCCCACTAAGATGGCAAAGTTAGCGGAACGCGCGAGAGCAAAGCCGATTATCCCGCGACGCGATACCCTACCCCGCGGACGGTTTCGATGACATCTCCGGCGGGCCCCAATTTTTCGCGCAAGCGACGGACATGCGTATCCACCGTCCGGGTTTCGAGGTCAGGGGAATAATTCCATACATCCGCCAGGAGCTCCTCGCGCGATTGCACCCGCCCTTTTCGTTCGAGCATAAGGCGGAGCAATTTGAATTCCGTCGCGGTGAGTTCCACCGCTTTGCCTTGGGCGGAGACTTCATGCCGTTCGATATCCAGAAGTAACGCACCGGCCGCAAGACGTGTCGAAGGTTTGGCCGCCGCCGATTTTGCCCGACGCAAAAGCGCTTGGGCGCGCAGCATCAATTCCCGGACATCAAACGGCTTGCTGACATAATCGTCGGCCCCGGATTCGAGCCCTTTTACCTTATCCGCGGTTTCGGTTTTAGCCGTGAGGAAGATAACGGGGGTGTCTTGCAGGAGCGCATCCGCCCGCACCATGCGCAGCAGCTGGACGCCCGTGAGCTCAGGCATCATGACATCTAGGATGATCAGGTCGGGGCGAAAGTCTCGCGCGAGGCCGAGAGCCCGCAGCGGGTCGTTGAGTGTGCGTACGGCATACCCAGCCTGGCGGAATTTATAATCTAGAAGTTCCGTGACGTCGGACTCGTCGTCGACAATGAGGATTCGTTTGAGATGTTCAGCGTCCATGGTTGGTTTCATTGCAATTAATACCTTAATCATCCTAAGTGCCAGAGTTAGGTGACAATTAAGACAGTTGCGTTAACTTGCACTAATTGTTTTATAAACACTTGTAATTCAATAGTTTACAAAAATAAGAAACACGACTGTAACCCGCTCTTGCTGCAATATTCACATTGCCTGTTCCACGTGGAACTTTGCCCCCTGCCCTATTGTTTCTTCGCTCTAAAGAGAACCATCAGTAGAGATATATCCGACGGATTTACTCCGCTAATACGGCTGGCTTGGCCTAAGTTTTGAGGCTGGATGGCATGAAGTTTCTGCCGTCCTTCGAGGCGAATGGCGTGGGCTTTCATAAAATCAAACCCAGCCGGGACCTTAAAGGACTCCAGGTCATGAAGTTTGCGGACGGATCGTAGCTCGCGCTCTAAATAGCCCTTATATTTAACTCGATACATGGCTTCAGCTTGAACTTCTGGGGTTTCCGCCAGGAATGTTGGGGGTAAGTCCTTGGGGGTTGTTTCCCATTGTTTTCGGATTACATCGCCCGCAATCCCGCCCGGTATCGTAATTTTCTCTAAATATTCGGTCCAATGGCTAACCCGAGCAGCTTTAGCTTCGATGCGAGTTAAGCGGTCGACTGGAACTAAGCCAAACTCCGTAGCCTTGGACTTTAGACGAATCTCCGCGCTACCGTGGTTAAATAAAAGACGGTATTCAGCCCGGCTGGTGAACATTCGGTAAGGCTCTTGGGTGCCTTTGGATACTAAATCATCAATGAGCACGCCAATATAGGCTTCGTCGCGCCCAATTACCATCGGCGTCAGGCCTTTGACTTTACAGGCGGCGTTAACCCCGGCCACTAATCCTTGGGAGGCGGCTTCTTCGTAGCCCGAGGTGCCGTTGATCTGGCCGGCAAAGAATAGAGCTTCGACTTTTTTAGATTCCAGGGTCGGATAGAGCTGGGTGGGGGGCGAGAAGTCATATTCAACCGCATAGGCTGGTCGAAGCATGACGGCTTTCTCCAGTCCGGCGATGGAGCTGAGCATCTTTAACTGAACCTCAAAGGGCAGGGAGGTTGAAAGTCCGTTAATATACCATTCGTCGGTATTGCGGCCTTCGGGCTCGAGGTAGAGCTTGTGGGAGTCCTTATCGCTAAACTTAACAAATTTATCCTCGATGGAAGGGCAGTAGCGCGGGCCGACCCCGGTTATTTCTCCGCCAAAAAGAGGGGAGAGGTGAAGGTTCTCTTGGACTATTTTTCCGGTCGCACCCGTGGCTTCCGTCATCCAGCACGACACCTGATCGGAGCCAGGCGTCCACCCAGGGAGCCGTTCGCCACGTTGTTCCACGTGGAACAAATCATGCTGCTGCCGGGTGTCATGAAACGCGAAAAGGGTGGGGGAACTATCGCCAGCCTGCTCCTCGCATTTGGAAAAATCAATCGATGATCCGAGGATGCGCGGCGGCGTCCCGGTCTTGAGTCGCTGAAGCTCAATTCCTGCTTCTAAGAAACTGCTGGACAACGACTTAGCACTAAAATCTCCCAACCTACCTCCTTCGGTTTTATTTGCCCCGATGTGCATGAGGCCGCGCAAGAAAGTGCCAGTGGTGACCACGACTGTTTTGGCATGGAAATCGAGGTCTAGATTAGTCCGTACGCCTACGACCTGTCCCGCCACGAAGATCAGTCCGGTGACCTGGGCTTGAAAGAGGGTGAGCCCGGGTTGGAGCTCACACAGGTGCTTCATCCGGAATTGGTAGGCCTTCTTATCACACTGGGCTCTGGGGGCCTGGACGGCGGGACCCTTTGAGGAGTTAAGTAGTCGGAATTGGATACCGGTCACGTCAGCCGTGAGGCCCATCTCGCCGCCCAAGGCATCAATCTCGCGGACTATATGTCCCTTGGCTTGGCCACCGATGGCTGGGTTACAGCTCATTTGGGCAATGGTATCGATGTTGCCGGTCAGGAGCAGAACGTCCACGCCCATGCGGGCGGCGGCGAGGGCAGCTTCCACGCCGGCATGGCCAGCCCCGCAGACGATGACATCATAGGGGCGCGTCGGCCCCAGGCGGATTTCTTTGTGCGTTCGCATAAGTTTCCCTCCGGGAGGAGAGAATCACTTACCTATGCAGAAGGAAGCAAAGAGCTTGTCCAGCATACGCTCATTATCAATTCGACCCACGACCTCCCCCAGGGCTTCCAGGGCCTCCCGCCCCCGGGCGGCGGCAAGCTCCGTCTGGATGGGGGCTTTGAGGTGGCCGTGGGCCAAAATGAGGGCTTCGGCCGCCCGGTGGAGGGCATCGGCATGGCGGACACTGACGACCAAATCTTCGGCGCCCGGGGCGACCTCGCGTTCAATTAAGAGGGCACCGAGGCGGGCCCGAAGAGTCTCGTCATCCTCGCCGGGCAAAAGGCAGGTTCGCAGCTTGGTAAACTCTGGCAAAAAATCCTGCTGTTCGGCCGCTTCAGGTAAATCAGATTTATTGGCGATCACGAGCGTGCGCTTGATGTCCAAGAGCGTTATTAATTCCGGCGGCAGGGCTGGGGGCTTAACGGAAGCGTCGACGACGAGAAGCAGAAAATGCGCCGCGCGCGCTTGCTCAAGGGAACGAAGCATTCCGGCATTTTCGAGCGCCGTGCCACCACCGCGTAAGCCAGCGGTATCGACGGCCGTCACGTGCAGCGGCAAGCCAGCGATGGGCGCTTCCAAGTAATCGCGCGTGGTGCCCGGTTCGGCGCTGACGAGTGCGCGATCCGCGCCGGCCAAGAAGTTAAGCAAACTGGATTTGCCCGCATTTGGAGCACCGACCACGGCGACCCTTAATCCGTCGCGGAGCGCGCTATCGTGTCGGGCCGTCCGAGCGTATCCATTAAGTTCTGACGCAATCTGGACCAATCTGGATGCGGGTCCCGTGGGGTCTTCAACGGGCAGGTCCTCTTCCGGAAAATCAATGTGCGCTTCCAGTTCAGCCAAGACTTGCAAGAGTCGATCGGTCCAGTGGGCAATCTTTTGGCCAACTTCGCCGGCCAGCATTCGTCGGGCGGAAACGAGCGCACGCTCTGAACTGGCATGAATGAGATCGGCCACGGCTTCTGCTTGGGTGAGGTCCATCCGGCCGGCGAGAAAGGCGCGACGCGTGAACTCGCCAGGCTCGGCCATGCGGCCGCCGCGAGCGAGGCAATCTTCGGTCAGCCGGCGGACGAGCAGGGGATTGCCGTGACAAGTGATTTCCAACGAGTCATTGCCCGTGAAAGATTTTCCCGCGACCCAAAGGACGGCGACGACTTGATCGATCGGCTTCCCGGCAACGTCGCGCCAGATAGCGGGGGTGGCCCGACGTTCGGCGAGAGGTAATTTACGATGCAGTGCCTCGGTTGCGATTTTGGCCGCCAGAGGGCCGTCGATCCGCAGAACGGCAAGGGCCGAGCGCCCAGCAGGGGTGGCGGCAGCGACAATCGTTTCGGCGGAGGACATGGGCTGTATTAGTGAGACTCATCCCAAGGGGCGACTGCGGGGGAGGCAAGCGGTGTCATAGGATTGCAAAAAGGCTGGAAGGGCGGGGAGGTCGTGCCAAAGTCCGCCCATCACCATCGTGGAAAACCACCCCTTCCTTTCGCCGACAACGGCCCAACAAATCGCAGCGGCGCATGGCACCCCCTGTTACGTCTACGATCAAGCGACCCTTGAGACCCAGGCGAAGGCGATGTTGGCCTTTCCGAATGCGTTCGGCCTCACCGTCCGATTCGCGATGAAGGCCTGCCCCAACGCGTCGGTACTTAAGATCTTCGCCCGGCAGGGCCTCCACTTTGATGCGAGTTCTGGTTTTGAGGTTCGTCGAGCACTCTTGGCAGGTATCCCCGCCGAAAGGATTTCACTTTCATCCCAAGAGCTCCCTGGCGATTTTGCCGAATTACTCAAAAAAGGTGTGCACGCTAACGCCTGTTCTTTGTCCCAGCTGGAGCGGATCGGCCAAGCTCTCCCCGGCCATGAGGTAGGGTTGCGTTTTAATCCCGGTCGAGGTTCGGGTGGTACCGGTAAGACTAACGTCGGTGGACCGGATTCCTCCTTCGGCATTTGGCATGAATGGGCGGAGCAAGCTCAGGCCATCGCAGCGAAGTATCAGCTTAAAATCGTCCGGATCCATACGCACATCGGGTCGGGTAGCGACCCGGCCATCTGGCAAGAGGTCTCGGCCGCCAGCCTCGCTCTCGTGCGTCGGTTTCCTTCGGCGATGACACTGAATCTCGGCGGCGGCTATAAAGTGGCACGGGTGGCGAGTGAGAAGGGGACTGACCCGCAGTTAATCGGTGCGCCCGTGCGAGCGGCCTTTGAAAAATTTGCACATGAAGATGGCCGCAAGCTCCAACTGGAAATCGAACCTGGGACGTTCCTTGTCGCTAATGCCGGGGCCGTGCTTTGTCACGTGCAAGATATTGTTTCTACCGGCACCCGCGATTTTCTAAAACTTGATTCAGGAATGACGGAAATTCTCCGCCCCTCGCTTTATGGGGCGCAGCATCCGGCCTATCTCTATCAGGCTAAGCCTACCGACAAGAAACGGGATTATGTCATCGTCGGGCATTGCTGTGAGTCCGGCGATTTAATCAGTTGCGCACCTGGTGAACCGGAGACCCTCGCCACTCGTCATTTACCCGAAGCCACCGCGGGCGACCTTTGCGTCTTAGGCGGCGCCGGGGCGTATTGTGCCGGAATGAGTACGAAGAATTACAATTCATTTCCCGAAGCCCCGGAGGTCTTGTTAAAAAACGACGGTCGGAGTAGTTTGATTCGCCGCCGTCAGGCGCTCGAGCAAATCATCCAAAACGAAACCCTCGCGGAGGGGCTTTGATTCGTGGCCCTGGTTTCTCCGCCCCTCGGCGCCTTGGTGCCCGACTCGCCGCATGCGACGGTCGTCTGTCTGCCGACCTTGGCTGATGTGGAAAGTTATGAGCGGAAGGAAGCGCGCGTGTGGGAAAAAATTCGTGCCGGATATCCGCGATTTGTTCGGAATGAACTAGTAAGACGTGCGGCGGTCGCCGCCGCAAACGAGTTGGGACGGCCCGGAGTACTTTTTCCCCTGGTTTCGCGCCGCGCCGCCGAACAACTCGCCCGGAGGGCTGGGGCGTCCATCACGTCGCTCGACGACGTGGGAGATTTCGTCTTGTTGACGACGCCTGCTGGCGATGCCGCGGATAGACTTCATAAATTCGTCCAACACACGGGCACCTTGATTTCTTCCCGCCAAGCGGAAGCCTATTTAAAAGGGAACGCCACTGGAGAAACGGCGCGATCGCTGGCCCAGATTCGTCAGACACTCGGACCCTATCTGGCAGGAGTTTCCGCCGAAGACATCCACATCACCACCTCAGGCATGAATGCAGTGGAGGCCGCCATTACCGCGGTGAATTTAGTGCAGCGCCCCCGCGGCCGGAAAGTTTGGATTCAACTCGGATGGCTGTACGTAGACTCGACGCGGCTGTTGGAGAAAGCGAAGGACGCCCCCCACCATTTCATTGCGGACGTCCGAGATCTGACGGCTGTTGAAAAAATCTTAGCCACCGGAACGGTAGCAGGCGTTTTCACCGAGGTGCCGAATAACCCCCAACTAGAAACGGCCGACATCAGTGCGCTCCGTTCCTTATGCGATCACTATGATGCCAAGCTTCTACTCGACCCAAGTTCGGTTGGCTTGGCGACGGTCGATGTCTTACCGCATGCGGATATCCTTTGTTCGAGTCTCACAAAGTATGCGGCTTCGGAAGGTGACGTGATGGCCGGAGTCTTGGCGGTCAATCCTTCCCGCCCCGATGCCGCGGAGTTAGCGCGAGAGGCCAAAGCGAATCTCGATGAGTTGCACGGACTCGACCAAATTGCTTTAGCCGATCAAATCGGCCGGATGGGCGAAGTCACGGCCCGGCTTTCTGCCACCGCCGAGGAGATTACTCGCCGGCTTGCGGCTCATCCAGCCGTCGCGCGCGTGCGCACGGCCAAAGACGGAGCCACGGCCGCCGCGTTCAAAAAAATCCAGCGCTCGGGCGCCGGCGCCGGCGCCCTAATCACGATCGAACTCCGTCAAGCAATGCGTACCGTGTACGATCGCTTGCCCGTGGTAAAAGGGCCGAGCTTCGGCCTGGGCTTCACCATTGTTGCCCCTTTCCTTTGGTTGGCGCATTTCGAAGAGGTCACCACGCCTGCGGGCAGGGAGACGATCCGAGCGGCGGGCCTCGATCCGGATTTATTAAGACTGTCGATAGGGCTGGAGCCAGTGGAAGAGATTTGGGCAGCCCTCGCCTTCGCCCTCGACCCATAAAAAACCCGCCGGTTAAGGCGGGTTTGGACCCATCTAAGCTTTGCGGCTTACTTTTCTTCCTCGGGTCTTTCTTCCTCTTCTTCGAGGCCGTCCTCTTCGGCCTTGATCGGAGCCTGCTTACCGCTCGAGCCTTTCTTGGCATTCCGGGAGTTCAACATCCGCTCCCGAAAAGCGACCCGCTCTTTCTCCAAGAGGGGCACAGCACCGGCATCGACTTTAGAAAGGCCCTCTTCGAAGGCCTTCTTGTAGGCCTCTTCCGAAGTCGCCGAGCGTTTGCGGGCCGATTTGTATTCCGCATAGGCCTTATGAGACAAAGCCCGATCGGCATGGGATTGTTGTTGGATGGCAAGGACCTCGGGCAGCTCGTTGGCCGCCTTACGGGCCGCCGTGAGTCGGGCGTGGTCAGGGTCAGCGGTAGCATGGCCCTCCTCTTTGCTGGCCGCAGCCAGCGTTTGGGTGTGAAGGCCGCAGGCAAGAATGGCCACGGCAATGGTACGTTGGAGTGATATCATGTTAGTTAGTGGGAACGGACTTGAAGGAAGGCTGTCCTAGTTGGACAATACAAGACCGCCTCGCTGAGGTTCACCCCATGAGTTATTTACCCCGTCTGTTACTGGGCGTCATCCTGATATCGATGGCGTTGCCGCTGGCCCATGCGCAGAAAAAGAAAGGCGGCTTGATGGTCGACGCCACCGAGTTGCCGCAGCTGGCCGCGATGCCCGACGCCTTTCCGCAAATATTAGGAACGCAAATCATCACCCCCGCCTATAAATTCACGAAAGAGGACGGGGTGCTGGAGGCGGCCCGCGAAATCAGCAAGATGGGTTCGCGGATCATAAAGGTGGACGTGGCGCCTGGGCCGCAATTCGCCGAACTGATCACCCTGCCATTTACGCATTACCTGATCTGGTATCGTTCCAATAATGATTGGGTCTCGGGACTCACACCGGAGATGAAGCGACGCGAATATAATGCGATGTACGCCTTCACCAAGGATCTGCTGACGCGCCGAGATGCCGCGGGAAAAACTTTCTTCATCGGACATTGGGAAGGGGATTGGTATCTCTTGCCCAGCATGAACCCCGCCGGAGATGCGCCGGTCGAGGCGACTAACGCGATGATCGAATGGTTGAACGTGCGTCAAGAGGCGGTCGACGCCGCGCGTCGGGAAGTTCCCTACGCCCGTTGTCGCGTCTATACTTATACGGAAGTCAACCGCGTGCGCGATGCGATGAAGGATGGCAAAAAGCGCGTCGTCAACGTCGTCCTCCCCAAGGTCAACGTCGACTTCGTTTCTTACTCCGCGTACGATGTCCAGTTAAAGACGGGCGAAGAAGTGCGCGCGACGCTCGATTACATCAACCAGCAGTTAGTGCCCAAAGCGAACCTCCCCCCCAAGCGCGTGTTCATCGGCGAATGCGGGCTATCTTGGACGGCGTGCGGCGGCGACGGAAAAGTCCATGAACAAAAGAACCGCGAGATCTTTATAAAGTTCCTCAGCTGGCGTCCGGCGATGGTGCTTTATTGGCAATTTTATAATAACGAAATGAAGGACAACCAGCAGGTCGGTTTCTGGTTAGTGGATAACAAGAATAAGAAGACGCCGCTCTTTGAAACTTTCCGCGGGCTTTACGAGCAGCAGGAGAAGTTGGCCAAGCAGATCAAGTTGAACGCCCGCCGGTTGCCGACCCTGGAAGAAACTGCGACCTTCACCGAAAATTGGCTCACGCAGGTCGGGCACTGAGATTCATTCGGGGCTTGAGCTTAATTTCAAATCGGCGAAATTAATCGGATGCGAAAACAACTGTGGATCGAAGGCCTCGCCACGTTTTTTCTCTGTTGTGCCACACTGTTGGCGACGACCCCGATTACGGTTGCGGCCATCTTGTGCGCCTTAATTTATATGGGCAGCGCTATTTCCGGAGCGCATTATAACCCAGCGGTTACGTTGGGCTTCTTGTTGCGCGGCCGGATCGGTCGGCGTTCGGCCTTAGCGTATGTTGGGGTGCAGTTCGCGGCCGCCCTTGGCGCCGCGCTGGTCGTGGGCTTGCTCACGGGTCATGATATGGAGAAAACTAAAGATGCGGTCGCCGCCCTCAGCGATTCGGTTTTCGCCGGGGCCCTCGCTACTTCTATCGTGGAATTCTTAGGAACCTTCTTGCTGGCCTTCGTCATTCTCATGGTGGCATCGTCACGCTTAACGGCTGGAAATAGCTATTTTGGCATCGCCATCGCGATGACGATGCTGGGCGTCTACGGAACATTCGGAGAGTTCAATCCCTTCCTCAATCCGGCGGTGGCCATGGCTTCGTCGCTCCACGGTTTAGCCAGTTCGCTCTTCTCGGATGCAGATGGCTTCGCCGCTTTTGCCAAGGAAGTCATTTTAGCGGCGAAAGACGCCCCCCGGGTGGCGCTGGATATTTTCTGCCAACTATTGGGCGGAGCGGCGGCGGCTGGTGCGTTTCGGATGCTTTTCCCGGGAGATCGTTAAAGAGCGTCCAAGCCGGGGCTTGAAGCGGAGGCCTTTTCCCCCATGGTCAGGCCATGCAATCTCTCCTGATTTGCCATAAGCACTACGGATCGCTTCTCTTGGCCTTGGTCTTGGTCGTAATCGTTAATGCCATCCTGAACGGCCCGAAGCCGGTTCTGCAGCGCGTGGTTACCGTATTGGTCGATATCAACCTCGTCATCGGCTTGGTGGCGGCATTTCAGCCCGAAGCGCGTAACGTTTCCTGGTTTCACCCAATCTTCGCCCTCGGGGCCGTCGGCCTCCTCCATGCCGGAGCCAAGAGCGAGGATAAGGCTAAGGTCATCCGCTGCTTCTCCTTCGCCCTCGTCCTCCTCGTTCTCGCCTGGTCGGTCAACGCCTCCTGGGGACCCGCTTTTTTCAAGAGCACGTGGCTGATGAAGTCGGCACCTGCGGTTCTCGTCAAATAAGCCTTCGGGATACGTTTAGGTTACGATGGGCCGGACAATGTTCGGGCTGTTTGACTTCCCATTGACCCATGGCTTGTTGAGGAGACACTCAGGGAACTTGTCCGATGTATCGCCTAGCCCTCAACATGCTCTTTGGAGACCGCGCCAAGCTCGCGATGCTTCTTTGTGGGTTGGCGTTCTCGGCTTTGCTCATGGCGCAACAGAGTTCGGTCTTCTTCGGTATCATGAGTTGGACTTATACGCCGATGGTAAATATCCGCGCCCAAGTCTGGGTCAGCGATCCGATGGTGGAGCAAGTCAACGATGCTAAGCCCCTGCGTGATACCGACCTGAGTCGAGTCCGCTCGGTCGACGGGGTCGCCTGGGTAGCACCCTTGCATACTTCTTTCGTCCAGGCGCGGATGCAGGATGGAAATTTCAAACTCATCACGCTGGTGGGGATTGACGCGGACACCTTCGCGGGTGCGCCAGCCTTACTCACGCAGGGACGCATCGAGGACTTACGCCTTCCGGATACGGTCATCGTCGACGAGTGGGGCGCCTCGCTCATGGGGCGCATGGGCGTCGGCCCTGACGGCAAGCCGCGCTCCACGCCGCTCAAGGTTGGCGACACCTTCGAAATCAATGATATCCAGGCCCGCATCGTCGGCATCTGTAAAGTGAAGCGCGCCTTCACCGGTGGTCCGTTTGTCTACACGACCTACGATCGCGCCAAGGGCTACACCCTCGGCGCCCGCCGCACGCTGAGCTTCATGCTCGTCGAGCCACAGAAGGGCGTGACCCCGACCGAACTCTGCGGACGCATCGAACGCGACACGGGCCTCAAGGCCTGGACATCTGACACGGTGATTTGGAACTGGGGTGAACGCAGCTTGGCGCGTAATACCTTCTGGTGGTTTTGGACCAACACCGGCATCCCGTTCTCCTTCGGCACGGCGGTCTTGCTCGGACTGTTCGTCGGCATCGCAATTTCTGGCCAAACGTTTTATTCTTTCGTGCTCGAGAACCTGAAATATTTTGCGGCCATCAAGGCGATGGGCGCAGGTATGGGTGTCATCGCCCGCATGCTCTTCGTGCAGGCCTTCACCGCTGGCCTCATCGGCTTCGGTCTCGGTGCCGGCATGGCGCAGGGTATCGGGCGAGCGATGATTGAGAAGGGTATGCCGCCCTTCGTGATGTACCCGCAAATCCTCTGGGCGACGTTCGTCCTCGTGCTGGGCATCAGCTTCGTCTCCGCCATCATCGGCATCATCAAAGTATCGCGCGTCGACGCCGCCTCAGTCTTCCGCGGATGAGCCCCCCAACCCCCCCCATCGCCGTCCGCGCCTCCGGCGTCGATATGTTCTTCGGCACGCCGGACAACCAAGTTGTCGCCCTCAAGCAAGCTGACTTCGAAGCCCGCCGCGGCGAACTCATCATGCTCGTCGGCCCTTCGGGCTGCGGGAAGACGACGCTCCTCTCCGTCATCGCTGGTACGCTTACGCCGCAGGCGGGCTCGGTCGAGGTCTTCGGCCAGCGCCTCGACGGCCTCGGCCAAGAGGAACTCACATCGTTCCGCCGCAAAAATCTCGGCTTCGTCTTTCAGTCATTCAACCTCATTCCTACACTCTCCGTCATCGAGAATGTGATGGTGCCTCTGCTGATTCAGGGGCGTCCCTATGACGAAGCTCATGCCCGCGCCGGTGCGATCATCGAGAAGGTTGGCCTCAAGGGCCGCGAAGAGGGTCGGCCCAATGCGCTCTCCGGCGGCCAGCAGCAGCGCGTTGCCATCGCGCGTGCACTTGTCCACGAACCCCCGCTTTTGATCTGCGACGAACCGACTTCGGCCCTCGATAAGGACACAGGCGCCCAGATTATGCAGATGGTCCGCGATCTTTCTCGCTCGCCGGAGCGTTGCGTCGTCGTCGTGACCCACGATCATCGCATCTTCCGCTTTGCCGATCGCATCGCGGAAATGGAAGACGGTCGCATCAGCCGCGTGGTCGACGACCCTAAGCTCCTCGAAACCGCCCATCTCTGATTCCCCTTATGTTCAAGAAACGCATCCTGCTCTTCGCCCTCGCCCTCGCCGGTGCCGTCGCCGCTTGGCAGCTTACCCGCGGCACGGCCAACGAAATGCCGATCAAGCCTCCCCCTTATGAGCCCGCCACGCGCGACAAGGACGGCCTCATCGCCGCCGCCGGTCTCATCGAGGCCGCTGCCGAGAATACGCTTCTTGGCTCACCCACGTCGGGCACGGTTGCAAAAGTCCATGTTAAGGTCTGGGACAAAGTGAAGGCCGGCGATCCGATCCTGACCCTCGATGAACGTGATCTCCGCGCTCAGCACGCCGTCCAGAAGGCCGCCGTCTCCGCGGCCGAGGCGACCACCGAGCGCGCCGAAGACGCCGCCCGTCGCTGGACTGGCATCAAGGACAGCGGTGCCGTCTCCGCGTCCGAACTTCTTTCCTACCAGATGACCGCCAAGGAGGCGAAAGCCAAACTCGCCCTCACTAAAGCGCAGCTCGACCAGACGGCAATACTCCTTGATCGACTGGTACTTCGTTCGCCTATCGACGCGACCGTACTCCAGGTCGGCGTCCGCGTCGGCGAATTCGTAGCCGCCGGCGCTAAGGCTCCGGTCGTACTCGGCGACATTTCCACCTTGCAGATCCGTTGCGACATCGACGAACAGTTGGCCACGCGCATGCGCGACGGCTTGCCCGCCAAAGGCTACCTGAAGGGCGAGAGCTCTCTCGCTGGTGGTAAAGACCGCTCCATCACGCTGAAGTTTGTACGTATCGAGCCCTTTGTCATCCCGAAGGCCTCGCTAACCGGTGCGAGCGTAGAACGCGTCGACACTCGTGTGTTGCAAGTGATTTACCAGTTCGATCGACCCGCCGGACGTGCACTTTTTGTTGGCCAGCAGATGGACGTCTATATCGACGCCTCCCAAAATGCTTCGGTTAAATAAGACATGCTTCCTCGCAGCGCTAGTCCTCACAGGCTGTGCGCACGATCCGATGGCGAAGCCAAAGGAGCCCGCCACGCCCGTGGCGTTCTCGCAGAGCGGCGTCGCTGCCGATGCGAAGTGGGCAGAATCATTCAGAGATCCCGCCTTACTCGAACTGATTGCGCAGGCCCGCCAGAATAGCCCTGACCTGGTGATTGCTCGCGCGCGTCAGCGTGAAGCGGTGGCCTTGCTCCTCGCTGCCAATGCCGGTGATCAGCCGGCGGTCTCCGTCGGCGCCGGTTTGGAGTCCTCCCGCATTTCACTCGAGACCGGACGCACGCCGGTCGGTTTTGGGATTCCTCGTCGCACCGACGTCGGAGCGGTCGGCGTGAAGGCTTCCTGGGAACTCGACGTCTGGGGCCGCGAGGCGGCCAAGACCAAGGGAGCCGATGCCGATTCGCGTGCCGCCAAATTCACGGCTGAACAGGCGGAGCTCGCTCTGTCCGCCGAAGTCGCCCGTCTGTGGTTCGCCGTTCGCGGTACTCGCGAACAGCTCGCCTTCCTTGAGATCGAATTTGCGACACGCTTTCGCGAGATGGAGATTGTCGAGAAGACGGTGGGTGCTGGACTGCTTGATTCTGATCCGCTTTCCTCGGCGCGTCTCGCCGCCGCTCAGGCTAAGGTCGATGAAGGTCTCGGCCGGCGCCGGCGTGCGGCCGCGGAAAATGCGCTCCGGGCGCTCATCGGTTCCGCCCCTGGCGCCAAGTTGCCTGAAGCAAAAGGTGCCGTTGCGATGCCTACCTTTGGTGCCGGCGTGCCTTCCGAGCTTCTCCTTCGCCGTCCCGACCTTGCCGCCGCTGCTGCGCATCTCGATGCCGCGATTGCGCGCGAAGGCGCGGCGATTGCCGATTTCTATCCTTCCGTCACGCTCAACGGCCAAGCTGGTTGGCAGGCAGATCCGGCTTCGCGCGTCGGCCGCGGCTCATCAAGTTTCTGGACGTTGACGCCGTCGCTCGACCTCCCCGTCTTCGACGCTGGTCGGCGCGAAGCTAACCTCGAGGTCGCCCGGGCGCGCATCGACGGTTCTGGAGCGGAGTGGATGAAGGCCGTGTTGGGCGCTTTTCGCGAAGTCGAGGATGCGCTCGCCGATCTGCGCGAGCTCGCTATGCAGGAGGAGCTCACCGGCCGGGTACTGTCCGCGGTGCGCGTCCGCCTCGCTAACGCGGAAGCTCGCCGCCAGGCCGGCCTCGCGAACGAGAATGAGATCACTGCGGCGCATCGCGATGAGGCGCTGGCCGCCCGGACGCTTTCGTTGGTGGTGTGGGAACGTCGTCAGGTCGCGGTACGGCTCGCGGCGGCCACGGGCGGCGGTTGGTCCGCTAAGTGACTTCACTCAATAAGAAGGGCGTCCTTACGGACGCCCTTACTGTTTCATTCAAGGCGCTCAGGCCTTGATTTGGGGACGCTTAGGATCGGGCCAATCGATATGGAAGAACTCTCCGCGAGGCTTGTCGGTGCGCTCATAGGTATGGGCACCGAAGAAGTCTCGTTGGCCTTGCAGTAAGTTCTGCGGTAAGTTTGCGGTGCGGTATGAGTCGAAGTAGGAGAGGGCTGACCCTAAGGTCGGAACAGGGATGCCGTGCTTGACGGCGAGGGCGATGACCTTGCGCCAGTTCTTCTGGGCCTTCTTGACGGTTTTCTTGAAGTGAGGATCGAGCAGAAGGTTTGCCAGCCGAGGCTTCTTGCCGAAGGCCTCGGTGATTTTTTGTAAGAATCGGGCGCGGATGATGCAACCCCCGCGCCAGATCTGAGAGATTTCGCCAAAGTTAAGTTTCCACTTATATTCATTCTGCGCTTCGCGCATGAGTTGGAAGCCTTGGGCGTAAGAGCAAATCTTGGAGCAGAAGAGGGCTTCGCGAATCTGTTCGACCACCTTCGCTTTGTCCGGATTGGTCATCGCGCGCTTGGGACCACGGAGCGCTTTGGCAGCAGCGACGCGTTCATCTTTAACTGCCGAGAGACAGCGAGCAAAGACGGCTTCGGCGATAGTTGGAGCGGCGACACCCATATCGAGGGCGTTGGCGCTGGTCCATTTACCGGTGCCTTTTTGGCCGGCCGTATCAAGAATGACGTCGACCAGCGGCACGCCGGTCTCGGGGTCTTTCTGCTTGAGTACCTTGGCGGTGATTTCGATGAGAAAGGAATTAAGGTCGCCCTTGTTCCATTCTTCGAAGACCGTGCCGATTTCATCGGGGGTCATGCCGAGGAGGCCGCGCATCAAGTCGTAGGCTTCGCAGATCATCTGCATGTCGCCGTATTCGATGCCATTATGGACCATCTTGACGTAGTGGCCGGCGCCATCGGTGCCGATGAGAGCGACGCAAGGAACGCCGCCCTTGATGGGCTTGCCTGGCTTGGCGCCGGTCAGTTCCACGCCAGTCACGGCGTCGACCTTAGAGGCAACCGCTTCCCAGATAGGTTTGATTTCAGCCCAAGCTGAGGCATCGCCGCCGGGCATGAGGGATGGGCCGAACCGGGCACCTTCTTCGCCGCCGGATACGCCCGAGCCAATGAAGCGGAGACCCTTGGCCTTTAATTCCTTCTCGCGTCGGATGGTGTCCGTCCAGAGGGCGTTGCCGCCGTCAATGATGATGTCGCCCGGCTCGAAGACTGCCGCGAGCTCACTGATGACCGCATCGGTGGGGGCCCCAGCTTTGACGAGGATGACGGCCTTTCGAGGCTTTTTAAGAGAAGCGGCAAAATCCCGAATGGTCGGGCAGCCCGTCAGCTTGCCGGGCGTGCTGGGGTTTTCCTTCACAAACTCGTCGGTCTTGGCGGTCGTGCGGTTATACACCGAAATCGCGAAGCCGTGGTCGGCGATGTTGAGGGCGAGGTTCTGACCCATGACGGCCAGACCAATGAGACCAATGTCGGATTGCATAGTAGGGGGTAATGGCAACCTGCGAGGGCAGGTATGGCAAACATGAAAAGCCCGTTAGTTGAGGTAAATGGGATGATTTCTCCCTAAAACAGGGGCTCGCGGACGCTGGAAAGCTGGCCTTCAAAGGTGTGGCTTAGCCTTTCCCCTCGCCTCACCGGGCCACCTTATCATCTTAAGCTCTGTCATGTCCCAGCTCGTCGGCAAACGCATCACCCTCGGTATCACCGGCTCCATCGCCGCCTACAAGGCCGCAGACCTGACCTCCCAACTGGTCAAATACGGCGCCGAGGTCCAGGTAGTCATGACCAAGGGCGCGACCCAGTTCATCTCCCCGATGACGCTGCAGGTGCTCTCTCGTCGACCCGTGGCGTTCGATCTCTGGGCCGAGGGCGCTAATTCCGTCCCGGGTCACATCGAGATCGCCGACTCATCCGATCTCCTGCTCGTTGCGCCGCTCACCGCTCATGTGATGGCGGAGTTTGCTCATGGCTTGGCCCCCGATCTCTTAACCAGTGTTTACCTCGCGACGCGTGGGCCGGTGCTGCTCTGCCCAGCGATGAACGGCAAGATGTATGAACATGCCGCTACCCAAGCAAATCTGAAGACCCTTCGGGCCCGCGGCCATGCGATTGTAGAACCCGCGGAAGGGATGCTCGCCTGTGGTTACGAAGGTCTCGGGAAATTGGCGCCCGTGGATGAGATTGTCAGCCGCGTGCTGTCGATCTTAGGCTGAGGCATGGACACGCTAGCCCTCCGGGAGCGGCTCCAAGCCGAAGCGACCGCGTTGGGCTTCGATGCCTTCGGCGTTGCCCCGGTCGATGCCGATGTGCGCGCGGATTACTTTAAGAAGTGGATTGCCGACGGGATGCACGGTGAAATGAAATGGATGGCCCGTAATCCGGAAAGACGGACGGATGCCACGAAAGTCCTGCCGGAGGCAAGGAGCTTGATTGTCGTAGGGCTTAATTATTGGCAGCCCCATCCGGCCGCTGGCTATCGCATCGCCAAATACGCTTTAGGGGCGGATTACCATGATGTCATTTTGCCTCGGCTGCAAAAACTCTGCCTCATCATGGAAGCCATGGGAGGGGCCCAAAAGCCCTATGTCGATACTGGCCCCGTCCTCGAAAAGCCGATGGCCGCTGCGGCAGGGTTAGGCTGGCAAGGTAAGAGCACGATTCTGATTCACCGCGGCGCGGGCACCTGGCTGTTTCTCGGAGTCATTCTCACGACCTTGGAGTTGCCGCCGGCCGAACGGCAAGAACCTGACCGCTGCGGAACGTGCGTGCGCTGCATCGAAGCCTGTCCCACGCAGGCGATCATCGCCCCTTATAAATTAGACGCGCGACGCTGTCTGGCCTATCTGACAATCGAACATCCCGGTCCGATTCCTTTGGAATATCGCGAAGCCTTGGGCGACCGGGTATTCGGTTGCGACGATTGCTTGGACGTTTGCCCCTGGAATCGTTGGGCAGAACAAACCCGCGAGGCAGCGTTTGTGCCTCGGGATCACCCGCCGCTTCGTGAGACCCTTGCTTGGAACCCCGCTCAATTTGAGGAGCACTTTAAAAACACCCCGGTCGCCCGTCTGGGGCTTCACCGTTGGTGGCGCAACGCCCTGACGGTGCTGGGCAATGTCGGAACCGAGGGAGATTTGCCCGCCATTGAAACACTCCTTGCACACGAAGATGCGATGGTGGCCGAGCATGCGGCCTGGGCAGTCGAGCGGATTCACCATCGGTAAACCTACTTGTTGCCTCGGGCTCCTGGCTTGCCCTAATTTAGTCCCGTGTCCCTCGCTCAAGCTTACTACGCACTGGCGGCCGTCCTATTGCTCGCCGCTTATTTAGTCTTCACGGCCTCGCCCTTACTGCAGACCTTTCGCCGGTCGCGCTTCGCCACGGTGACATTGACCTTGGCGGCGACGGCCTGGTTCGGTTGGTGGCTGATGAATATGCCGGAGCCGGATCTGGCCGGCTTGCCGCGCTTACCCGTGGTCGTGGTCTTATTAGGTGCAAGCCTCGCGATGCTTCGCTTCATGCCGGATCTGTTATCCATCCGTTCGCTTGGGGTGCTGATGCTTTTCTTCGCGCGCTTTACTTTGGATGCGGGGTATCGGCAACTACCGCGAAGCTTGTTGGATGCCACGCTCAGCTATGGACTGTTCGTCTTCTTCGGGCTTTGGTGGGCTTATTCCCCGCCCGCATTTTTAAACCAGTGCGACTGGGTCTTGCACACCCCCGCACGCCATAAGGGCCTCGGACTCATCTTGGGTCTGCTAGCCGTCGCCTGCCTGCTGGCGACAGTAGTATCGTGAGCCGAGCGCTGCTCATCGTGGTTTCAGGGCCGGCCGGAAGTGGCAAGACGACGCTCTGCGCCCGCCTGACCGAAGCTAATCCGCGCGCTATTCGTCGGGTAATCACTTGCACGACGCGCGCACCGCGCGCCGGAGAGGCCGAGGGGGTTGATTATTATTTCCTGACGAGGCCGGAGTTCGAAGCGCAAGTCGCTGCCGGGGTGTTTTTAGAGCACGCCCTCGTCCATGGTAATCTTTACGGCCCGCGGCTGGCCGACGTGGCCAAACACCTGGACGCGGGTTTTGACGCGCTTCTCAACGTCGATGTTCAAGGTGCAGCCACGATTCGCGCCATGGGAACGGCCGACGCTCGGCTGGCCGCGGCGCTCGTGACTGCGTTCATTAGGGTGAGCGATCCGGTCGAGTTGCGCCGCCGGCTTACCGGCCGCGGAACGGATCCACTCGATGAAATTGATCGCCGCGTCGCTACGGCCTCCGAAGAACTGAAGCACGCCGGCGAATATCAACATGTCATCGAGAGTGGTAGTCGGGAAGCTGACTTCACTGCCCTGCAGGCCATCTACCGGTTAGAAAAATCCCGATGATACTCGAAAAGAATGACATCGCGGCGGTCTTAGACGAAATCGCGACTTTGATGGAGCTCATGGGGGAGAACCCTTTTAAAATCCGTGCCTACTCGACGGGCGCGCGTATCCTCGAGACGATGACCGAAGATCTGGATGAGCTCATCAAGACCGGCGGCTTGGCCGAGATCCCTGGCATGGGCGAAGCGTTAGTCGATAAGATTACAACCTTACGCCGTGACGGTATTTTACCTTTTCACCAAAAACTCCGAGCCGGAATTCCAGCCGGACTTCTGGAGATTATGCAAATTCAAGGCCTGGGGCCAAAAAAAGTCCGCACGCTCTGGACGCTCTTAGGCGTGGAAGATTTGAACAAATTAAAAGAAGTTTGCGAAGCAGGGAAAGTCGCCGAACTCAAAGGCTTCGGGGAAAAAACGCAGACCAAGATTCTCGAAGGCATCAAAAACCGAGTCGCTTATAGCTTGCGTCATCGATGGTACGAAGCCGCCGAAGTCGCCAACCCGATTTTAGCCGGCCTACGCGCTTTGCCGCAGGTCAAGCATGCCGAGTCAGCGGGCTCATTGCGCCGGGCCCGCGAGACCGTGGGCGACCTCGACTTCATCGTCGCGGCGGCAGATCCGAAGCCGATTATGGATTGGTTCGTCGCTTATCCGGGCGTCAAAGAAGTGACCGCTCACGGTGAGACAAAATCGAGCGTGCGCTTCGAGTCCGGCCTGCAGGCTGATTTGCGCGTGGTGCCCGAAGAGCAATTCTTCTTCGCCTTACACCATTTTACCGGTTCCAAGGATCATAATGTCGCGATGCGGCATCGTGCCCTTTCGCGCGGCTTGAGTATGAGCGAATGGGGCTTCAAGGCGACGGCCGAGGGCGTCCACGCGCCTGGCGCCCAAAGCGAAGCAGAAGTTTTTCAAGCCCTCGGATTACCTTGGATTCCGCCCGAACTCCGCGAAGGCGCGGGCGAGATCGATGCCGCGGAGGCGAACTTACTTCCGCGCTTGGTCGAAATGAAAGACCTCCGCGGAGCCTTTCATAATCA